>NZ_JBWDLI010000006.1:0-223213 GCF_056238625.1 Colwellia sp. F1
TTCATGCCCAACGCTTTGGCTAGTGCTAGGCACAATTAACCATGTGATTTTAGCTAAAATAAAAGCAATATAAATTAACAAGCCAAGACTCAGCGCTTGTGCTATTTTTTTATGCGGTAATTTTGCTAGCGCAGCATTAAGCGGTATAAGGTAATTAGTTAAAGCCATTAATTTTGTAAACTTCTTTTTTTGGGTTAAATCATTAAAAGTGCTCATTCACTTTTAAAATAAAACAGGTTGCTTCTAATTTAAGGCTAACGATAATACTTGACCATTAGCTCACCAACAAGCAATGTCCGTGGTTTTTTAACGAATATTTACAAAAGAAGTGTAAAAGAATGCGCGCTAAGGCGTAAATATGTTATTTTCCTACCGAATTATCGAGCCAAATTGGTTACACTTAACCAAGCTGTGTAATTCTCAACTAAGGGGATAAAGTAAACCGACCACTTTATGGCAATAAAAACTATGAATAGTTCAACTTTATTAGCTTCTGTTCAATTGATAGGCAGTTAAGGTATTATGACAAACTCTAAAGATATAGCATCTTCTTCAACGCGATTAGACAAATGGCTATGGGCCGCACGTTTTTATAAAACACGTGCTATTGCAAAACAAATGATAGACGGTGGCAAAGTGTTTTATAATGGTCAGCGCACTAAGTCAGGCAAAGCAGTCGCGTTGGGTGATGTCATTAAAGTTCGCCAAGGCTTTGATGAAAAAGAGGTAGAAGTGATCGCATTGGCAGACAAACGTCGCGACGCAACTTTTGCACAAACATTATACCAAGAAACTGCAAGCAGCATGGAGATTCGAGCTAAAAATAGTCTAGCCCGCAAGCAGGGAATTTTACTCAGCCCTGCCAGTGATACCAAACCGGATAAAAAACAACGCCGTAAACTACGTGAATTTAAAGAAAGGATATAATCGTTATGCCGACAACTGACACACATACAACCAACAACACGGCTGATGTACTTAATCGCTATTTATTTACCGATAGGCATGTACGTGGCGAATTAGTTCAGTTAAGTAAAAGTTACCAAAGTATTATTAACAACCACAATTACCCTGTTGGTGTACGTTTGTTATTAGGGGAGTTACTTGCTGCGACCTGCTTACTGACGGCAACCTTAAAGTTTGAAGGCGAGATTACTGTCCAGCTTCAAGGGGACGGTCCCGTCGGTTATATGTCTGTGAATGGTGACAACAAACAAAGATTACGCGGTATTGCTAAAGTTATAGAGTCCGACAAAGCAAATAATGCCCATTCATTAAGTGAAATCATGGGTAAAGCGAATATGATCATCACAGTTAAACCAAGCCAAGGCGAACCTTACCAAGGGGTTGTTGCTTTAGATCAGCCAACACTCGCCCAGTGTTTTTCTCGTTACTTTGAAATTTCCGCGCAAATTCCAACGCAAGTCTGGTTATTTAGCGATGACAATAAACAACAAGTCGCTGGCAGCTTAGTGCAACTGTTACCAGACGGTGATGGTAGCAGTGAAAATAAAGCACAGCAGCAACAAGATTTTGAACACTTAGCACAGCTCACTAATACCATTAAAGCAGATGAAATTTTTTCTTTAGAAGCAGAAACACTGCTTTATCGCTTGTATCATCAAGAAACTGTTAGCCTGTTTGACCCTCAGGTTGTTAGTTACCACTGTGGTTGCTCTAATAACAAATGCCTTGCTGCTATCGCACAAATTGAAGGCAGTGAAATTGAAGCTATTTTAGCCGAGCAAGGAAAGATCTCGATGACATGTGAATATTGCCTGACCACTTATGATTTTTTTACTGAACAATTAAAAAGTTTCATTTCGAAAGATAGCCATTAATTCCATCTCATTATTTTTTAAAAAATCAGCTAAAAAACACCCTTTTGGATAATTATTACGTCAAAGGGTGTTTTTGCACTCTCCCTTGCAGCCCTTGTTATTATTAATGTTGTAAACTTACAAACAATACCTATTATCTCAAGCACTACCATTCACGTTGCTTATAATGAAAACTTTCATACTGGCTTATTTTTTACTTTCGTTTTGTTAATTTATCAAATAGAATGTCGACTTATCAGCTTGATGAAAGTTTTCACCCGTTGGTACACACTTAAAATACACAATTCGCTCAAACTTATAATAGAGCTAAACTTTGTCATACCCTAGGAGTATATTTGCTATGGCCGCCCAAAAAAACTCAATTGACTTGTCGCAATACGGCATTAATGATGTTACTGAAATTGTTTACAATCCATCGTATGAGTTACTTTTTAGTGAAGAAACTAAGGCAGGCCTTAACGGCTTTGATAAGGGCGTAGTCACTGAACTGGGTGCAGTTAATGTCGATACGGGTATTTTTACCGGCCGCTCTCCTAAAGATAAATATATTGTCCGTGATGATATTACTCGTGATACGGTTTGGTGGTCTGATCAAGGTAAGAATGATAACAAACCCATGAGCCAAGATACTTGGTCTGAACTCAAGGGCTTAGTCACTCAACAGCTTTCCGGCAAGCGCTTATTTGTTGTTGATACTTATTGTGGCGCCAATGATGATACTCGCTTAAAGGTGCGTTTTATTACTGAAGTGGCCTGGCAAGCACATTTTGTAAAAAATATGTTTATTCGCCCAAGTGATGAAGAGCTAAAAACGTACCAACCTGATTTTGTCGTTATGAATGGTGCTAAAACGACTAACCCCAACTGGCAAGAACAGGGGTTAAACTCTGAAAACTTCGTCGCGTTTAATTTAACAGAAAAAATTCAGTTAATTGGCGGTACTTGGTATGGCGGCGAAATGAAAAAAGGTATGTTCTCTATGATGAACTACTACCTTCCATTGCAAGGAATTGCTTCTATGCATTGTAGTGCCAATGTTGGTAAAGATGGGGATACCGCAATTTTCTTTGGGTTGTCGGGTACCGGCAAAACAACGCTGTCTACAGATCCTAAACGCCAATTAATTGGTGATGATGAACATGGCTGGGATGACAATGGCATCTTTAACTTTGAAGGTGGCTGTTATGCTAAAACGATAAAATTAAGCAAAGAAAATGAGCCTGATATTTATAATGCTATTCGCCGTGATGCGTTACTCGAAAATGTCACGGTTGCAACTGACGGCACCATTGATTTTGATGACAATTCTCGCACTGAAAACACACGTGTTTCATATCCTATTCATCATATTGATAACATTGTTAAGCCAGTTTCTCGTGCTGGCCATGCTAAGAAGGTTATTTTTCTTACCGCTGACGCTTTTGGTGTATTACCGCCCGTTGCAAAGTTAACACCTGCGCAAACAGAGTATTATTTCTTGTCTGGTTTTACTGCTAAATTAGCTGGTACAGAGCGTGGTATAACTGAACCAACCCCAACGTTTTCAAGCTGTTTTGGTGCGGCATTTCTAAGCTTGCATCCAACCCAGTATGCCGAGGTTTTGCGTAAACGTATGACAGCTGTTGGCGCCGAAGCTTATTTAGTCAATACTGGTTGGAATGGCACAGGTAAACGTATTTCAATTAAAGCGACTCGTGCGATTATCGATGCTATTTTAGATGGCTCTATTGATCAAGCTGACACTACCATAGTGCCTATGTTCAACTTAGCAGTACCGAATACGATTGCCGGTGTTGAAGGTGACATTCTTGACCCCAGAAACACCTATAAAGATACTAATGAATGGCATAATAAAGCAGAAGATTTAGCCAAGCGCTTTGTTAGTAACTTTGACAAATTTACTGATACCGAAAACGGCAAGGCACTTGTTGCTGCCGGGCCACAACTGTAGCTTACGTGTCCAATAAAAAAGCCACTGACAATGTTATTGTCAGTGGCTTTCTAATATGCGCTCTGTGCACAAGGGTAAGTTCATAGATACAGGCTATAACCATATCGATGTAAGTAACTAAGACTATGGTGTACTAGCGTTTCAATGGCAAATACACTGTTGCTTGTAGCCCACCACTTGGTTTATTAGCAAGCTCTATACGTCCGCCGTGTGTATCAACAATACGTTTAATAATCGCTAACCCTAAACCACTCCCCTCTGTGCCCCGAGCTTTATCTCCTTGCGTGAAAGGTTGAAAAAGTCTTTCAATATCAGCCTCTGGTATCCCTTCTCCTTCATCAGTCACAATGAAATAGGCATAATTACCTTCACACCCCGTAATAACCTCTATATCTCCTTGGGTATAACGTAGCGCATTTTGAATTAAATTAGCCAACGCCCGTTTAATAGCAACATGATGTAATGGTATTTCTGGGCAATCATTGGCTGTAAAAACAATGTGGCGATCAGCTGGGGTTTCAACATTCAGTACTTCTGAAACAAGCAGATTTAAATCTCCTAACTCTGCCTTATCTTTTGCCCCGTGGCGAAGATAATCGATAAACTGGTCAATAATATTATTCATATCATCGATATCATTTTCGATCCCCTCTTTTAAAAAATTGTCCAGCTCTGACATCATTTCAGTTGCTAAGCGAATTCGAGTTAATGGTGTACGTAGATCATGAGAAATACCCGCCATTAATAGATTACGATCGCTTTCTAGTTGCTTAATCCCTTTAGACATATGATTAAATGCCTGCGTTACTGCCATAATTTCCGAGGTACCATGCTCGGTTAACGGTTCAGGAAAGTTACCTCGCCCTACTTCTTGAGCGGCCCGTTGTAGTGAACGTAAAGGACGGTTGAGTTGTCGAACAAAGAGCCAGCCGCCTGCCACACTCAAGACACCAATAATACCAAGAAAAAACACCAGTGGCGAAATGTTAGCTTCTTCTAAGCCCATAAGTGGTATTTTAACCCAAAGGTTAGGGGCTTGGGGAGGACGGATCCAAAATAGGTACTCATCGCCTTGAGAGATTCTAACTTCAGCAGGCCCGCCAAGTAGGGCTGACATCTGCTCACTACGATAAGGGTAGTACCCCGCCGAAGCTAAGCCTAACTGTAAGGCGTCTTGTTCAAGATAAACCCCAATACCAGTTTCATGATGAAAAGCTTCTGCCATTTTAGGGCTTAAGCGGGCATCGTCCAAATCGATAAAAACAACCCGAACTTGCTTAGCTAATAACTGATTTATTTGCTGCTGGTTTGGTTCAATAACATATAACGCAAAGGCAATATAAGAAACCACTTGGTTTACAAATAACAAAAAGCCTATCAATAAAACCGTTTGGCCAAAAGCACTGCGGGGTAATACGTTCATGAAAAGCCTTTAACGGTTGATGAAAATTGTACCGGCAACAAATAACCTACGACGCGATCACCTTTATTTATGTCATATGCTGGCAAGGAATACGAGCCTATACCGATGTACCATCAGGCACAAAAACATAACCTAAGCCCCAAACGGTTTGTAAATAGCGTGGTTTGGCTGGGTCTACTTCTAGCATGCGGCGTAATCGGGAAACTTGCACATCAATACTACGCTCAAGCGCTGAGTAGTCACGGCCACGTGCCAGGTTCATTAGTTTATCGCGCGACAATGGTTCTCTTGGGTGGGTCACTAGCGCTTTCAACACAGCAAACTCACCGCTTGTGAGTGGCATGCTTACATCACCTTTTACCATTTCACGGGTTGCTAAATTAAGCTCATATTCACCAAAAACAATATTGCTTTCTGCCATGGAGGGGGCACCAGGCGCCTCTTGTATTCTGCGACGTAATACCGCTTTTATTCTCGCCAGTAATTCTCGCGGATTAAATGGTTTAGGCATGTAATCATCGGCACCAATTTCTAAACCAATAATTCGGTCAACTTCATCGCCTTTTGCGGTTAGCATCACAATAGGAATATTATTGTTATTTTGGCGTAAACGCCGACAAATTGATAAGCCATCTTCTCCTGGCAACATTAAATCAAGCACCAACAAATGAAAGTTTTCCCGTTCAAGTAACCGGTCCATTTGCTCTGCATTTGCAGCACTTCGAACGACAAATCCTTGCTCAACTAAATAACGCTCTAATAAAGAGCGTAAGCGCATATCGTCATCTACCACGAGTATTTTTTGGGTTTCTTTGGACATTTTATTCTCACAAAAGTTAGGCTTTTTCTTAAAATTACTATAAGCGATATAGTAAATAATTCAAAAGAGCGTTTGGTAAATGTTTCAGGCTATTTGTTACAATTTATGACTAACTTCTACCGTTTCAAGTACGTTAAAAGACCGCCTACATGTAGTCATATTTATTGTAGATAATTAATGGCTTGTGTGGAAACGCATTGCGTAAAACTCTTTTTTCGTTCGCTGCGAGGTAAAGCGGCAATAGTGCTTTTTACTAACGCCATTTTTTCTTGTCGTTCTGCTTTGGGCAAATGTGCTAATTGAGCATGAAAACAACCTAATAGACCAAAATTTAACGCAACTTCGGATTGCATGTTATCCTGATCAAGGCAGCGCATAAGTTTTTCAGCTAGGCGGTTTTTGTCCATCTTGAGAACAAGCTCATCAAGTTGGTAGCTCACTGGCGCTATTTTCCGAGCTTCATTACAAGCATATAGCATATCGGCAACGGCAACAATTGGCGTAAGCTTTTGATGCTGCTCACTAAACTTTTCTTTCAACCAAGCATTGTGCTGTGCTGTTTGTTCACTCTGTGTTTGAGTGTTTTGCTGTGCACTGACGGGTAAAGCAAGTATTGATATGCACAAATACAGGGAGATTACAATTTTTTTCATTTGGTCACTTAGCTTACTTGTTAATAAGTAAGCTAAGTATACCGTTTCTGTTTTAAGATACTAGTTTCGAGTTTTTCATCTTACCTTCGTTTATTTGCTAACAATAGTAGCTCTGCTCGCTCGATTTAAACCAATACTTTTTGTTCTAATTTTCACTGGCGCTTTTACCGCCACGGGTTTGCTGTACGTTTGCCAATGACCATCTTGCTCTTGATATTCTATTGGCAAACCTTTAATAGCGGTATTGGCTTTTAATTGACCTTTTTCTATAATTGCACCAACGGTCGGTAAACGATAAAAAACACCAAAGCGTTCTAATTTAGCTAATTCTTTTAGGCCGATGGTTTGTGAAAAAGCTAACCAATCTTGATCTCTTTTTATTTTTAACGCTGGGGTAAAGTAGCCAGTATCTTTATTATACTTTTTGCCGTTATAGTCATACGGCAACTGCCAACTTGCTTGGTGCCAAGCACGTTCAGCTAAAGCAAATAAGCGCGGATAAATCATATACTCTGCCCTTTCTTCACTACGCACAGTTTCACTCCATAACTGGCCCTGAATACCTTTTACGCGATAACCTTTTGCTAACGGTTGATGGCTAATATTGCCCTGTTCATCGGTTTGTAACCTGTCATCCACTTCAAAATATTTTCCTGAGGTATCGACACGAAACTCAGCATGAGCCGGTAGGTTATCTGGCATAAAGTTAAACAGTGAACGTGTGGTAGTGCGTCGAGAAGCCCAGTGGTAACCTGGCTCTTTTGGGTCAATTTGATAAGGAAAATCAAAATAAAGCACATCAGGGATAGACAGTACCACATTCCAACCGCGACGTGACTGCTCACTTACCTGCTGGTTAGCGCCCCACGGCAATGCCCCCCAAATATAGGAATAGGTATCGGCCGGCATGTTTTCAACACCTGTTGTTTGCAAACCGTCATTCCAACCGCCAACATCAATACCTTTATTAGCAATCATGGTGGCAACACGTTCAATAAAGTGTGCAGCTAGATGCGCTTTACCAATTTTTGACATTAACGGCTGACAAGCTGGTGAGTCTACCCAAGCCCCTGCTGTTTCGTCCGCGCCAATATGATAAAGCGTTAATGGGTGCTCTGCCTGCTGGTGCATTTTTTGTAATTCATCGACGACTTTATTCACAAACTGGTAGGTCGACTCCATACAAACGTTTAACGTATTGTCATTATAGTTTTGAATAGATCGATATTGCGTTTTGTCGGAAAAATCTGATAACAAATACGCTTTCGCTGCGACTTCATCGCCTTGTGCCATAAAGCTATTGTATCTTGCCTCCATTGATTTAATGGCGGCACGAGAATGCCCTGGCATGTCTAATGACGGAATCACCTGAATATGATGTTTAGTAGCAAAGTGTAAAATGTCTTTGTAGTCGTCGACTGAATAAAAACCATCACGCTCGCTTGCTTGTGCGCCACCAAGCTGTGGCTGTAAACATCGCTTGTCAGATAAATCCATGCAACGGTTACCACCGACTTGCGTAAGCTCAGGCAAACCGGGTATTTCTAAGCGCCAAGCTTCATCTTCAGCTAAATGTAAATGGAGTTTGTTTAATTTATAAGCGGACATTTGTTCAATTAAACGAAAAATAAATGCTTTGTCATGAAAATTTCTTCCTACATCGACATGCTGTCCGCGATACTCATAATGCGGTTGATCTACGACAGTAAGTAAAGGTAGTAGCTGGCTATTTAGTTGTATTAAGCTCGCGATACTTTGTAAACCATAAAATGCGCCAACATCATCATGTGCCGTGATCGTGATGTTATCTTTATTAATGGTTAGCTGATATTGACCTGAGCGCCAATCACTCGGCTTAGTTGATTTTTCATCTACTGTTATCGATAGGGTTGATTTTGCCTCTTGAACGACTGCAAACCCTAACAAAGCTAAACGCGATAATGCTGCTGAAACTGCAGACTGATTTACGCCTGCTAAAGAAAGTTTCACGCCTTGAGAAAAGTTAAACTGGCCAGTACTATCTAAAACTTTAACTGACGTTGGGGTAGGAATAATAGCGTAAGCTAGTTGTTCAGCATTTTGCTCTAGTTGCTCAAGATCTGCCTCGTTTTCATATAGCCAAGCCGGTGATGCATATTCATTTATATCGCCTACTGACGAGATTATTTGTGTTGGTAGATTAGTAAAAGGGATAACCCAGGGCTGTTGCTCTAACCCTGTAACTGGGTCGGTATACGTTTGCGTACTTTTTATCACTGCAGGTTTGAGATCATTGGCGGCGAGCCAATAATTAGGCATTAGTTGTGATTCGGTTAGTAAACTACTTTGCACCCATAACTTCACTTTTTTAGTTTCGTTTGCTTTAAAGCCTGAAAAAGTTGTCTTAGGTGTAATTTGGTTAATATCACCGTTAAGATGTGTTAAGGTAAAGTCACTACTGCGGCTTGCATAAGTAGGGTAAACTTGCGAAAAGTTAATGGTAAAACCATTAACGGCTACAGTCGTTGGATTTGTTAACCAAACTTCTGCGCCATAACAGCTTACGACTTCTTTACCTTCTGCGTCGGGGCAATCTGTTTCAATATTTGAGAGAAATTTATACTGAACTTTTAACGTATTGGCTAATGTATTCAGTTGCGGTTGATTTATGCCTAAGGTTTGAGTTTGCTTTGGTGGCTCGCTTTGACACGCCACTAACAAGAGCAATAATGGCACTGTTACTAGAGTATAAAAAGGTAATTTGGTCAATAGTATATCCTTTAGTTTTTTTCATGGTTAAATTAATACTATTTAGGTTTTATCTAAATACTATTATTTAGCTATTGATCTTATTGGACTAAAAGGAATTTCCCCACCAATTCCACAGCTAACATTAAGGTTAACACAACTAAAAATAACTAACCCACTTATATTTACCATACTGACACTTAATCTCGCACTTGCCCTTAGTATCACTGCGCTAATGACTAGCAAAATGCTATTAAGTAGACCTTTTTACTTTTAACATACCATGTTTTACTGCCATAGTTTGCGCTAAACTTACCACCTCGCTATGACAGTGTTGCTTTTGTGTATCTTATTGAGAAAGTAAAAATTTCAAGCATTCATTCCATTTTTATCGTATATTTAACATTGTAAACTTTAACTTTTGCCCTAGCTCAAGTTACGGTTTCATCATTAGGATTGTGAACGCTTAAAAAAGTGTCAATACATAAGCCCTTATTTTCACTTTTTAAATACAATGAAAAAAATCAGGAAGAAATTATGAATGCAGATAAAATTATAGAGCAACTCACAGAGATGACTTTACTCTACGGGCCCAAGTTGGTCAGTGCAATCGCGGTATGGATCATTGGTGGATGGATTATAAAAGGTATCAGTAGTGCTTTTAATAAAGCATTGACCAAAAGCAAAACCGATCCATCGTTAATACCTTTTTTAAATGGTATTGTTAACGGCTTATTAAAAGTAATGTTGGTTATCACTGCCCTAGGTATGCTGGGCATTGAAATGACGTCATTTATCGCTATTCTTGGTGCTGCCGGTTTAGCTGTGGGTATGGCACTATCTGGCACATTGCAGAACTTTGCTGGTGGTGTAATGCTGCTTATTTTCAAACCTTTTAAAGTCGGTGATTTTGTTGAAGCACAAGGATATTCAGGTACTATTTCTCAAATACAGATTTTCAATACCATAATGAAAACGCCTGATAATAAAACGATTATTATCCCTAATGGAGGCTTATCTACCTCATCAATGATCAATTACTCAACCGAGGCCAAAAGACGCGTTGATTGGACTATTGGTATCGCTTACGGTGATGATGTAGACAAAGCTAAGGCTGTGATTAAACGCCTATGTGCAGAAGACCCCCGCATTTTAAAAGACCCTGAAGTATTTATTGCAGTATCAGCATTAGCAGATAGCTCTGTCAACTTTGCTGTAAGAGCTTGGGTAAATGCTGCTGATTACTGGGGTGTACATTTTGAATTAAATGAAAAAGTATATAAAACGTTTGAAAGTGAAGGATTAAATATTCCTTACCCTCAAATGGATGTTCATATCCATAAAGATGCTTAAGTATCTAACCTTAAAAAAGGCTAACCAAACAAATTGGTTAGCCTTTTTTATATGAAATATTATTAATAGCTTTAGTAAAATTAACCGCTACCTTGTAGCTAACTTTTTTCCTGCCTTCTATCAATTGAACTACGTACTATGTTTACTGCAAACCAATAGGCTATGACCCAAACCTATATCGTCAATGCGCTGCTCTATCATTAAACCACTCGCTTCTACTAACGCGATAAATTTATCTGCCGCATACATACGACTATTGCCATTAGCAAAACAAGTAAAGTAAAGTGAGGTCGCATTTAAACTAAACGCTGCGGCATCAAATCTTTGAGCATCCCAAAACGTTTCTAAAATAAACACACGTTGCGACCCCGAGATACCGTTAGCTATATTTGTTAGAATGGTTTTAATTTGAGGCTCTGAGAAGCAATCTAAAAATTGGCTCATCCAATAAATATCAGCATTGGCAACTAGCGCTTGCTCAGGGTCTAACATATCACAAGGAAATTGATGAAAACGATCAGTTAAACCCACTTTTGCTATATTTTCTTGAGCTTTTGCTAATTGTGGTGGCAAGTCCATAATGGTCACCTCAATCTCATTATTATACTGTAAGCATTTAGTGGTAAAGCGCCCAGTGTTTCCACCAATATCTACAATGTGCTTAGGGTTGTTGGCAAAAACTAAAGGTAGTATTTCATCAAAGGCATGATCTGAATAAAAGTGGTCAAATGCAAACCAACTTTCCCGACTTTTCTCTGGGAGATCAGCTAAATGGGGGTACAAGGTTGACCAATCACCAAACACTTTCAACCCTTCGGGTTTTCCTGTTTTTATTGACTCAGTAAGCTGCGCTAATCCTTGATAGCCAAAGTGTTGGGTAAAATCAAAATTAACCACAGACATTTCATCATGTAGCAGAAAAAAAGCCACCTTGGTTAAGGTGTAACGCGGGAGAGTTGGTTGCGCACCTTGCTCAGGCTTGGTGTCAACAGTCGTCACTAACCCGCAAGTTAAGGCAAAATCTACTAAAACACTCACACCATACTCACTAACATTGACGGCATCGACAATGTCAGTTAATAGCACACCTGCACGCCTGTTTTTATCAATGTATTGTAAAATCCCTAACTCTTTCATCGCAACGGTTGCCTGAAAAATATAGGGTGAAAAGGCAATATGCTGCGCCTTAGATTTAGCCTCCACAACTGAAAGCTCACCTTGCTCAGGTAATTGAATCATTTATTTTTATCCATATAACATGTTTATTAATACTTAGTATTGAGTGACTTAGCGCTCACAGTGCTTTAAATATTAACGGTAAAGTTAGGGCGAGTAAACGGCTTATTTACCTTCATTACGTTAATGTACTTTTCAGCATTAAAAACGCTGAAGAGTCATTAGTAAACAGCGATTTTTTACGCTATTATTTATATTCACAGCACCATCCATCACTATAAAGGAAATAAAACACTATGAAAAAATTAATTTTAGCTCTTGTACTTGCTACGCTAACCACTTCGGCTTATGCACGAGATGATATTAGCAAATACTCTATTGCTAACCTACTTAGCTCATCAAAAGCGAAAGAAGTACTTTTAGATGTACCTTTATATTTTTCAACCCAAAAACACAAACCTGTTGCTAAGAAATATGGCGAGGTGGCAACGAATAAAAAAACCAATGCCTTTATGAAGTCTGACACTGAAGCTTGTGAATGGGTGATGTTAAGCGCATTAATTGCCTTACAAGAGCGTGCAATGCGTGAAGGGATGGATGCTGTAGTTAATATAAAGTCTAATTATAAAAACAATATTTTTGCCAGTGAGACTGAGTTTGTATGCGGCGCTGGGAATGTAATGGCGGGTGTAGCATTAAAAGGGACCTTAGTAAAGTTTAAATAATAGCTTAAGGTAAGTGAGCAGTAACCGCTTAAGTTTACGGGTTACTGCAGCTTTAAAAAGTATAAAAATTGGATAAGGCAAATTAAGAAATTTTTTGCTATAACGCTCGATAAAGGCTGTATATTTATAACAACAAGCTTTGATTAATTTCATGGTATATATCAGCCGCATTAATAAGCGAGCTGGCAGTGAGCTTAGGGACGCCATAAACAATACTTTTAACACCAAACTCTGCTTTAATGTGCTTTAACAATAAAGCAAAGTCTCCATCACCTGATAACAGCACCACGGTGTCAATATTACCGCTGGCCGCTGCAGTTAACACATCTATCGTAATGCCCACGTCCCAGTCGCCTTTTGCTGAGCCATCGCTACGTTGAATAAAGGGTTTTAATTTCACAGTAAAACCAATATGTTTTAACGCTTTTTGAAATTTATGCTGTTGCTCATCGCTGCGCTGTATCGCATAGGCATTTGCTTGCACTATAGCCCCTTGAGACATGAGTGCTTGCCAGATAACACGGTAATTAAATTGCCGTTGATAGGCGTCTCTTGTGGTATAATAAATATTTTGTACGTCAACAAAAACAGCCATTTTTTTCAAAGCTTTTTCCTTTAACCGTTAATTAACTATCATCTATAATAACAGTTATTTATGCATTACTGTCGATTGAATAACAAGCAAATGAAGTGCTTATCTGTTAATTCGTGTTATCTTGAAGTGGTTTAGGTATAAATGGTAAACTTACCCCTTTGAGCTTCCTTCATTGTTAATAGTAGCAGCCATGACATCTGTAATACGTTCTTTTTTTTATTTATTATTAAAACTCCCGCTGAGTTTATTCTTACGTAGCAAAATAGTACTCGATGCAGCAATACCTGCTGAGAAATCAACACAACCTATTTTTTATATTGTGAGCCATCAATCTGCCAGTGACTTATTAGCACTTCAAAAGGCCTGTAAAAAACAAAAATTACCTGATCCCTTTAGTCGCGTTAAAATCAATAACAAACTTTTTGACCGCACTATCTGCTTAGCCAAGCCTACAGCACTGTTTGGATTTAAGCGCAGTAATACCAAGGCATTACAGCAAGGTCTAGCTGTCCTAAACGAGCACCATAGCGATAAAAAATTAGACGCCCAACTTATCCCCGTCAATCTTATTTGGGGGCGTATTCCTACCAAAGAAAAAAACAATGCCACTGTATCTTCTTTACTAGCCGAGCAAGCTTCACCCACTTGGTTAAGAAAGTTTTTTATCGTATTATTTTTAGGTCGTGATAATTTAATACGCTTTAGTGAGGCCGTATCTTTACGTAACATGTCTGACAATCACGGTAATGATGAAGATAGCGCCCATAAATTATTACGCGTAGCACGCTTTCATTTTTATCGTCAAAATATTGCAGCAAAAGGCCCTAGGCTTATTCATCGTCAGCAAATGTTTACCGCATTATTCGCTAATCCCGCCGTAAAACGCATCATTAAAGATGAGGCTAAAAGCAAAAACATAAGTGTCGATAAAGTGAAAAAGCAAGCCCATAGCATGATGGATGAGATAGCAGGTGATTATAGTGTGTCTTTAGTGCGTCTGGGCGAAAGAATTTTACGTTGGTTATGGGCTAGGCTATATACAAATATTAAAGTAAATAACTCGCAAGTATTGAGGAAGTTAGCACAAGATGGCCACGAAATTATTTATGTCCCCTGCCATCGCAGTCACATGGATTACCTATTACTGTCGTATGTGATTATGCAAGAAGGTTTAGTTATGCCCCGTATTGCCGCGGGCATAAATTTAAACTTTTGGCCTGCAGGGCCTATTTTTAGAAAAGGTGGAGCTTTTTTTATTCGAAGAAGCTTTGCGGGTAATCGCTTATATTCAACTATTTTCCGTGAATATTTGGGCTTACTTTTTGAACGAGGTTATGCTGTAAAATATTACACCGAAGGCGGTCGTAGCCGCACCGGTAGATTACTAGCCCCTAAAACTGGCATGTTAGCGATGACCATTCAAAGCTTATTGCGCGGAATAGAACGCCCTTTAACTTTAGTACCCGTATACTTAGGCTATGAACACGTGATGGAAGTAGGTACCTACCATAAAGAACTTAGCGGTAGCGAAAAGAAAAATGAGTCTATTTGGGGGGTACTAAAAGCGATTAAAAGCTTACGAAATTATGGCAATGGTTATGTCAACTTTGGCGACCCCATTAATATCAATAAGTATTTAGACACAAATATAGCCAATTGGAAAGACGCCATTGACCCCGTCGAGCCACAAAAACCAAACTGGCTAACGCCGACTATTAACGATATTTCACACCAATTAATGACGCGTATTAATCAATGTGCTGCACTAAATGGAGTCGCTCTCGTTGCTTTAATTTTACACGCCAGTGAAAATAAAGCACTAGCAAAGTCTGACTTAGAAAAACATTTAGATTTCTTCCTCACCATTCAACGAAAAGCTCCTTTTAGTGAGCAATTAACCATACCCGAAGATGACGGCGCAGCGCTACTTGCTCATGTTATTTCGTTAAATAAAGTGACTATTTCCGAAGACAGTTTTGGCACTATCATTTCACTTAACAGCTCAGCAAGTTTAGAGATGCGGTATTATCGTAATAATATTCTTCATACTTATGCGCTAACCTCGTTAATATGTAGATTATTAGTTCACAATAATAAAATTTCGCACGAGCAAGTTATTGCACAATGCATTAGCTTATTAACCGCGCTCAAAGATGATTTATTTCTATGGCAAACGCCCGAAAAAATCACCTCACAAGTTGAGAGCCTACTAGCGGCCTTAGCAAGTACAGACATTATCAAGCAAACAAATGAAAACTGCTGGGCATTAACACAAAACACTCAACAACTAAACCAAGTACACTTAATGGCTGAGTGCATTGATGAGAGTATACAACGACTCGCCATCATCAGTTCATTAGCAACACGGTTAGCGCCACTGACCAGAAGGGAGTTAGAAGAAAAGGTAGTAGCCATTGCTAAACGTTTAGCGATTTTAAATAATATAACCGCCCCTGAGTTTATTGATAAAAAGTCACAAGCAACATTAATCAATACCTTACGAGAGCAAGGGTACATGACATTAAATGAAGATGGCTTACTTGCCGTATGTACTAGCATGGTTGAGCTTAAGTCGACTGTAACTAATTTAGTCTCTATTGAAGTACTACAAAGTATTGCAAGATAAGGCGTTAACAAGCCAAAAGCCGCTAACAAGTTTTGTTATCGGCTTTTATCTCTGCAAGTATTGGCCGATTAACAGCCTATTACTATAGGTGTTTAGCCGCTGACTGCAACGCTAACGACACCTGCTCAATACCTTCTTTAGCAATTTTATTACTGAGCTCGGCTTGTTTACTACTTAACAAAGATATCCCTTCAACTTCCATATCAAAAGCTTTCCATTCCCCTGTTCTTTTATTTTTTCTCATTTTAAAAACAACATTAATTGTAGGCGCATTCAGTTCAATTATTTGCATTTTTATTGCCACAATTCTTTTACCTTCAACTGACTTTTCAGGTTCAAAAATAACTTTTTGGGTTTTATATTGCTGTAAAGCCGTAGCATAAGTGCTTGATAAATGAGCGCGCATGGCACTAACAAATTGCGACCGCTGCGCCTTACTGATGGTTTTTAAATGCTTACCCAAAATACGATATGACGCATACCTATAGTCAATTGATGGCATTAATTCCTCTTCAACAATACGCTGCATGGTTAAAGGGGAATCTTTAATTTCCTGTTGGCTGGCAGCAATACGAGTAAACAAATTATTACCAACACTTTCTAAAACAACATAAGGAGACGGAGGCGTCTCAGATGATAAGGCTAATGGGGAGAATGCCAACAGTGAGAACACTAGCAAACAGGCCATGACGATATTTTCTATACGTTGCATTTAATTACTCCTAAAATAGTTATTTTGCTAACTGATGATTGCTAGCAGAACATACCGACCGGACGGTATGTCTAATAAACGAATCATATCACCGACCGATCAGTTTGTAACTATTTTTTTAATGCACGAATATAAAGACAAAGCTCTAGAATAACTTGCTGAAATAACGTTTTATTGCGTGAGCTTTTACTTAACGTTGTCGCGCCATGAAAGCTTGCCACAATAAAATAAGCTACCTGAGCAAATATTAAACCTGAACGCAAGTCACTCTTTACTCGCTCTAACGCTTCAACAATTAGACCGTTGAGTTTTTCTTGCATTGATAAAATACGTAAACGAAAACCTTCATCAACATTTGCCATTTCTTCACAAAGGTTATTTAATGGGCACCCACTCACCGCTTCACTAGCAACCATACTTTCACACATACCAGTAAAGAACTCACACAAACCTTCTATTGGATCAACTTGGCTTAAGGCTGGTTGCCAAGTATCTAAAAATGCTGGTACATAGTTTTCTTCAAAAACGGCATAACCTAACGCTATTTTGTTATCAAAGTGATAATACAAAGCACCTTTAGAGATACCACAACGGTTAAGTATGCTCGACAAACTTGTGGCTTGAAAGCCATGTTGATGAATTTCATCTGCAGCGACAGCAAGGATTTTTTTGCGTGTTTTTTCAGCATCACTCATGATTACCGCTCTTAAGGGGGATAAAATAGACCGGTATAAATACTAACAAACCCATTGGTCTGTTGCAATTAAGCTAAACTGAGTTACTCACCTGTTATGCTCAAACAGGACTGTCATCCCGCTATAGTTGCTTTTATAATAAGAAAACAATTAGCCGACGAAGATTCTACACCACATCGAAAACACCAATTATTTGCCCCTTGGTGTTTTCTAGCATAAACCAATTTTAGGTTACTAGGATTATTTTTTAAGTCGACGTGACACTAAGCCCATTATTCCTAAAGCTAAAATAGCAAGTGTTGATGGCTCTGGCACAGAAGTTGTTGAAGTAGTAATTTGAAAAGCCGCTGTGTTGCCCGTAAAGTCAAAAAATTGTGTTGTAAAGTATGATATATGAATACTGTTATCTGTAAATGACAATGAAGGCGTTATGTTGGGAGTCACTAAATTATTACTCAGCAATGTTATGCCAGATATATATTCATCACTATCAAATTGAATATTATCAATATAGACATCAAAGGTTTGAAAATCCCAATCATCTTGTGAGTCTAACAACAATATATTAGTTAATGGATTATAATCTATCCAAACCAAACCACCTCCCCAACCGCTCGGGTTGTGTAGGTAATCTCCATCAGCTGGGGTAAATTCATAACCTGCACCAATAGACTGTGCAAGTTCTTGATAAACAAGCGCTGTTCCTATACTTGGAAGGTCGGAGTGGGTGACAAAGTCGCCTTGTATCAAATTAGCACTAGCAACACTGAGTAAACTGCTCGTCAGTAATATTAATCCCGTTATAGTTGCTTTTAAAAAGTTCATTTGAGTATCCTTTACAGTAATTTTGGTAGAGTGTAGTTGTAATAGTAATTTAAAACAAAGCAAAAGGCATACCAAAAATAAAATATGTTTAAATTACAAAAAGATAGTTACAATTACAATGCCAATATAAATTATATATGTAAAAAAATACGACACTAAAATAGCTTACAATATTGTTAATAGCATAAAGTAAATCGCAACTGTTAAAGCATACAAAAGCTCTGTTTAGTGAAAGCCTTTAATTTTATGAAAGAATTTACTATTGTTGGTCAGTATTGATACACTCTAGCTTTAAACAATAGCAAGGTGTAAAATATACCTTACGGGTACCCTGTATGTATATTAACCACAACAGCATAACTTAAGCACCTAATATTAAATTATTAAATGACTACGCGGTGTTTCAAATGATTACAATGGAAATGGAATTTATCCCTCCCTTAAACATAAGGAAATAATGTGGCGATTACAATAAAAAATTATTCCAAGACTGAAGAGAGAAGGTTTATTCTCAAGCTTTTTGCCTTAGTTGGTTCGTTAATGACCGGCATAATGGCAATTGTTGCGCTATTTGCGCAAAATTTTCCGTTATTTTTCAGCCTAGTCATCTCGTCTATTATTTTTATCTCTCCTTTCTTTATTAAATTGAAAGATGAAATCGCTAGTGCCCTTGTTTTATACCCGCTTTATCTATTAATGTTTTATTTGGTCCTCACCGGTGGTAGTGGTGGTACCGGTCCTGTGTGGATTTTTATAATATCACCAGTGACATTTTTTATACGTGGCTTAAAGCGAGGGATTGTTGATATTACATTCTTTATTATTGGTGTAATCATGAGTTTGATTTTAGGTAGCCACTTTAAAATTTATGAATATGACTCTCCAGAATTAATATTAAGAACTATCTTATCTTTTATTATAGTGGCACTGTTAAGTGGTTTATATGAGTATTTTAGGGATAAATATAATCAAAAACTTATTGCTTTGGCTAACGCCAATGAACTATTGGCCACAACAGACTCGTTAACTAATTTACCCAATCGTCGCTTTACTTTAGAGCAACTCACGTTAAACGGTAAAACCCGAGGTAATACTGAGTGCCTTTCTATTGCCTTAATCGACATTGATGATTTTAAAAGAATAAATGATACATACGGCCACTTAGTTGGTGACCAGGTACTAAAACATTTGTCTGATATTTTTGTAAAAATGAGCCGGCATAACGACATTGTTTCTCGCTGGGGTGGAGAAGAGTTTTTATTTGTATTAAAAAGCACAAACATTGAAGGCGCTTTTAACCTAGTTGAGAAACTTCGCCTAAAAGTGGAGTCTTCACCAATGAAAGTAAACAATAACGACCTATACCTTACTTTCAGTGCTGGCGTAGCTGAACTTTCACCTACAGACACTTTAGACACAGGTATTAAAATCGCGGACGATAATTTATACAAAGCCAAGAGAAACGGTAAAAACCAAGTATATTACTGACAGTATACTCCCCTCTCTTGCACTCTGATTTTTTAATCCGCGCTTAGAGTACCCTAGGGAAATCAAATACTTAGAAACCTGCTAAAACAATTTTTCCGATTGATTTCCCTGACTCTATTTCTTGATGGGCTGTGCGTAAGTTAGCGGCATTGATCGCCCCTAAATTCTTGCCTTTTGTGGTTTGAAGGTAGCCTTGGTCAATTAATTTTTTAATCTTGTTCAATATATTATGTTGTTCATTCATATCTGCTGTGGTGAATAAAGAGCGGGTAAACATAAACTCCCAGTGTAGCGACAAACTTTTCGGCTTCAGTTTTTTAATATCTATCGACTGTGGGTCATCAATAAGCGCTATCTTTCCCATTGGCGCTAATAGCTCAACATAACTGTCTAGGTATAAATCTGTATGAGTTAAGCTTGCGACATGGGTTACTTGCCCAATATTAAGTTGTTCAATTTGAGTTACTAAGGGTTTTGAGTGATCAATAACATGATCTGCGCCCAGTTTTTTTACCCATTGCGCTGAACTGTCGCGTGAGGCAGTAGCAATCACTGTCGCCCCTGTTAAAACACGCGCCAATTGAACTAAAATAGAGCCAACACCACCTGCCGCACCAACAATTAAAAGAATGTCATTTGACCGCGCTTTACTACCTGCAGACTGTTGCTTAATAGCCAAGCGTTCAAACAGTAACTCCCAAGCCGTGAGAGAGGTTAGTGGTAAAGCAGCGGCTTCACTGTCTGATAAACTTTCAGGTTTATTGCCAACAATGCGCTCATCAACTAATTGATATTGCGCATTACACCCCTGACGATTTAAATCGCCAGCATAAAAAACATTATCACCCGCTTTAAATTGGCTAACTAGGTCACCTACTGCCGTAACTTCGCCAACGGCATCCCAACCAATTACTTTATATTGGCCTTTTTCTGGGGCAACATTTTGACGAATTTTACAATCAACCGGATTAACCGCAATAGATTTAATCCGTACTAATAAGTCATGGCCTGATGCAACAGGTTGCGGTAGGTCAATATCAACTAAAGATAAAGGATTATCTATAGGTAAAGACGCTTGATAGCCAATCGCTTTCATGAGTGTTCTCCAAGTGGGTTTATATTTGCCAGCGTTGATTCGTAAGAAATAGGTATCAGCGGGTTAATATTTTAGTAAATACCTGACTTTAGTAAATACTGAGCAAACCTAAACCGCTTTAAGGTTAAATAATAGCAGTACGCCTATTGCAACTCAATAGACGATCGGTCTATTATTAATAAAGAAAAATAAAATTGCATAATGGATGAATAAAATGAACACATCTACAGTAAAACCACGCCGTGGCAGGCCAGCAAAAGTATCAGCTGATAACCAAGACACCAAAGCTAGGTTAATTCGCAGTGGCCTTGAACAGCTTACTGAAAGCGGTTTTGCTTCGTCAGGCATAGATAAAATTTTAAAAAAAGTGCAGGTGCCCAAAGGTTCTTTTTATCATTACTTTGCCAGCAAAGAGGCATTTGGACAGGCTGTGATAGAAAACTATGCGAAATATTTTGCTAACAAACTCGACACCTGTTTGCTCGATCAGTCTTACCCGCCCTTAACGCGCATACGTAACTTTGTCGAAGACGCTAAAATAGGCATGAGTCGTCATCATTTCAAACGAGGCTGTTTAGTCGGTAATTTAGGTCAAGAAGTCGACTTACTGCCTGAGAACTACAGACAACTACTTATTAATATTTTTAACACTTGGCAAGATCGCATAGCAAAATGCCTTAAAGCGGCACAAAAAGCCGGTGAAATATCAAATCAAGCGAATTGTGAGCTATTAGCCGAATTGTTTTGGGTTGGCTGGGAAGGCGCCGTTAGCCGCTCAAAACTAATACAGAGCACCAAGCCTTTAGATAATTATTGCGATCATTTTATCTCGAGCTTACCTAAGTAAAAATTTATTTACCACTCAATAGACGATCGGTCTACAAAGGAGAATATTATGTTTAAAGGTATTTTAATTGAAAAAGATGATAAAAGTTACCAAGCAAGCGTTAAAAGCATTGATGAAAGCATACTACCAGAAGGTGATGTTACCGTTAGCGTTTCACATAGTACGCTTAACTATAAGGATGCTTTAGCTATCACAGGAAAAGCGCCTGTGGTTAGGCAATTCCCCATGATTCCTGGCATTGATTTAGTCGGCACGGTAACACACAGCGACAGTAATAAATTCACTGTGGGTGATGCCGTTATGCTAAATGGTTTTGGTGTAGGAGAAAACCACTGTGGTGGCTTGGCTGAAAAAGCGCGCTTAAAAAGTGAATGGTTGCTCCCGCTACCAAAAGCATTTTCACCACGCCAAGCAATGGTCATTGGTACGGCAGGCTATACCGCAATGCTTTGTGTTATTGCGCTTGAAAAACATGGTATTACACCCGACAAGGGTGAAATACTGGTCACTGGCGCTAACGGCGGTGTTGGGAGTTTTGCCATTGCTATACTGTCTAAACTCGGTTATAACGTTGTTGCATCAACTGGGCGAATTGAGCAAGCGCAATACTTAGAAAAATTAGGGGCAAAGGACATTATTGATCGTAATACCTTGTCTGAGCCTGGTCGCCCCTTAGCCAAAGAACGATGGGCTGGCGCTATTGATTCAGCAGGCAGCCACACGCTAGTAAATATTTGCGCTAGTATGCAATATGGTGGCGTTGTTGCGGCTTGCGGCTTAGCACAAGGCATGGACTTGCCTGCCACAGTTGCCCCTTTCATTTTACGTGGTGTTACATTAGCCGGTATTGATAGTGTTATGCGCCCTATCGAAGACCGACTAGAGGCCTGGCAGCGCCTTGCTGACATTTTAGCCCCTGAGGTGTTTGACGTTATTGCTACCGACATTAGCTTAGAAGAAGCACTGATGGTGGCAGAAGATTTAATTTCTGGTCAAGTGCGTGGTCGCGTTATTGTACGTATGAACCAATAACATAGAAAATACACAATCGATTGTGTAGCGGGGCAATGGCAAAGTCATCTGCTACACAATATTTCATCTTATCAAGCGTTAAGACATAAATATATTGGTGCTTACGCCCTTCTCTCTCGCAATTACTCCTGCTTTAAGTATATACTTAAGAAAAATAAAATGACTGACCAAATCACGCTTTGAACGCCATTGAAATAAAAGACTTAAGCTTTAAATACCCTCAAAATAATTATTATTCCTTAAGCGGTGTTTCCTTAAACATTAAAGCACAGCGCTGTACCGGCATTATTGGGCCAAATGGTGCAGGTAAGTCGACCTTTATTTCTGCTTTATGTGGTTTAATCCCTAACTTTGAGGGAAGCATTCAATACTTATCAAACGCTGGTAAACCTTCTGCAACATTAGTTGACAGTGTTCAAAGTAAAGTAGCGCTAGTACCGCAAGAATACGCGTTTTATCCTCAGTTAACGGTGTTACAAAACTTACGTTACTTTTTATCGCTATGTCTAGTGAATAAAAATGAGTGGACAAGAGTGCTTAATGATATTCTTAACCAATGTGAGTTACAGCATGTTAAAAATAAAAAAGCCAAGCGTTTATCTGGTGGCTACAAACGCAGACTCAATATCGCTATTGCGCTGGTGAAAAAGCCCGAAGTATTGTTTTTAGACGAGCCAACCGTTGGGATAGATCCCGAGTCAAGAGCGGTAATTATTCGCCTGCTTGAACGCTTTAAAACACAAGGAAAGACCTTACTTTTCACCTCGCACATGCTTGATGAAGTAGAAAAGATTTGTGACGATATTATTGTTTTTCGTGATGGTAAAGCGCTGATGAATGAAGAAAAGCAAAAAAATAATATTTTACTTTCGATCAGTTTTAATCAAGCACCTGAGAATAGTAGTTTTTTAAATTCATATAAACAAAATGCGCCGCTTTCCTATCAAAAAATACTGAAATCCCAGGCTGAATTGTCTACTCAATTACAGCTATTATCTCAATTTTCAGCGCAAATCAGTCATCTCAATTACTCTGCCAATTCTGTTGAGTGTATTTATCATCATACACAGGTGGCTCAATGATACTTAACAGTTTAAAAAAAGAAGCTCTCATCCTTATCAATGATATTCACAGCATTGGCGTGTTGTTGATCTTACCGGTCGCTTTTATGTTAATTATGACCTTTGCTATGAGCGGTCAAACAGAAGATGCTCTTGGTAAAGTAAGTATCAAAATTAACACTAATACCCAGCATGTATATGGTGATGCTTATCAGGCCTATTTACAGCAACAAGGTTTTACAATAACCACTGATAAGAGCGCGGCCGATCTCGTCATTGCCTTGCCTGATAATTTTGACGAAAAAATATTAACGGGGTTATCAAAAAACTCTATTACATTAAAGCTCAATTCAACGGTTACACCGTCGATGCAACCTATGATAATTCAATTAGTGCATGCGGCATTATCAAAATTACGGCTACATGTTTACATGCTAGATATCGGCGATTTAGACGAACAAACCTCCTTAGCAGAGCAAGTAACCGAGATAGATAACAACGCCAATGTTGCGCACTATTTTTTAATTAATACAGCCGAGCAACCCTTAACGTCACCAACATTATACAGCGTGCCTTCATGGATTATTTTTGGCATTTACTTTATTGTGTTACCTGTTTCTATTACCGTCATCAATGAACAACAAAATGGCACGCTCATTCGATTAAAAACCTTTCCTATTAGTACTTCGCATTATTTTTTTACCAAAGTCAGCGCTTTTTGTCTGTTAAGCACTGTCCAATTTATCCTCTTAAGCCTCATTGGTATTTTCGCTGTGCCTGTACTCACCGCGCAGCCTACTATTGCTGTTGATAACTGGCCACTTTATACTTTGTCTGCTTTGATTATAGTTATTTCGGCGAATGCCTTGGCTTTTATTATTGCGGCATTAGTCAACAGTTATGAACAAGCCATAGTGCTAGGTGGCGGTATTAATATATTATTGGCGGCAATCAGTGGCTTTATGGTACCGATGAATATTATGCCAGAAGTAATGACAACGATAGCCAGTTGGTCACCTTTATATTGGTCAGCCGAAATTATTCGAGCAACCTTTATGCACAACAACACTGAGTTAATATTTGCCTACTTAACTAAGCTATTACTGTTTAGTGTGATAGGTTTTACGCTAGCAAGATACTTATTTGTCATAAAAATTAGGAAGTTAATGTGGAGCTGACACAGTTAAAAGAAAACCTTAAAAAACTTATTGTACAAGAGTGTGAAAAAGAAGATGACATTACTTGGCAAGAAATTTTAGACGATGAGCAATTATTTGGCTCAGACTCACGCATAAATTTAGATTCACTTGACGGGTTACAGTTATCACTGGTGTTAAAGAAAACTTTTGGGGTAAAAATAGAGGGCTCAACAGAAAGCCGAAAACACCTCACCACCGTTAATAATATAGCCGCATTAATTAATGAACAAAAAGCTTAATACGCAACAACTTTCCGAGCAAAAAGTGACAGACAATTTAGCAGCTGTCGTGGTTAGTGCGTCCTCGTCTATGAGTGCATTAGGGCAGCAACAAGACTTAGCTAATCTAACAAGTGACCCACTACCTCTGGCGAACGTGCCTGTGGGTGATAGGTACGCTTTATATTACGCAATAAAAAACAAACCGCTCAAGAAATCTTTTCAATTGATGATGACCTTATTAATTGAACAAATCACGCTATTACTAGCACAGTTGCCCCTCACCGATGCGCAATTAAAAAAGACCATGCTGTTTATTGGCTCAACTTCTTTAGACATTGGCTGTGTTAAATCAAAAAACAGCAGCGCTATTTGGTTATCGCAAACCGATAAAATAGGCCAACAACTTGTCGATCACTTTTCACTGCATCCACTTCATTTTACCTTTAATACCGCCTGCACTGCTGGAACTAATGCGCTTGTATACGCCACGCACTTCATAAAACAAGGTAAAGCTGAACATGCCATTGTTATTGGTTTTGAGTTTTTTAACCAATTATCACTTAATGGCTTTGACTCCCTTGATTTAATAAGTAACACCAGTGTTAAACCTTTTTCTACTGAGCGCGACGGTTTGATCTTAGGTGAAGGGATAGGCGCGGTGTTATTGTCGAAAAGCCAACCTAAAAGTCAGCCCGAACAAGGGTATTTAGAAATACTTGGTGGCTATTCCGCTTGTGATGACTACAGCTTAACCATTACAGAAGAAGCAGGCACACATATTGTTGAGGTAGTCGATAAAGCCTTACAAAACACCGGTATTAAACACAGTGATATTGATTTAATCAAGGTGCATGGCACCGCTTCAATTAAAAGTGATTTAGCTGAATATAACGCGTTAAAACAATTATTTAGTGCTATGCCCAAGGTTTGTGCCTTTAAATCATTCATTGGCCACACACTCGGTGCATGTGGGGTAATTGAATTAGCCCTGTTTGACCATTTCACCCGCAATACCTATTTACCTGAGCAACCTAAACAAACATTAGCGGAGGCAAATGAACATAGCGAGGCATTAGCCTTACCTTTTGTAACATCGGCTAGCCAACTAGCACAAGCGCAAACGCTGTTGTTTAATCATTTTGGTTTTGCTGGTAATAATGCCGTATTAGTTATTAAAAAAAGTGGGCCGAGATAAGCATGAGCAAACTGCAAATAAAAGCACATGAAGTAGTACGTTTTCCCACTGATGTACTAGACAAAGAAATAAGAGCAACGGTTAAAGCAGAAACAGGCTTTTCAGTAAGACGTTTAGATAAAGTGACACTGATAGCATTAAGTGCTGTCGACCGATTGTTAAAGCACAACGACACAGCAAAAAACCTCGCGTTATACAGCGGCGCTGAATACATGTCGGTTGATCTTTTTCAGTCTGTTATTATTAGTATGGAAAATAACGACACTATTCGCCCTTATGATTTTATCGCCACCGTTGGTAATGCGGCCAACTTTTATCTCACCAAAGAATTTAATATAAAAGGGCCTAATATTTTTCTAGGCTCCAGTAAAAATACGCTACTGAAAAATGCTTTACTGGCACAAATGGATATAACACTAGGACATTGCCAGCAAGCAATCATTGTTATTTGGCATATAAACAATGAAGAGCAACGCTGCCATGCTTTATTAATCGAGCCAGCGACTGCAGTAGAAAACATGAAAGAATGGCAAGTATCAGTCAGCACAAATGACGAATTATTAACTTTAGCGACACAGGGAAAATACCCAATTTTGTTGTCTTTGTCTGACAAATAAACTCCATGCCTATCATTGCACTTGCCGCCCACATTAATGCACCTTGGTTTACTCAGCAACATACCTATTGGCTTACTCAACTCAATAAAAAAGAAGCGCATCGCTACACTTTGATGAAGAGTAGGCGTAAACAACAACAAATGTTATTAAGCCGAGCCTTACTTAACCAAGCATTGGCCAAGTATAACTTTTCACTAAATGGTGCTTACGACATTGTAAATTACGCCACCTTAGTGCTACCTAATACCTCACAAACCTTCTCAATTTCTATCACGCATAGCGGTAACATGGCTGCCATTGTGATAAGCGATAAAGTCGCAAAAATAGGGATTGATATCGAACAAATAAAAAAAAGAAACTTTACGGAATTAGCCGCTGAAATATGCACAGTGCCTGAATTAGCACTGCTTAACAAGCGCGACAATATTAAAGCTGATTTTTATCAATTATGGGCAGTTAAAGAGTCTTTAGCCAAAGCCAGCCAAAGCCCACTCAACCATTTATACCAATGTGACTGCTCAACCGCACTCATGAATGACATCGGTACAATTACCTGGAAAAACAGCCACTACCATTTTAATCACCTTAATATTGAAGGTTATAAAGGCACTATTACAACCGATAGAGCACATATTCCTCCCATTGTAATAAATAGCGCTTCGCAGTAGCAAAAACTCACCGCCATAACAATGTGAAATTCATGACATTTGTCACATCAATTTAGTGACAAAACTCTCTACAATCATTTTATTGTTTACTTAATACTATTCCTGTCAACTAAACAGGAGAGTGACATGAAGATCAATAAAACATTAATGACGCTAACATTTATTATTGCTGTTGAACATAGCAGCGCAAATTACTTCCGCAATAGTATTTGATTTGCCAAGTCCTTTTTATCTAGGACCTTCTTTAGCGTGTTCATTAAGTCTTTTGGTTTACGGTATTTTTAGTCAAAAAGAATACCTACATGCTCACTTACAACACAAAAAAAATCAACAAATTGAACAGTTAGCCGCTATTGCTGAACGCGAACGCATTGCTCGAGATATGCACGACTTACTCGGACATTCTTTATCTTCATTAGCATTAAAGTCAGAGCTCGCTGAAAAATTAGCAAACAAAAAACAGTTTAATGATGCCAAAAAAGAGATGTCTGAAGTGGCCGCTCTTGCTAGGCAAACGTTATCATAGGTGCGTTTTGCGGTAACTGGTCTAAAACAACGCGGCTTACGTGCATCGCTTGAAAAATCAGCGAGAGAATTACAAAACATGGCGTTTGAAACGCAATGCTATATCCACACGGACAATTTACCACCCATGATAGAGTCAACCTTAATCATGCTGAGTAAAGAATGGATAACTAACATTTTTAGGCACAGTAACGGCAATAGCGCTTCTATTACCCTGACTTCTGAGTTAGATAATGTCACACTGATTATTAGCGACAATGGTACAACTACTGAGATAAAACCAGGCAATGGCATACAGGGTATGCGCTCGCGGGTCGCAGAGTTAGGTGGTTCTCTCAATATTAATTATGACCATGGCGTGAAGCTAGCCGTAGTTATTCCATGCGCTACAATAAAAGCAAAGCCAGAGGAGTCAGTAACTGTATGATCAAAATACTCGTCGTTGAAGATCAAGCCTTAGTACGCGGTGCCATTTGCAGTTTATTAGCATTAGAAGATGAGATAGAAATTGTTGGCCAAGCTGAAAACGGGCAAGTGGCATTAGCTATGTTAAAGCACATTAAGGTCGACTTTATTTTAAGTGATATCGAAATGCCTGTCATGTCAGGTTTAGCGTTAGCCGAAGCGATCCATGCTGAGTTTACAGGAATCGACATATTAATCATGACAACTTTCTCTAAATCGGGATATATAAAACGTGCCATGGCTTTAGGGGTAAAGGCTTTTATTTTAAAAGAATCACCCACTGAATATTTAGTTAGCGCAATTAAAAAGGTACAGAATGGCCAGCGCGTTATTGCCCCTGAGTTGGCACTAATGGCGCTAGATGATAATGACCCACTGTCAAACAAAGAGCGCCAAGCCATAAAGTTAGCAGGCGAGGGGCTAAAAACGGCAGAAATAGCCCAAACTTTGTTTTGTCTGAAGGAACCATCAGAAACTACTTATCTGAAGCTATATCTAAACTCAATGCTGCCAATCGTATTGATGCAGCGCGAATAGCCAAACAAAAAGGCTGGATTTAGTGCTAAATAAAAGCACTAGTGCTTAATGGTAACTATTGATAGTATTAATAGTTCAATTGTAACATCTCATGGGCAATACCACTTTAATACCCCCTAACCCATTGAAAAGCCTCAGTACTAACAATAATAAAAGGTAATTTCGTGAGCAGCAAAGAATATTTATTCCATCACCCTATTTGCTTTTGGTTTGGCTGTATTTTAATTACCTTAGGGGTACTTTCACATATGCCTATGTTTGTCCATGCCGCACAAATGAACTACCACATGGCGGGCATGGCAATGGATATGACCATGTTAATTGGCATGGCACTAATTCCCGTAGGTTTAGCTTTTTCTTGCCATGGCTTAATGCCAAGGCTAGCAACCCTACGCGTGAATAATGCCACTGACATAATACCGTTTCATGTTGCTGATACCAGCCCGTTAAACAAGGAGCATATAAAATTAGTACTGGCACTATTAATTGCTGTTATTGTCGATGTTATGAAACCTGCCACACTAGGTTTTGTTATGCCCGGCATGACCCGTGAATATCAAATTAGCAATGAAACGGTAGGCATTGTCGCTTTAGTTGCGTTAACGGGTACTGCTTTCGGCTCTATTTTATGGGGACGAATGGCTGATTTATTGGGTCGTCGAGCTAGCATTTTATTATCAGCACTGATGTTTATCGGTACAGCAATTTGTGGCGCAATGCCCAGCTTTGAGTGGAACCTCATTATGTGCTTTTTAATGGGTTTATCTGCCGGTGGTTTGCTTCCCATTACCTTTACCTTAATGGCAGAAATGATCCCGTCGCACCATCGTGGTTGGTTACTTGTTTCATTAGGGGGGATTGGCACCTTGGTCGGCTACTTACTCGCTTCAGGCGCTGCAGCCCTACTTGAGCCCTTATTTAGCTGGCGCGCTTTATGGTTATTAGGGCTTCCTACAGGGCTTTTAGTGATTTTTTTAAATCAATATATTCCTGAGTCACCCCGTTTTTTAGCTAACGCTGGCTTAGTTAATCAAGCAAAAGCTGTATTACACAAATACAATGGTAAGTTGAATGCGCCACTACAAGCGGTTCCCACGGTAACGGCTGAGTCTGTCACCTTTACTGATCTCATGCGCAAACCTTACGGACTGATCACAATCGCTTTGTTCGGTACCGGTATTGCTTGGGGTGTGGTTAATTTTGGTTTTCTTTTATGGCTACCAACCAACCTTAGGGCAATGGGTATGAGCGCTGAAACAACCAACGGTTTATTAGCACAATCAGGTTTATTTGCACTCCCTGGTATTGTTGCCGTTATTTGGCTATATCACAGCTGGAGTAGTATCAAAACCTTGGTAATGTTTGTCATTTTAACTGCGCTTAGTTTAGCTTTATTTGTTACTGCTGACGCACTGAGCCAGTTAGATAAAACCATTATCATTATATCTACTGTGCTGTTATTGGTGAGCAGCAGTGGTGTAATTGCCATGTTAATTCCCTATGCTGCTGAGATTTACCCAGTACAACACCGGGGGATTGGTGTTGGATTTATCGCTGCTAGCTCTAAAATAGGAGGGATAATTGGCGCTATATTGGGGGTAAGTGGCTTATTCGAACAAGTGGGTTGGTCAGCTTTACTCTTGGCTATACCACTTACTCTCACCGCCATTGTTCTTATAAAAAATGGTATTGATACCCGAGGCCGACGTTTAGAAGACATTCATGGTGAATTAACTAATCGATAAGCGAAAAAACCGACAAAAAAGCCTTGTTTTATTGAAAACAAGGCTTTGCATTACCTACTTAACGGTTTTATTGTCAACAGTATTCACTGTAATCAAACCACTTAAAATGTATAACTGATGCCAAACTCAAATGAACGCTCTGGCCCAACATAAATACCTTGACGTAAGCCTGTAATATAACGTTTATCGGTTAAGTTCTTCACCGAGCCAAACAAACGCAAATTATCGGCAACATTGTATTGCGCTGTTAAATCAAGCAAGGTATACGATGGCATTAAACCACCCCAAATACCGCCTGCTGCGCCTGATGGTATAACTTCTGTATTACTTGCATCACCATATTGCTCACCACGGTGATGTGCAGTCAGTGCGGTATTAATACTCTCGTATTGATAATTTAACGATACGTTAGCGACTATTTTAGGTGCATAAGGTAATCTTTTACCTTGGTTTTCACCACTTAAAAATTTTGACGTCGGCACCCAAGTAGCGTTACTGTCAATACTAAAGCCACCGCCAAGGTGATAGGCTAACATAAACTCCATACCGCGATGCTCTGTTTTGCCGGCATTAGACTGTGACAAGTTTGGATCGCTGTTACCCGTGACCACTTGGTTGCTGAAATCCATAGCAAAGGCTGCTACTTCATAACTAATATCTCCCTGGCTACCACGCAACCCTAATTCGTAGTTGGTAGAGCGCTCACCGTCTAACTCTTGGTCAGTTAAACCATCAAGCGCCACACCATTAGAAGCGGGTGAAAATGCACGATAAACACCACCATAAACTTGTGCGAATTCATTTAGGTTATAAGTAGCACCAACCCCTGGCAATAATTCAGTATTACTTGTTTTAGCGGTAGCATTATTTTCTGTTAAAATAACCCGTTTTTGCTCATATGACTCAACCCGAAGGCCTGGTGTTACTGCAAAGTTTTCACTCAGTTCAATGCGTGTTTGCCCATGTGCAGCATAACTTTCTGCTGAATCAACACGATGACGGTCATTAATACCGGTGCGGTCAGCACTACGTACGGCTCTGATACGGGTATCATTTGACTCTTCTTGCATGAAACGTACACCAAATTCACTATTAGCTGTCATCCCAAAAAGGCTATGATCTAAAGTTAAACGGGTTTCTATGCCTGCACGCTCAAATGAACGGTTATTACCTGTTAAATCATCTGTATAAACCCAACGACCGGCTTCATTTGAAGCGTCGGTATCAACACTATAGCGCCAGTAATCTCGGCTTACTTCACTCCAATAAGCTAAGGTTTTTAACGTTGCTTGGCCTGAAATTGTTAGTTCGTGGTTGATATCAAAAGCGGTTCTATCAGTTAAAAACTTATCGTCAGCGCCAGGGTTATAATCTGCACCTGCAAGGTAATCGTCTACCAGTAAACCGCGATAAGAGATATTAGCATCATTTTCATAACGCGATAATTTAATACCAAGCTTTTGGTCATTACTTAAAATAACCCCGGCTTTAGCCATTACATCGGTCATTTCATAGCCTTTATCCATAAAGCCATCACTAGTTGCGTGCGTTGCTATTACCCCAGCAAAAGCATCGCCTGAGGCATTTTTTCCGCCTGCCTCTAAACTAATTTCTTGCATATTAAACGAGCCTGCTCTGCCGGTGAGCATGACGCCGTCATCTGGTGTTTTGGTTTGATAGTTCACAACGCCGCCTATGGTTGATGGACCATAGCGAAGTGAAGACGAGCCTTTTAATACTTCCACTTGCTCAATACGTTGAATACGTGGGTTAAAATACCGGTCATTACCAATAAATAAACCTGGAGCCACTGGCACGCCGTCTTCTAACATTAAAGATTTAGACTCGCTTGCAGACAAACCACGCATACCTATATTAGCAACAATCGCTGTTTCTTCTTCACTTTTCGTATTGACACCTGGAATTCTGCGCAAAATATCTTCAGTAGACAAGGGTTGAATTTTTTCAATTTGTGCACGGTCAATTAGCACAACTGAGCCTGTATGCTCTGATATTACCGAGTTAGCATTACCAAGTACTTGAATCACCTCCAAGGTAGGCATAATAGTTTTATTTTTATCTTCAGCAATATTACCTGGTTGTTGAGCCATATTATTGAACGAGACTAAGGCCAGCGTAATCGCTAACGATAGAGAAGTTTTCGTTGTTTGCATACTGAGAAACCCTTAAAAGTGAAATATAATTATTAAATTGGCGCAATTAAAGCATGTAAACAAATGAGAATCAATATCATTAAGGTTTGATTTTTGTATTAAGTTAACAAGATTTGCTTTAGATCAGTAAAGCTTGATACAAGTACAGATAAAAAGTAACCGTTTAGTGAGGGTTACAAAAATATAGCTCACAAATTTTTACACACTAACGAAGCCTCAACATTCAACTTTATCTAGCCAGCGCCTCAAAAAACCATAAGGCAACCTATTAACTTTAGCTATTGATTCAAATTCCCCTTGAAAATGTCAGGCGATTAAGCACTGATTCAAGCGTGTTGATAACTCAACTTCAGCACTTCATAGGCGGCGTGAATATCAATAAAGTCTGCTGCACACCCCCCTTTATCGGGGTGAGTTACGGCTATTTTCTTTTTATATCTGTGACGTACCTCTGACCAACAGGCACTTTTTGTTAACCCAAACACTGCTAACGCCGTATCAATTTTATCTAGCGCACAGTATTGCTGCCAAAAACGCGAAAAAAGCCGACCAATTTCTTCAAGACTAATACTGTGTAAATTAGACCAATTTAAATAGTAATGAGCTAGCTGCGTATCACGGCTAACCAAAGAAGGCGTGCCTGTTCTAGGCGTGGTAAAATTATGTTTATTGGGGCTTGCCATTAAGTAAATATTTAATGGTGAAATGGTTAATGTAAAGCCCTTGTTTTGCATGTCGCTTTGTAGTTGGTAAAGGGCATTCATGACAAAAAAGTTCTTTTGAAAAATAACTATTTGAGCATCTAACTGTTGATTAATAAGCGACATAAGTTTTTGCTCACAAAGGTGCACTAAATCAATTAGCGTACAAGCACTATGTTGTGCTTTTAAATAGCGAAGTATGGGAATTATTAACGGGTTTTCCACCGCTTGCGACTCCTTTATTGTACAGTCCAATATTGCCACTAGCCTGTACTACAAGGTTAATAGCGTGGTAAAAAAATACTGGTATCGCTGATAAAGATTAACGTTCTGTATAATACCCTACTTTACCCTACATATTATGACTGAAATAACTGGCACAGCACTAAACAATATAGAAATTGATAGGCACTAAGAGGCATAAAATCCATAACAGCCTAAAATTATAACAATAAATTGCACTTAATTTAGTTGAATTACCTTAGGTGCTTAGGTAGAATTCGCAACATTCACCCTCATCCTTTTATTTATTTGCGGTATAAGTTCGCGGCACTAACTCGCGCTTTTCATTCGCGTTTTTTATCCGCACCAGAACAATAGGCAGTTACCATGGAAATTCATATTGAAAAATGCGCTGCTTGGTGTGGAAACTTACGTACAACTCAACACTGGCAACAGTGGGCTGCAGGCAAACTTGCTTATGAAGACCAAGATGATTTACCACTTTTAAAAGAAATTCCTGCCATGCAACGCCGGCGTTTAAGCCGATTTGCTAAATTAACCATGCAATGCGTACTTGATGTTGTCACGGATGAAGCCAATCATCTCCCTTGTGTTTTTTCATCTAGACACGGCGATTTACACAAAACATCAAAACTGATAGAAGATGTTGCCCAAGGCAGTGACTTGTCGCCCACCAATTTTGGTTTATCTGTACACAATGCTGTCGCTGGGTTGTACAGTATTTTTTCAAAAAACAAGCACACCATGACAGCAACCTCTGCTGGTGAAGATTCTTTTTTAATGGCGCTTATTGATGGCTACGCCAAATTAAATAGCCAACAGCTAGACAAAATCTTAATTGTTTATACTGATGAGGTTGTGCCTGATAAATACAGTCAATATGTATCACCTGTTGAAAAAACCATTGCTGTTGCCTTAGTTTTAACACGCCAGCAAAGCGATACGAATGCCACCATTACCTTTAAACCACAGCCAAATAACAGCATTACCACAAGGTTTCAACCATTAGCATTTTTATCGTTTATCTATGGGCAAGCTCCTCATGCTACGATTAACTCTACTCGGTATCAGTGGCAGCTAAGTAAAATATGATTAACTACTATTGGCGTGTGATTGCGACAGGCTCTGCATTTTCATTATTTGGTTTGGGCGCTATTATTCTGTCATTATTCTTCTTCCCTATCATTAGAGTACTATATTTAGGACAGGAAAATAAACGCCGAACAAGCGCACGTAAAATAGTCCATAAAACATTTAAAATGTTTGTTGCCTATATGCAGCTGGTGGGCATCATGAAATTAGAAATTGAAAATGAGCAGTTACTCAAAGCCAGCAAAGGCAACATGGTTATTGTTAATCACCCGTCATTAATTGACGTCGTCGTGCTCATTTCTATTATTGAAAATGCTGATTGTGTCGTAAAAGCCGGCTTATGGAAAAACATCTTTTTACAAGGGGTTGTGCGTAATACTGGCTACATTAATAATGAAGCAGACCCAGATAAATTCTTGCAAGATTGCAAAGAGTCGTTTGACGACGGTAATAATTTAATCATTTTTCCTGAAGGCACAAGAACCACACCAGGAGAAGCGATGAAATTTAAACGAGGTGCTGCTAATATAGCGCTACGTACAAAAACTAACATAACACCAATATTATTATTTGTTACACCAACAACATTAAGTAAAGAATTAGCCTGGTATCAAATACCTAAAAAAAAATTTACTTTTAAATTAGTGGTAAAGCCAGAGATTTCAATAGAGAAATACTTAGCCGCTGATGTTATTTCAAATTCGGTAAGGACACTTACCAGAGACTTACTAAAATATTACAATGAGGAACTCAGCATTTATGAAAGAGTTAATTAACCAAGTAAAACAATTAATTATTGATACTTTAGAATTAGAAGATATAGAGCCTGCAGATATTGACGACGACGAAGCATTGTTTATTGATGGCTTAGGTCTTGACTCAATTGACGCTTTAGAACTGGGTGTTGCCATTAAAAAAGCGTATAATGTAAAAATTGATGGCGATTCAGCAGACAGTAAAAAGCATTTTTACTCGGTAACCTCATTGTGCCAGTTTATAGCTGAAAATAAATAATTAGGTAGATATTTTACATGAAAGATAGAAATGATATTTACGAAATGATAAGTGATATTTTAGTCACTCTTTTTGAAATAGACGCGGAAGATATTTCACTGGACGCTAACTTATATGAAGACATGGATCTTGACAGTATCGATGCAGTAGATTTAGTGGTTAAGTTACGAGAGATCACGGGGAAGAAAATCGACCCAGAAGATTTTAAACTGGTCAGAACTGTAAAAGACGTTGTTGATGCCGTAGAAAAAATAACAAATAATTAATGACTCATTAATAGTGATAAAAACCATAGCGTTAGGACTTGTTTTCTTTTTATATCCCTTTATTGTATTTTTGGGATTAAAATGGTTTGAACCTTCAATACTTGCGCTTGCCTTAGTGTCATTAGCTTTGTTAAGAGTTTACTTTTCTAGCAACAAAAAGGCGATTCCGCTAATTAACATTGTGGCTATTAATGCTATTTTACTGCTGAGCTTCACTATTTTTATTAATTCAGCTTTTTTACTTAAACTCTACCCTGTGGTGATAAGTTTTAGCTTTTTTAGCATTTTTATTTACTCTATTTTTAAACCACCTGCCGTTATAACACTTATTGCCAGTGCCCGAGATAAAATAACAGAAAATGGCGTTAAGTATACGCGAAATGTCACCTTAATTTGGTGCGGCTTTTTTATTGCAAATGGCGCTATTGCTTTATGGACAGTGTTTCAAAGTGATGAATATTGGGCTTTATATAATGGCATTATCTCTTATGTATTAATGGGGATATTATTTGCGTGTGAATGGCTAGTTAGGCGAAATTTCAAGAAAAATGATCGATCAAATTACATTACCTAATTCAAATACTTTCTTTATCGAACAAAAGGCTAGCTTCGCTCAATGGCTAGGCTCGGTAAACTATCACCGCCAGTGTTTTGTCAATAACTCGGCCAGTACTTGGTTATTATATTGTGATGATGCTTATCAATTTTCAGTACTATTCTTCGGTTTATTAACTGCCAATAAAAAAGTTATTCTTCCTCAAAATGGTACCGCTAATCAATTGCAAGCATGCATGGGTTTTGCTGACGGTTTTGCAGGCTCTGCTGAGTTAGCCGTTAATAATGTCATCACTTATTGCCCACAAGGCTCGTTAGCTCTCTCTCGCCCTTTAAGTGTTGCTAGCACGAGCGAACTTACACTTTTTACCTCAGGCTCTACCGGTGCCGCCAAAGCAATTTATAAAAGCTTTCAGCATTTACTAACTGAAGTAGCACAATTAGAAGCTTGTTTTGGCGATAAGCTCAATAATTCAACGGTTGTATCTACTGTATCACACCAGCATATTTATGGCCTTTTGGTTAAATTAATTTGGCCAATTTGGTTTGGCCGAGACGTTTTATTACAACCTTATGAATACCCTGAACACCTATGTCACGATATACATAAATATAACTTACAAAAAATCACCTTAATAAGCAGCCCTGCACATTACCACCGCCTTGTTAAAGACAATGTTTACCGTGATATTAACAACAACATTTGCGCTTTATTTTCGTCTGGTGGCCCATTAAGCCTCGAAGCAAGCCAACAACTTGAGCAGCAGCTAGGACAAAGCCCAATAGAAATTTATGGCAGTACTGAAACTGGTGGCATAGCATGGCGACAAAGATCACTTGACAAAAGCAGCCTTTGGCGGCCTTTTAGTGATATAGAGCTTTCTACGCAAACCGATTCTCAGTGCTTAATGCTAAAATCTCCTTACTTTGACCATTGCGGCTGGTATATTACTGATGATCAAATAAAAATAGCATTAGATGGCCGCTTCGAACTACTCGGAAGGGTTGACCGCATTGTCAAAATTGAAGAAAAAAGAGTCTCACTTGACCATGTCCAACATTGCCTAAAATCCCTTGATTTTATTGACGATGCCTTTTGTTTAACGCAACTAAATAAGCGAGGTTTACAAATAGTGGCGGCGATAGTGTTAACTGATTCCGCTAAACAAGAATTAGCAAACAGCAGAAATTTGCTGTTTAATCGCAAAATCAAATCGCACTTAATCAATGATTTGGAAGTTATTGCCATACCAAAAAAATTTCGTTATTTAGCGGCTTTACCTTATAATTCGTCGGGGAAATTAAATAAATTAGCCATGGAGAAATTTTTTGAATAACGCGGTAATACTTCCAAAAATAGATCACATTGAACACAATGAAGAAACAATAACATTATCGTTAACCATTTCTGAAGATATTTATTATTTTGCTGGGCATTTCCCTAATGCACCTATTTTAGCTGGTGTAGTACAAGTACACTGGGCTTTGCACTACCTTAACAAACACTTTTCTATGCCAGTCAGTGATTATAAAAGTATTGACGCACTTAAGTTTCAAGTAATCATTGCGCCTAATTATCAAGTCAAGCTTTGCCTTAAAAAGCTTAACGATAACAAGTTTAGTTTTAGTTATAGCTCAAAACACGGCGAGCATTCTTCGGGTAGGGTTGTTTACCAATAATGAAATACTGCTTTGTTATTCCTTGCTATAATCATGACCTTGTCATTCGTGACACTGTTATTGCACTCATGCACTACCCATTTCCTATCATTATTGTTGATGATGGTAGCCAAGCTTCAACCAAAGCCGTATTACAACAAATAGCGCAAGAGTTTGACCAAGTCCAGTTAATTCATCACCTTGAAAATGGTGGCAAGGGCGCAGCTATGCAAACTGGGCTAGCGGCTGCCATAGAAAATAATAACACTCACGCCTTACAAATTGATGCTGATGGTCAACATGACTTAAATGATTTACAAGCTTTTTTTACTGAAGCAGAGCAATACCCCAACGCCTTAATAAGCGGACAACCGGTTTACGATGATACTATTTCTAAGGGCCGTTTTTATGGCCGTTATATCACCCACTTTTGGGTCGCACTTGAAACGTTATCATTTAAAATTATCGACTCTATGTGTGGTTACCGTGTATACCCACTTGCTGAATACCAACAGCTGATCAATACGGAAAGTTTAGGCAAGCGCATGGACTTTGACATAGAGGTTATGGTCAAGCTTATTTGGCAAGGTGTCGACGTACGCTTTGTTAAAACAAACGTGCATTACCCGGAGTTTGGCACCTCTCATTTTCATGCATTAAAAGATAATGTGTTGATCAGTAAAATGCATACCCGTTTATTTTTTGGCATGTTGTGGCGTTTACCCACACTATTACGCAGAAAGCTATTTCAACACAAAGGAAGCTAGATTTTATGGAGACTAAAGACGACCTACATTGGTCTAAATTTAAAGAGCGTGGTTCAATCTTTGGTATAGAAGTATTGGTTTTTATTCATAAATACCTAGGTAACTGGGTGTTTAAAGTTATTTTGTTTCCCGTGATGGTCTATTTTTATTTAACGGGTAGCGTCGCCCGCAATAGTATTCATCATTATTTAAGCAACCTTAATGCCCACCAACATCACATAACATTAACTAAAGCCCAGCGCTTTCGCGAAGGTTTTAAAGTTTTTTATAATTTTGGTTTAGCGATTGTTGATAAATTTGACGCTTGGTTAGGCAAGGTCAATATCGATGATATTGACATTGTCAATGATGGTGCCTATCAGGCGCTATTAAATGCTAATGGTGCTGTTATTTTTAGTGCCCACTTAGGTAATATGGAAGTTTGTCGCGCCATTTTTAGTTCTGGTGATCATAAACGCAAATTAAATGTGATTACTTATAATGAACACACCCCTTCTTTTAATAACTTTTTAAAAAAAGTTAATAAAGATGCCGCAATAAACTTTATTCATATTAATAATTTTGGCCCTGCTGACTCGATTCAACTGAAGCAAAAAATTGAAGAAGGTGAGTCTATTGTTATTTTTGCTGACAGAACCTCAGTTAATAACCCTGACAGCGTTTATCAAGTACCTTTTCTTGGTGAAAACGCCCCATTCGCCAAAGGGCCTTTTGCCTTAGCCGCTATTATGGAATGCCCAGTATTTTTAATGTTCTGTATAAAAGAAACAGGCAGGTACCAAGCTTATATTGAAGAGTTTGCCCAACCCACCAAAGTAAAACGCAAAGAGCGAACTGAGTACTTTAGAGGGCTAGCGGCTAAATACGCCCAGCGATTAGAATATTATTGTTATAAGTCACCATATCAATGGTATAACTTTTTTAATTTTTGGCACAACAGCAAAAATACAACACCGAAAGATTAAAAAAAGTTAATAGCAAAATAAGACTAACTACAATAATTGTCATATTAAAACACAGAGACGAAATAGTTTTGGAGAGAAATAAGTGACCACCCCTAAAAATAAAACAATTTTATTTGGTGAAGGCAATTTAACCATTGAAGATATTGTAACCGTAGCAAAATCTCATGACCCCATTGCTTTGTCAAAATCGCAAGACTTCAAACTACGCATAGACTCTGGCGTAAAGTTTTTAGAAAAAATATTGCGTGAAGAGGGCCACATCTATGGCGTAACTACCGGCTACGGTGATTCTGTTACCTACGAAGTGCCCACTGAACTCATTGAAGAGCTACCTATGCACCTAACGCGCTTTCATGGCTGCGGGCTAGGGGACTTTTTCACGCCTGAACAATCTCGCGCTATTTTAGCCACTCGCTTAGCTTCATTAACACGAGGCTATTCAGGCGTTAGCTGGAATTTATTAGACTTATTAGTTGCGTTACTTAACCATAATATTTTACCTGTTATTCCACAAGAAGGCTCAGTAGGCGCCAGTGGTGATTTAACGCCATTATCCTATATAGCAGGCACACTGATTGGTGAGCGTGACACCTATTACCAAGGTGAAATTGTTAACGCCGCCACAGCACTTGCACAAGAAGGCTTAACACCTATTAAGCTGCGTCCTAAAGAGGGCTTAGCCATTATGAATGGTACAGCTGTCATGACCGCTTTAGCCTGTACAGCCTATAAAAGAGCTGAGTATGCCACTAAATTAATGGCCAGAATAACCGCCTTATCAAGCTTGGCCTTAAAAGGTAACAGCAATCACTTTGATGATATTTTATTCAGTGTTAAGCCACATCCAGGGCAAAATCGCATTGCTAAATGGATTCAAAACGATTTAAATCATCATGAACACCCAAGAAACTCTCATCGTTTACAAGACCGATACTCCATCCGTTGTGCGCCACATGTTATTGGTGTTTTAGCTGATAGCCTACCTTGGCTTAGAAGCATGATTGAAAATGAATTAAACAGCGCAAATGACAACCCTATTATTGATGGTGTAGGTGAGCACATTCTACATGGCGGCCACTTTTATGGTGGTCATATTGCGATGGCAATGGACTCAATGAAAAACTGTGTCGCCAATTTAGCTGATTTAGCTGATAGACAAATCGCAACCTTAGTCGACATTAAAATGAATAATGGTTTACCACCTAACTTAACCGCCTCAACCGGTGAAAGAAGACATATTAACCATGGGTTTAAAGCAATACAGATTGGCTGCTCTGCCTGGACCGCTGAAGCCTTAAAGTTAACCATGCCAGCCAGTGTTTTTTCTCGATCTACTGAATGTCATAATCAAGACAAAGTCAGCATGGGCACTATTGCAGCACGGGATTGTTTAAGAATATTACAATTAACCGAACAAGTGTTAGCAGCAACATTGCTGGCAGCCGTACAGGGTGTTCGTATAAGAATGCTAAACGATGAACTTAGCCGCGCTTCATTAACTGATGACGTTCGTGTTATGGTTGATGATATAGCTGGTTTTTTTGACTTACTCGAAGAAGATCGCCCTACTGACGCAATTTTACGCCAAACGATAGAATATATTCAAAACGAACGCTGGATTCTTTATGCGCAAAACTAAAGGCTTTTTAACGGTAGCTCATGAGATTGATGTGCCGTTTTATGATGTAGACGCCATGCGTGTTGTATGGCATGGCAACTATGTCAAATACATTGAAGACGCCCGCTGTCAGTTGTTACGTAAATTCAACTATGACTACAATGATATGGAGGATTCGGGCTATTTGTGGCCGATTGTTGATATGCGACTTAAATATGTTAAATCAGCAAAGTTTGGCGATAGAATTCGTGTTGAAGCAACACTGGTTGAATATGAAACACGCTTAAAGATTGCTTATCGAATATTTAATATTGCCACCAATAAAGTATTAACCAAAGCTTATACTGTACAAGTTGCTATTAATATGGAGAATAGTGAAATGCAGTTTGAGTCCCCTAAAATATTACTGCAAAAATTAGCGCCACTTTTAGCCAGTGAACAATATTAACAATGAACATATTTACGGTTTTGCTATTATTATTTCTCGCTACTTGCTCGATATCTATTGACGCAAGTGAGCACATTGAACAGGACGCCAATGCAAGAGAAAACACCACTAATCGCGACACAGCAAAAGCCACACCCGGCGCCAGCACGCATCAAGTAAGTGCCAAAAAAGCAGGCAACAAACAAGCACAGGCTTTAGCAAGCCTACTTGTAAAACTGCAGTTAATGCAAGGCTTAGCAAGCTTTACACAAAAAAAACACCTTGCCTTTCTTAAGACTCCAATAATTTCAACCGGCGTATTAAAAATTTATAACAACAACGTTATATGGCAAGTCAACACACCTGTTTTTTCTAAACTGATCATTATTAACGATAAAGTATGGCAATTAATGCACCAAAGCAGCAACAAAGAGCAAAGTAAAGAGCCAGACAATTATCAAGTGGTTGCTAGCCATGCCAGTGTTGAAACCTTAGTTCGCGCTGTATTCACTGGCGAAATTAATCGTACACAATGGCATATTAGCCTTACTGAGCAACAATGTTTGCAATTAGCGCCAAAAACGCTAGTTTTATCACAAACAATTAAAGAGATTAAGGTTTGTCTACCCGATGAGCCAGATGCTAACCAGTTAGGGCAAAGGTTTGTAACCATCAAAGATGCCCAGAATAATTTAACTGAAATTGAGCTTAACACCATCACTAACCAACTTTCAGATGAAGATATTCGTGAATTTAACATCAATTAATAAACTCTACCTTTGGCTAGCACAATGTACTGTATTAGTATTGCTGTTAGTGTTGGTGGTGCTTGAAAAGCCACTCTCATTTAATACAAATTTAACCGCTTTATTTTCCACTGAGCAGAATGTTCAATGGCAAGCAGCGCAAAAGAAAATAGACGCCAATTTACATACCGGCTTACTTTATCTTGTTGGTCACCCGCAACAAGATAAAGCCACTCAAGCAGCAGAAAGCTTAGCGCAACAATTAGCTAAAATATCCGGTATTTCAACCGTTTTTGCCCAGCTTGATAACATCCCAAACCAGCAAAATATGCTCGACAGTTACACCGGCTTTGAGCAACAACTATTAACACCAACTTATACAGCGCATTTGGCTCAAGAAGATCAAAACGTTTTTGATTTACAATTTCAACTATTAAATCAATTAGGTGACCAATTAGTGAGCAAAACGCTTACTGAAGACCCTACGTTAGCATTCGCAAATTATTTAAACCGCTCACCATTTCCATCAAGTGCGCTTACCCTCACGCCTGATGGTTATTTAACACTTCGCTATCAAAACATGCATTATATTTTAGTAACCATGAGAACAAGCGAAGACGCCTTTCATCTTAATAGCGCTAAGCATATTGTGACACAGCTTGATCAGGTAAAAAAACAGCAAAACATAGATTATATCCGTACTGGAGCAATATTTTATAGCGTTGAAGCCAGTGAGCAAGCAAAGCAAGAAATGCAATGGTTAGGTGGTTTATCGATAGTAGCAACACTGTTATTAATTTATTTTGCTTACCGGCGCACCATAAGCCTTGTGTGCACTATTTTAGTCATTAGCATTAGTATTGCTTACGGGTTTTTAGGGCTTAACTTGTTTTTTGATGAGGTGAATATATTAACCATTGTTTTTGCGATCACCTTAATAGGCATTGCAGCTGATTATAGCTTTCATAGTCTAACTGAGTTAGAAAATACCACGCCAACACTGAAAAACCCATTAAAAAGCGTGACCGCTTCACTGGTGTTAACTTTTATAACCACAGCACTAGGGTATGTGCTATTAGTGCTAGTGCCTATTGTTATTTTTAAACAAATAGCGGTATTTACTATTTTTGGCTTACTCGGCGCGCTGGTTACTGTATTATTAGTGTTTCCTTATTTACATCATAAGGTTAACTTTCAAACCAGCCCAAAGGGCAGCAACCAGCACAGCGGCACTCAAGATGTGAATCTCAAGCATAAAGATAATAACAGCGTTTTTTTAGCAATCAATAAACATCACCAACTTATACTAAAAAACTGGCAAAGCCATCTTTACTTATTAATCATTTTACTGGCACTGTCTATTACCGCCCTCACTCAAAGCCCTTTTTCTGATAATGCGAAGTCTTTTTATCAAGTGCCAGTACACTTACTGCAAAATGAAAACAAAGTAAAACAAATGCTTGGACAAAAGTTTGATAATCAATACTTGTTATTACAGGGTGACAGCCAGCAACAGTTACTCGAGCGTGAAGAAAACGCAATTACGTTGCTCAATGAAATGCAATTGAATAACCGCTTTAGTAGCTACCAGGCTGTCGCCAGTTGGCTACCTTCAATAAAGCAACAACACAAAAACAACACCTTATTATTGGCAGCAAGTGAGCAAGGTCAATTTACCGCTTTAGCTAAGCTACTAGGCCGTCAAACCCTTGAAGTAAAACCGCTTGAGCAGTACTTATTACCGGATGCATGGTTTGAAAGCTCCCTTGGCAAAACATTTAAGCATTTATGGCTGCAAGACAATAACCAGTATTATTCTATGATTAAGTTTGCCGGAATAAACGATGCAAGTAGGCTTGCTCAAGAGCTAAGCATGCTTGAAAATAGTGTTTTTGTTGACAAGCTGGCCGACACAGAAACTGAACTCGCCACTTTCCGGCTAGTGCTAGCGTTTATATTTATGGTGGCTTGTTTAGCTGGCTTGCTCGTGTTTTATTGTCGCTATGGCTTGAAAAAGGCGTGTTATGGCGTGGCGGTACCTGCCTGTGCTTTTGTTATTGCACTAGCGTTAAGTGCTATTTTACAAGGTAATTTAACCTTATTTAATTTAGCAGCTGGCTTAGTTATTTTGGCATTAGGGCTTGATTATTCTATATTTTATGCCGAACATGGCTTTTCAGTATTGATTACCAAAACCACATTAATGTCAGCATTAAGTTCAATTTTTGTCTTTGCCATCTTAAGCTTTAGTTCTACGCCTGCTGTGGCAAGTTTTGGACAGACGGTATTTTTGGGTATCGTCATCACATTTTTATTTTCGCCAATAATCACTAAAATTTCAGGGAAAAGAGGTCAGAATGACAATAAATGAAAAATTTGATGTAATTATCATTGGTGCAGGCCCTTCGGGTTCAATTGCTGCTAGCATACTAGTGCAAAAAGGATGGCGAGTGCTTGTCATAGAAAAAGAGCAGTTTCCTCGTTTTTGTATTGGTGAGAGCTTATTACCGCAGTGTATGGCTTTTATTGAAGAGGCGGATATGCTTAACGCGGTGCAATCACAAGCGGAAAGTTTGGGCTTTCAATATAAAGATGGCGCGGCATTTTATCGCAATGGTGAGCATTGTAATTTTGATTTTAGTAAAAAATTTAGTGCCGGCGCAGGCAGCACTTTCCAAGTAAAACGTGCTAATTTTGATAAAGCACTTGCCGATAGGGCTGAAGAGATAGGCGCTGACATTCGCTATAAGCATGAAGTTACTGCCGTTGAGTTTACCCCAGAGTCTGCGATAGTGTCGGTTAAGAATGAGCATGAATCTCTTAATTTTGAAGCAGAATTTCTTCTTGATGCCAGTGGTTATGGCCGCGTACTACCGAGGTTATTATCACTAGAGTTACCCAGCACTCTTTCTGATCGGCGCGCGGTATTTTGTCATTTACAAGATGGTATAACCGATAAACACTACGACAGAAACAAAATACTGATTACGGTACACCCAGAAAAAAATGATATTTGGTATTGGTTAATTCCTTTTTCTGATGGTACTGTCAGCTTTGGTGTGGTTGGCGATGTGAATTACTATAACCCAGCTCACACCAGCGAAGAAGCCTTTGATAGTTTTCTAACGCAAGAACCCTATCTAGCAAACCTACTTAAACAGGCAAAGAAAATAACACCTATAAGAACATTGCAAGGTTATTCTTCCAATGTTACACAGCTATTTGGTGAGCGGTTTGCCCTGTTAGGTAACGCAGGAGAATTTCTAGATCCTGTCTTTTCTTCTGGTGTCACTATTGCTATGTATTCAGCATCATTAGCGGCCAACCTATTAGACAAACAACTCTCTGGTGACCATGTAACTTGGCAAACGGAATACGCCGACAATTTAAAGGCTGGCGTTGATGTATTTAAGCACTTTGTAATGTCTTGGTATGATACCGAATTACAAAATGTTATTTTCTTTCAAAAAGATGACAATGACGTTAAGTCTATGATTTGCTCTATTTTAGCTGGCTACGCATGGGATCAAGAAAATCCGTATGTTAATAAAACCGAACGTAGACTGAGCGCATTAGTAGACATTTGCCGACAAGGTAATCAAGGTTAATGCGCGCTTTGTATCAGCAACCCCAATACGCTGTATGGGGTATTGTATTGTTTTTTATAACCTCTTGCGCTGTCGTTAGCCCTAAAAACCAAGACACTAACTTTTATCAACTGCAAGCCCTACCGTATGCTTTACAGCATAAGGTATTTTTAGAGTCATTAACCTTTGAGCAAGCACACAAACGCACATTATTAACGCAAATAGAAACGCAAGAACACACGGTAAGCCTTGCCGCTATGACTTACAGCGGCTTGCCTGTACTGCAAGCCAAGTGGCATAAGAATGAAGGCTTGCAGGGTTTTGTCAGTGCAACTTTCGATAAAAGCATGGCTTTGCGTATCATTCGAGATATTCAGCTAGTAAAATGGCCCGAAGACAATATTCGCTCTGGACTTTTAATCGATTATAACTTATCAAGTGTTAAGGAAGGCCCTGAGCACTGGGTTCGAGAAATAACAAAAGCAGGTAAGCGTATTGTCCAAATCACTTATACCAAACACAAAATTGTCTTAATTAATGCGCTTGAGCATTACCAATTAACCATTGAGCCTGTGAATGAATAACACAAAAACCATTGAACTCTATATCAGTGACTTTGCCCTAGTAAACCCGCTAGGCAGTAACTTGCACGATATTAAAAAGAATATGCTACAAGGTGTGCGCAGTGGGCTAACTGAAAACGCCCAACTGCCTAATGAAGGCAGTTTATTTGTGGGCGCAGTTAACAAAAACTTACCTGATATCACCAACAGAGCAAAACACTTTAACACCCGTAATAATCAATTAGCAAAACTGGCTTTGCAGTCGCTTGAATGCGAGGTTAATGATTTAAAATTAACAGTTTCATCTGAAAAGATTGGTGTTATCGTCGGTACTAGCACTTCAGGTATTTATGAAGGTGAAAAGGCTGTTAAAGCTGAACTAGCAACAGGAGAGTTTCCGCCTGACTATGATTATCGCATGCAAGAAATGTTTAACTTAGCCGAATTTATTGCTGATGAACTTGACGTTAAAGGCCCAGCCTTTACCATTTCAACCGCTTGCTCTTCTAGCGCTAAAGCCTTTGTTACGGCAAAAGAGCTTATTCTATCTGGCGTCATTGATGCGGCTATTGTTGGTGGTGTAGATGCATTATGTGGTATGACAGTCAACGGCTTTTCTGCACTTGACTCAACCTCAAGTGGCCTATGTCAGCCGTCGAGTGCAACAAGAGATGGCATTAATTTAGGCGAAGCGGCTGCTTTGTGCGTACTGCGAAAAGACAAAGGCAGTATAAAGCTTTTAGGCTGTGGTGAATCAAGCGACGCACATCATATGTCTGCGCCGCATCCAGCCGGCGAAGGTGCCATTAGTGCCATGCAACAAGCAATCGATACGGCGGGCATTCTCCCTAACGAGGTCGACTATATTAATTTACATGGTACCGCGACCGAAAAAAATGATGCCATGGAAGCCAGTGCCGTTCATGCAGTTTTTGGTAGCGACACCCCCTGTAGCTCAGTAAAGGGTATGATAGGCCACACGTTAGGGGCGGCAGGCGCGACTGAAATTGGCTTATGTTGGTTAATGATGCAAGACAACAATCGGCATTTTATTCCCCATTGTTGGAACCATAACAAAGACGACTCATTAGCAGCAATCGCACTAACAGATGTTGGCCAACAAAGCAGCAAGCCAATTAAGCATTGCCTGTCAAATTCATTTGCCTTTGGTGGCAACAATGTCAGCATTCTTATTGGGGTTTAATATGACTCAAAGTTCTACAATAAATAAAAAACAAACAATCTTTACAATTGACCAAGTACTCCCGCATGCTCACCCAATGATACTGCTTGATTCACTGGTCAGTTTTTCTGAAGACAAAGCAAGCTGCTGCCATTTAATTACCGAGCAAAGCTTGCTCTTTGACCCAGAGCTACAGGGTGTGCCAAGCTATGTAGGCATAGAGTATATGGCTCAAAGTATTGCCGCTTATGCCAATGCAAATGAACTGATCAATAACAAACCAGTTGAGATTGGGTTCTTAGTCAGCAGTCGTAAATACAAGTCTGACTTGTCTGTTTTTAAACTGGGCATGGCATTGCAAATTACGGTACAGCAACTCTATAAAGATGAATCAGGGTTAAGTGCCTTTGACTGTGCTATATTCGTTAATAATAACGAAGTAGCTTCAGCACGGGTTAATGTATTTCAACCCGAAAACCCAACAGGGTTTTTAGCTGAGCAACTTTCTTCACCCCAAAACGCATAAAAAATACTGCTATTTAATCGAATAAATTTTACTTTTTTAAGAGGCTTATTGTCAAAATGAGACGTGTTGTTATTACAGGAATGTCGGCTATAACGGCATTAGGCCATAACTGGCAAGATTTTGAACAAAACTTGCGCAAAAAAATAAATGCTGTGCAAGTTGATGAAAAGCTAAAAAATATTGATGGTTTAAATACTCACTTATCTGCCCCCATTTTAGATTTTGTTAAGCCTGCCCATTACACCCGAAAACAAGTGCGCTCGATGGGCCGAGTTTCGTTAATGGCAACCACCGCCACTGAAACAGCACTTGCTGATGCCAACCTCTTAACAGGTGAGCATTTTAACTCTGGCAGAATGGGCGTTGCCTACGGCTCATCAATCGGTTCTACAGAGCCTTTGATCGCCTTTGGCGATTTATTAAAATCAGGCAATATGCAAGGCGTTACCGCCACCAGTTATATAAAAATGATGAGCCATACCACCGCGGTAAATATCGGTGTTTTCTTTGGTATAACCGGCCGCATTTATACCACAAGCTCTGCTTGTACTTCGAGCTCGCAAGCCATTGGCTATGCTTATGAAGCGATTAAGTTTGGTAAACAAGACATTATGGTTGCCGGTGGTGGCGAAGAACTCTGCCCGAGTGAAGTGGCTGTGTTCGACACACTTTATGCAACAACGACTAAAAACGCACAACCTAAAAAAACACCGAGCCCGTTTGATAATGAGCGCGATGGTTTAGTTATTGGCGAAGGTGCCTGCACTCTTATTTTAGAAGAATATGAACATGCTGTTGCTCGCGGTGCACCTATTTATGCCGAATTAGTCGGTTACGGCACAAATTCAGACGGTGTCCATGTCACGCAACCAACAAAAGAAACAATGGCAAAAGCAATCACAGAAGCCATGATTGATGCGAATGTTAAAGCGCAAGATATAGGTTATGTGAGTGCACACGGCACAGCAACGGATCGAGGCGACATTGCTGAAACCAATGCTACTGTCGACGCTGTCGCTAAAAATACTCCCATTAGCTCTTTAAAAAGCTACTTAGGCCATACGTTAGGTGCTTGTGGTGCAATAGAGTCTTGGGCCAGTATTTCAATGATGAATAATGGCTGGTTTTCACCGACCATAAACCTCGGCAATATTGACCCTGAGTGCGGCGAGTTAGATTACATTACAGGTGACGGACGAATGATTAATACTAATTATGTGATGAGCAATAATTTTGCTTTTGGCGGTATTAATACCTCATTAATATTCAAGCGGATGGATTAGCAACATGAAAAATGTTCTCGCACAAGCGCACGTGCCCGAATCTAGCTTTGGTAAGTGGTTTCTTCGTAGTCATACTTGGACTAACTATGTACTGGAAGTTGCAATGGAGGATCTCACCAAACTACTGAACGATAACACAACAAAGTTTGATGTTATTGCCGACGTAGGTTGTGGTTACGGGCGTTCATTAGAAAAACTGCATAACAGGTTCAACCCAGAAAAGCTTATTGCTATCGACATTGACCCCGAAATGATTGCTGCGACTAAAAAAGAAGTAGCATTGGCACAGTTACCGAATGTTGAGTATGTTTGCTGCTCTAGCTCTATGATTGATTTAGCCGACAACTCGGTTGATATGTTACTCTGCCACCAAACCTTTCATCACTTAATTTACCAAGAACAAGCAATTAATGAGTTCTTGCGCATATTAAAGCCTGGTGGCGTTTTATTATTCGCTGAATCAACAAAACGTTATATTCACTCGTTTATCATTAAATTGCTTTTTCGTCACCCAATGAAGGTGCAAAAAACAGCCGATGAGTATTTAGCCCTTGTTCGCAAGGCAGGTTTTTATGTTGCTGAAGATAAAATCTCTTATCCTTTTTTGTGGTGGAGTAGAGAAGATTTAGCGATTAAAGAAAACTGGTTTGGCATTGCCCCACCCGCAGAGCGAGAAGAGACCTTAATTAACCTGGTCGCACAAAAGCCAATAAAATAGCCAAACCAAGGTGCTTTTATTTGTATGATGCATTTGTCATGTACTAGTATGCTAAGTAACCTAAGCTTGATATCAGTTGGCGTTAAATTATGCCCCACTTACCACGGACAGATCTTAACGCTTATAAAGCCACACATTAGCGCGCCATACAGAGATAATTGACATGTTTTTTTGAAAAGCTTATGGTCTTTATACCGTCAGTATGGCTGATAAAACCTTCTTTAATTTTCTGACAGCTAAGACAGTGAGTAATAACCAATGAATGTTACAGAAATAATGAGTGAAGATATCATTTGTGTTGATCTAGATGATAGGCTGACTGTTGTTAGAGAATTGTTTATACAGCACAAGTTTCATCATTTAATGGTAACAGAGAGCACGAATGAACTAGTGGCTGTCATTTCTGAAAGGGATTATTTAAAAGCCACCAACGCTAACCTAGAGTTACCGACAGCTAACGCAAAAGACTTAGCGATGTTAAATAAACGCGTCCATCAAATTGTTTCTAAAAAACTCGTGGCAATTGATCAGTCTACGTCTTTTATTGCCGCGATAAAAATATTTCATGATACGGGCGTATCATGCCTACCGGTTGTTAATAGTGATAAAAAACCGATAGGAATAATAACATGGCGAGATATTGTTCACTGGCTTTACAGTAAAACTAACAAGCCATCGCCAGCATAGACTGCCCAAATTCAAGGTAAGCATTCACGTCTTCGCTAACACCTTTTACTTTAAGACGATCAGCGTAAGCAAGTCGTGCGCTCATTACTAACCAAAATGTTGCACTAACAAAGCCTAAAATACGCCATAACGTTGTCTTTGCCCACTTAAGCGCAAACGTAATAGATAATACATAGATAACAAAGCCTGCTAATTTAGACGATGCCCATCCATTGACTAGTGGGTATAACTTTAAAGGATTAACCGCGACCAAATAAATAACGCTACAAATAAATAGCGTATATAAAATATGTGGGCCTACTTTCAGTAGCTTATTATTGGCCTTGTCAGAGCCTTTCATCATTAACACAAAGTTAATAACGAAAAAGATAAACGTCAACATAATTATTGTCAGGTGTGCGTGCTTAACCATCATGTACATGTGATTTATTCCTACATTTATTATTTTAATTCAGTGTTAATCCAACTTTTTCTCGTGTAAATATACCCGTACGCATGGTGTTCTATCAAGCAACAAGTCCTGCCATCTTCTACTATTTACGGGGTTAACTCAAATGTTCTCGCGATATTGTTAATACTAAGTCTTGGCAAATTCAACAATGTGGTAAAGATAAAAACCTCAAAGCCGCCAAAAGCTGAGTTGAACCACACATACACCCTATGTTAACTTGATAGCTTGTAGGGTTTTTGGCTCACCCATTTTGCCACGGCATAATTAACTTCCTTTTCTTTCACACACTTTAGCGCTGCCTGTAATGCCTCACTGCGGAATAAATAAGCATTGTCATTAGACACTAAGTCTAATATATGAAACTTCTCTAACTGTTGATGCGTTTGTTTATTTGGACACAATAGCAATACTTCACAGTTTGAATCTTTCGCATCTTTGATCGCATTTTCCAGCGCAAGACCAACAGTGACATCTAGCATGGGCACATCCGTCAGATCGAGGATCATCACATCATAATTTGCAACACTTTTGTGCTGTTGAGAAATGGCCTTAGCGACGCTAAAAATCATTGGCCCTGACAGGTAGAAGAACAGTACTTTACCATTCGCTTTTTCAAGCAAGCCCCGCTCACTGTCTGTTAAAGGAACATCATCCCCATCAGCATCACTGATTGCTTTAACTTGACGTGCTTGCTCTCTGCTTAACCGTTCAATCACGATAATGTTAGAAATAAACACACCAAGCCCAACCGCGACAATTAAGTCAACAAAGACGGTGAGTAGCATTACACCGTACATTATTACCATCCCCTGAATACTGACTTGGTGCGCCCGTTGAATAAAACTCCAATCAAGAATATTAAAACCAACATACACGGCAATACCTGCCAACACAGCCATGGGAATAGGCTCTGTTAGCCCTCCCGCCACTACCACTACCAGCGCAAGTACTAAGGCTCTCATTATACCTGACATCGGAGAACGGGCGCCAACTTGTATGTTGGTTACAGTACCCATGGTTGCACCAGCCCCCGGTAAAGCACCAAAAAGCCCTGAAATCATATTGGCAATACCTTGACCACGCAGCTCTTTGTCTGAGTCGTGTTCTTTACGTATAAGCGCATCAGCAATTACCGCTGTCAGCAAAGTATCGATACAACCTAATGTACCGAGCACCAGAGCATCAATCACCATTTTAGTAAAAATTTCCGTATTAAAATGTGGAATAATTATAGAGGGTAAGCCAGCGGGTATTTCGCCAATTCTGCGAATACCTTCGCTACTGAAAAAAATCAAAGATAATACAGTAACAACAACCAAAGCAATGAGCTGCGCAGGAACGTATTTACGATATTTTTTAGGGTAGAAGAACAAAATACCTAAGGTAAGTAGACCTAAAAACAACTCACCAAATTTAATATTAGCTAACATAGTGGGCAGGGCTGATAAGGTGCCCATGACCCCACCCGATGGGTTCGCTTGCCCCAATAATGGCGACAACTGCAATATAATAAGAATCACGCCAATACCCGACATAAAGCCAGAAATAACACTATAGGGCATTAAGGTGATGTATTTCCCTAGTTTTAGAGTGCCTAGAAGAATTTGAAATGCACCTGCCATCATAACGATAGTAAAGGAGATTGCCATGCCCGTTTCTGGATATTTAGCCATCATGCTAGTTAATACGGCCGTCATTATTACTGTCATAGGGCCCGTCGGCTCTGAAATAAGACTAGATGAGCCACCAAACAAGGCGGCAAAAAAGCCGACCATTATCGCGCCCCAAAGCCCAGCTTCCGCACCTGCACCGGATGCCACACCGAAGGCGAGTGCTAAAGGTAAAGAAATGATTGCTGTGGTAACCCCACCGAACAAGTCACCTTTAACGTTAATGTCTTTAAAACGATTGCCAAACAAAGCGTTAATCCTCTTTTGAAAATAGGGTTACCATAGTTATACTCTTAATTTAATACATTTATAAACCAAAAAGTGCACGTTACCTGTACTATTTAGCACAAAAAATCAACAATGAGAAAAGATGCATCTTAAAAGTAAAGTATAATGATTATACACTCGATATTGATAACCCAATATATATTTATAACCCAATATCAATCACGCCATGCCAGTCATCTACCCGCCCGTTTAAATTGACATGTGTTAATGAGGCACTAATAGTGGTAGGAATATTACTGATTACTACAGCGTTTTTGGCATATAACTCAACCCCATTAAACTCTGCTTTACTATTCTCAAGGTAAGTAATGGTTAGTGCACTTAAACGCCCACCCCAAACTTCGGTATTACTGTTATGTAAAACCATCGCGTAACCTTCACTATGGTTAATTTTTAAATGGTTAAACTGAACAGCTGAATGATATAACGTAATTTTTTTTGCGTGTAAATTAGAAACGATCCCTTGCGGGCAGTTATGAATACTAACCAAAGAAAATTGTGTATCATTTAACCGTGACAAGGCATCATTTTTTGCGCAATCAATGGTAATATTTGCATTGGTTATGGTTATTTTAGGTGGTAATACTGCCTGATTACCGTTAATAAAAGCCTCTATTTGTCTAACTATTTCATCTGGGTATTCTTTTTGCGGTGAATGGCCAGCATCTGGGAAAATAAAGACAGAATGGGTATCAAGTAAGTAACTTAGCATGGTGGCCACTTGCACAGGCATCACCTGATCTTTCCCCCCCCAAATAATGAAAGTTTCTGGCGACTTTTGTCGAATAAGCACTGATAATTCTTCATTCATTACCGCAAGGGCGGCAATAGCATTAATATTATCTTCCAGTATAAATTTTCTGCCAACTGCGCTAAGTAAGACCTTGGTTGGGTCGGGAAGAAATTGATTTAACTTACTCACAGCACTTTTTACTGCAGACGAATATTCTTGCGCCACAGGCAGTTTATTACCCACATAATTAGCGGCAACGTGTTCACTGTAAGAAAATTTATTTAAAAAACCTGCGGCATCTATCAATATTAATTTATTAGCGAGTTCAGGCGCTTGTAGCGCTATTTGCACTGAAACATTGCCCCCCATAGAATGGCCTATAAGATAGTTAGTGCTATTAATAAGGGGAGGCAAAAGTTCAATTAATAAGGTGGCATATTTTTGTGGAGAAAAAAGATTTTTATTGCTATCAGACAGACCAAAACCGGGGAGGTCAAGCAATAAGAGATCATAGTCTTTTGATAGCCCCATCACTAAAGCTTTAAAGTCTTCCGCAGAACCACCCACTCCATGAATAAGCGTAATAGAGGGTTTTAACGCCTGCTTTTTTGTTTGATAGAAAGTAACCGAGCTATTATATTTTTCAGAATATACAACATTTTCTTCCAACCCGTAACTTTTGTGCCAATCATTAGCGAATGCTGGCGCAGCAAAAAGTTGCAACACTAATGCAATAACAAGGCAATAATAGCTGCTGTCACGGCTGTTATTTCTATACCGTTTTACAAAAAAGATACACACCTCCAAACGTTAACTTACATCCCGCTACAGCGCTGCTAATACGGGTTATATTTCTATCATGAATAATCTATATTTTTATTGCTAACAATGCCGCTTCTTCTATCGCTTTTTGTGCATCAATACGTTTTGCTATATGTGCACCACCAATAACATGGCACTGTTGTGGGGCAAGTGCAGCAGAGTATAGGTCATTTTCAATTTGTCCTGCACATAAAATAATTGTATCAACATGAATGACACGTGGCTTTTTTCGGATACTAATATGTAAGCCTTGATCATCAATTTTATCGTAAGTCACGCCAGACAACATAGAGACTTGCTTGTTTTTCAAACTGGCACGATGGATCCAACCCGTGGTTTTGCCTAAATCCGCACCAGGTTTTCTTATTTTGCGTTGTAACATGTAAACTTTTCTAATAGGCTCGCCATTGTTGGCCGGTTTTAATCCACCAGTGTATTTCATGTTTAAGTCTATACCCCAGTGATCAGCAAAAGCTTCAGCATCTACTGCCTTTACGGTATTAGTAATAAGCTCGGCAACATCAAAGGCAATACCACCCGAGCCAATAATGGCAACATTATTTCCCGCGACCTTCTCGCCCGAAATAATCGCTTGATAAGAAACCACACTGGGATGGTCAATGCCGTCTATGTCGGGTAAGTTGGCTTTCGTCCCTGTCGCTATGACCACTTCATCGAAATTCGACAGGGTAGCAGCATCAACGCGCGTATTAAGATGAAGATCAACCTTATGCTGGGCTAATTGGTAATGAAAATAGCGCAGTGTTTGATAAAAATCTTCTTTCCCTGGAATTTTTTTTGCTAAATTAAATTGGCCGCCAATTTGCTGCTCGGCTTCATATAAGTGCACTTGGTGACCACGTTGCGCCGCATATAAAGAAAAAGCCATGCCTGCAGGCCCCGCCCCCACAACGGCTATTTTTTTGGGAGTATTTGTCGGTATTAGCGCCAGTTCTTTTTCACGCGCTGCAAACGGATTTACTAAACAAGTCGCAACTTTATTTAAAAATATATGGTCTAAACACGCTTGATTACAAGCAATGCAGGTGTTAATCGCTTCTGGTTTGTTACCTTGCGCCTTGACGACAAAGTGACTGTCTGCGAGTAGCGGCCTTGCCATTGATACCATGTCAGCCCAGTTATTGGCTAAAATATTTTCCGCCAATGCTGGCGTATTAATTCTATTGCTGGCAACAATAGGCAACGATATTTCAGACTTTACATACTGACTAACGCTAGCATATGCCCCCGGAGGCACCATGCTTGCTATGGTAGGTACCCTTGACTCATGCCAGCCAATGCCAGTATTAATAATAGTGGCACCAGCCAACTCCATGGCTTTAGCTAACATAATAACTTCTTCAAGCGAACTGCCATGCTCTACTAAGTCGAGAATTGATAACCGAAAAATAATGATAAAGTTTTTACCAACGCGCAAGCGCGTTTGTTTCACTATTTCAACGGCAAAGCGAATTCTGTTTTCATAGCTACCGCCCCATTCATCTTGTCGGTGATTGGTTGTTTTAACAATAAACTGGTTAATTAAATACCCTTCTGAGCCCATTATCTCAACACCGTCATAGCCTGCTTCTTGTGCTAAAACCGCAGTAAGTACAAAATCTGCTATTTGTTTTTCTACTTCTGCACCAGTAAGCTCTCGTGGTGTTAATGGAATAATAGGGGATTGAAGCGCCGAAGGCGCGACAATTTGTTTTTGATAGGCATACCGACCTGCATGCAAAATTTGCATGCATATTTTTCCGTCAACTTCATGTACTGCTTTAGTAATAAGTTGATGGTCTTTAACATCATCATGAGTTGTCATTAAGGCGCGATTTGGGGCAAGCTTGCCTTCAATATTAGGCGAAATTCCGCCAGTAACAATTAACCCCACCCCACCTTGTGCTCTTAACGCATAAAAAGAAGCTAAGCGTTTAAACCCGTCCGCCGCCTCTTCAAGGTTAGTATGCATAGAGCCCATTAATACTCGGTTTTTTAATTGGGTAAAACCAAGATCTAACGGCGTTAACAGTCGAGAATAAGGCATATATTAATAGTCAGTGAGCTAGATTAATGATAAAAGCGTATTTTATCAGGTGTAAGCTGACTAGCAACAACGAGATTGCATTTTCTCATCTTTATTGCCAACATAGTAATTGCTACAGTAGTAAAGTTAAGCTGCCTGAAAACACAACATAAGGAATACACAGTGAAAAAATTAACGCTTAGATTAAAAAATAGTATTAATACCGCAGCATTATCATTGTTGATAATGAGCATGATTGGCTGTACTTCAACCTTTGACTCGTCAAGCTCAAATGCCTCAACCAACAAAAGTGACCCTGCCTTTTCAGAAGGTGCCACCGTTGTTGCGCTAGTGAATATTCACGCCGACTACGCTAACAATCGCCTTTATGCATTAAACTACCAAATGTCTAACTTAATACCTATGTGTAGTAAGTTTGTTATCAAAGATATTGGCAGCAAAGCAATTGAGATTTCACACCAAGGCAAGGTATACAATTATTTATGGGATAAACATACTCGCTCTGCAGGGCAGTCTTTGGCGCAAAACTTTAAAACCTTTTTTGGTGAACGTTGCGACAGCAATAGAGTTAAGCAGCTAAGTAAGCTAGACCAAAAAGGCATTGCACAAGGCACACCTTTATTAGGTATGACTAAAGAAGGTATAAAATATGCTATGGGTACACCACCCGTTCATGCAACACCTACATTAGAGCAAAACAGCTGGACTTATTGGGTAAATAAATGGGCTAGAAACATTTTAGAATTTGACAACAATGGCAAGTTAGTTCGTATTATTCAATAACGACACTCGCTTATAACCAAGCTACTTCAAGATGCGCGCTTGATGATGTCTGAGCTAATCACGGCTCAGGCGCATCTTATTATGACTAACTACGCCTTAGTTGGTAAGGCGTGTTCTTAAGCAGATTAATTTCGCCATGAAAATTACCACCGTGTTAGTACTCGCCGTGCTTTTAACCTTATTTTCAAGCAAAGCTAATGCACAAAACGATGTTAAAAACTTACTTATGAGCGGAGAAACCTTGCAAATTAGGCAAGCTGCTCGAATGATGACCGCTAATAAACAAAATACCGCTGAAAACGCCCGTTTAGTAGCCCGCATACTTGAACAAGAATTTGACAATGCCCCTACGAATAGAATTGATGCGCTGTCTTGGGGCTGTCGCGCTTTAGGTGCAACAGGCGACCACCAATATTTAGCCTTACTAAAAAAAATTCAGCAAAGTAACAGCGCCCATAGAAAGCTAAGAAAATATGCTGCAAGTGCTTATAAAACGCTACTTGCTACAAAACCAGTGTTTACGCAAAGTGGTGCTATAAAAACCCAACATAATATTAAGCTAAAAAACCAAACAAAATTAACAGGCCTAATACCGAAAGCATCACTTAACGCCACGGAAAGACAAATATTTGCCGTAGCCAAAGGCGAGTGGCAAGCAATTAAGTTTATTGCACAGCAACTAACAACGCCAAACACCACTGAAAAACCACCTCTCACCTTACTCGATGCATTAAGCCAATTTTTAATTGAAATGCATCACTACACGTTAGACAGTGAAAAAATTGATGTACTTGCTTGGATTTGTCGAGCATTAGAAGCAAGTAAGGATGGTCGATATAAAGCTATTTTACAAAATGTTGCCAGCAAAACAAGTAACAAAAAATTGCTTAATTATGCAAGGTCTGCGGCGCAGACACTGACACACACCCCTAGCACTTATCTCATTGGCAGTGTTGATTTTAAGCAGATACTAGCTGAGCTAGCACAAGAATAAGCGCTATACCTCCCTCACTGCTATAAGCGTCATCAATAATGAAAACGCGACGATGACACCCCATGCTTAGCGTCTTTTGCGTTTTCTTTTTGATTTTCTGTGTTTTAGGTTCACGGTAATGTCTTGGTCTGCTAATAGCTTGATTACACTATCTTCCGGCGAAGGCTCACCACCAAATAAACTTGGATTCGTTGAAAAACCAATAGGCTCTAGCGGTATATCATTAGAAGACTTATCTAGTTCGCCATTATTATTAAGATCTTGGAAAACTCTAAGTGCATACCTTCCGGGCTCTAATTGAGCAAACTTAACACTGTGATTGGCACTTTGGCTAAACTCTGCTTTGGCCTTTTGGTTAGTAGCCGCTGCTTCCTTTAGCTTTTGTTTATTATTGCCTTTTTCAAAAGCCCCCTTGTTTTCATCACGAAGAGCAAGCACCTTTTCACTGATCAGCTGGGCGTCTGCCCAACGGTTAGAATGTTCATCGGTGAGCAAATAAAGCTCCATCATGATGTTTTTATCTAAAGCTGTCACTTTTTTTATATGAACCGTCAACGCTAAAGCAAACACCGAGTAAGATACTAGTGTAAGACTAAAAAAAAAGGCTGTCAGGGTTAACTTAATCATGAGTTTGATTTTATTTAGTAGTGATTTCGGTATAATATACGCATTAAATTATACCCGTCTTAAATTTAATGAGCAATTAGGTGGTACTTGGTGCGAAAAATCCTCGTTGTTAGCTACTCTCAAACTGGTCAGCTAACTAAAATTGTTGACTCAATCATGGCCCCTTTGCATGAAAACAAGGAAATCCAAGTTGATTCCCTCATTATTAAACCAAAAGTGAAATACCCTTTCCCGTGGTCATTTTTTAAGTTTTTCCAAGTCATGCCTGAATCAGTCTATCTGCAAAAAATTGCATTAAACACCCCAACAATTAATGCTGGCACAACCATTGAAGATGCAGAGCAGCCCTATGATTTAATTGTTTTATCGTATCAAGTATGGTTTTTATCACCATCTTTACCCATCTCAAGTTTTTTACAATCAGCACAGGCTAAAACGTTATTTAATAATACCCCTGTGATGACAGTCATCGGCTGTCGAGGTATGTGGTTAACTGCACAAGAAAAAATGAAAGCCTTACTCGCTAGTGTCAACGCTAGGCTCGTTGATAATATTGTTTTAGCCGACCAATGTGGCGCGGGCTTTAGCTTTTTAGCTACACCATTATGGATGCTCACTGGTAAAAAGAAACCGTTATCTTGGGTGCCTGCTGCCGGTGTTTCGGCACAGGACATTGCTCAAGCAAAACGCTTTGGTGTGGCATTAAATACTAGGCTTGTTGAAGACAGTAGTGCTATAACAACGCCAGTCATGAGCAACTTAGCTGCTGTTAAGGTAAATGAAAAATTAATTTTAAGTGAAAAAATAGGCCACCGCAGTTTTAAAGTATGGGGGAAGCTGCTCATGCTTCTTGGCCCTCAAAATTCACTAAGGCGGTATGCTGGTTTGTGCTTTTATTTCATGTTTTTACTGGCATTAATTGTTACTATTGTGCCTATTACCGCATTAGTCATTAAATTAATTTCGCCTATTTTCAAAAAAAACATAGCAAAACAAAAAGCTTATTACGCACAACCCTCAGGAGAATAGAAAACAATGGCACAACGTGTTTTCATCAATAATCTTTCAGCCTTTCTGCCAAATGAAAAAGTAAACAATGCTGAAATGGAAGATATTATAGGTAAAATTTCTGGCAAAAAGTCTAGAGCTAAATCAGTTATATTACGTAGTAATGGTATTAAGTCTCGGTATTATGCCATTGACAAAGCGACTGGTGAATATAATTACACCAACGCTGCTTTAGCTGCAAAAGCGGTAAGAGGCTTATTTAACAACGACAATGACTTAAGCACTATTGATTGCCTGGTTGCCAGTACGTCAATGGCCGATCAAATAATGCCAAACCATGGGGTTATGGTGCATGGTGAGCTAAAAAATCCGCCTTGTGAGGTTGTGTCAACGGCGGGTATTTGTTTATGTGGCTTAACAGCGCTCAAGTATGCTTTTTTAAATATTAAAGCCGGTGAAAGCCATAATAGTGTGGTGGTTGCTAGTGAAGTTGCCTCAAGCATTATGCGCGCTGAAAAGTTTGAAGCTGAAAGTGAATATAAATTAGCACAATTAGATCAAAAACCAGAAATAGCCTTTGAAAAAGACTTTCTACGTTGGATGCTATCCGATGGCGCAGGTTCAGCTTTATTGTCTGACAAGCCAAATTCACATGGTTTGTCCCTTGAGATTGATTGGATAGAAACCTTGTCTTTTGCTAATCAAATGGAAGCCTGCATGTATGCGGGCGCAGAAAAAGTTACCGGTAACCTGCAAGGGTGGATGAGGTTTAACGATGAAGAACGTGCTCAACAGTCTATTATGTCGGTGAAGCAGGATGTTAAAATATTAAATGACAATATCGTTGCTATTACTGTAGAGCAAGCCTTGTCAAAAATAGCACAAAAGCGTCAGATCACACCTGAAGATTTTACTTATTTTCTACCGCATTATTCGTCAACCTACTTTAGAGACAAACTTTTTGCTGGCTTAGAAAACATTGCTTTTACTATTCCTTATGAAAAATGGTTTACCAATTTAACTGAAAAAGGCAATACAGGCTCGGCCTCTATCTTTATTATGCTTGAAGCCTTATTCAACTCAGGCCGCTTAAAGTCTGGCGATAAACTTTTGTGTTACGTTCCTGAAAGCGGACGTTTCTCTAGTGGTTTTATGCAATTAACTGTATCTTAAGGTTTGTCATGAAAAAGGAACAAGTCCCCCAAGACAGTTGTAAATCATACGATGGCCATAAAAAACTTATTTATGCCGTAGATGACAATGGCCACTATCAAGGCGTGCAGTCTTCGGGCTGGGAGGTGGAAGGTTTTGCCACTGAAATGGCCGTTCAAGCGCTAGACGAGCAAGTAAATAAAATGAAGCTCGCTTTGTTAGCGGGTGAAGTTTCGCCAATTGCGTATTATTTGCCTTTATACCGTTTTGACTTAATGTCGCTTGCCCACGCCACTGGATTCTTTCAATGGCAAATTAAGCGTCATATGACGACGGCTATTTTTGCCAAGTTATCAACTAAAAAACTCACTAAATATTGTCAAGCATTTAACATTTCACTTGAGCAATTAACACGACCGGTTATTAACGAATGAAAGCAATTGAAAATACTATAAGCCACCAGCAATCTTCTCATTGTGAATCAGGCGTGGTCGCCAATATGCTCAATTCGCAAGGTATGAACCTTTCTGAGCCCATGGTTTTTGGTCTATCTTCAGCACTGACTTTTGTTTACTTACCCCTAGTAAAAGTTGGCGGTTTACCGTTAATCGCCTATAGAATGCCGCCCAAATCAATTATTTCTGCTGTTTGTAAAAAGTTAAATGTGAAAATGACCTCACAAAAATTTTCAAACCCCGAAGCAGGAATGAAGGCATTAGACAAAGCCTTAAGTGAAGGTAAGCTCGTTGGCTTACAAACCTCGGTTTATTGGTTGCCCTACTTTCCTGAGGATATGCGTTTTCAATTTAACGCTCATAATTTAACAGTTTATGGTAAAAACGAACAAGGCGACTATTTAATTAGTGACCCTGTATTTGAAACAGTGGTTACCTGCCCTCCTGATGACTTAAAACGCGCACGCTTTGCCAAAGGCGTGTTAGCGGCAAAAGGGCTAATGTATGAAATGGAATTACCCAGTAAAGCCGTTGATTTAGCGCCTCAGATTAGAAGCAGCATTAAAAAAACCGCCAAAATGATGAATGGCCTTTTATTACCTTTTTTTGGTAATAAAGGTATTAGACATTTAGCTAAAAAAATTAAAACCCTTAAACACAAACCTCACCAAGATGCAGCGTTGTTTTTAGGTAACATAGTTAGAATGCAAGAAGAAATTGGTACCGGTGGTGCTGGCTTTCGCTTTATGTACGCCAGCTTTTTAGATGAAGCTGCCACACTATTAAATGATGACACTTTATTTGACATATCAAAATTCACTACTGAAATAGGCGATTTGTGGCGCGAATTTGCCATGAAATCAGTACTATTTTGTAAGAACAGAAAAAACGTCACCATAGACGATGTTGCTGCTAGCCTTGAAGTGTGTGCAGCACAAGAAGCTATGTTACGTGCTAAATTATTGCAGTGGAGTAAATAGATTATGAGTCGCAGCGTATTAGTTACAGGGTCAAGCAAAGGTATTGGCAAAGCCATTGCGATAAAATTAGCAGATATGGGGTTTGATATTTGTTTACATTACCATTCAGACATTAGCAGCGCCAACCAAGTAGCACAAGAAATCAGTGCTAAAGGTGTCAAGGCAACTATGGTTCAATTTGATGCCGCCGATAGAGCGCAAACCAAAGCAGCATTAGAGCAGCATATCACAGCACATGGCAGCTTTTATGGTATTGTTTGTAACGCGGGCATTTCTGCAGACACAGCATTTCCCGCTATGACAGCTAACGAGTGGGATAGCGTAATTCACACGAATTTAGATGGCTTTTATAACGTACTTCACCCATTAGTGATGCCTATGGTTAGCGCACGCAAAGGAGGACGCATTATTACCATATCTTCTCTTTCTGGTGAAATAGGAAATCGCGGGCAAGTGAACTACAGCGCCTCTAAGGCAGGTGTTATTGGTGCAACAAAAGCTTTAGCACTGGAACTTGCTAAACGCAAAATCACTGTAAACTGTGTTGCCCCAGGATTAATTGAAACTGAAATGGTTAATGATTTACCAATTGCTGAAATGAAAAAAATGATCCCCTTAAGAAGAATGGGCAAACCCGAAGAAGTAGCCAGTGCCGTCGCCTTCTTGATTTCTGATGACGCCAGCTATATCACAAGACAGGTAATTTCAGTCAACGGTGGTGTTGCCTAACCCTTGAAAAAGTATCAAGTACTATTTGCCCTTTTGGCAGTCACTGTATTAAGCAAAGCTGCAAGTGAACCTATGCTGCACAAAACACCTAATGAAAAGACTACGCGCTATTCATTAGGTGTTGGCATTTCTATGATGACAATTGATGACTATGTCGGTGCTGACGAGTCACAATTCTATATTTTACCCACACCTTATCTCTATTACCAAAGTGACGCTGTGCTTATTGACCGCAATGCCTTTGAAGGAAATTTATTTAAAAGTAAAAAGTGGCATCTAGTCTTAGATGCAGCAGGCTCAATACCGGTAAACAGTGACGAAAATAAAACGAGAAAGGGTATGAAAGACTTAAATTGGGTCGGCGAGTTAGGGCCTTCTTTAGAATATTACTTTACGGGTAACAGTCGTACTAACAATCGCACCTATATAGATCTTTCTCTACGTAAAGCCATCAATACTGACTTTAAAAAAATATCTGATACGGGTTGGACCGGACACGTTAGTCTGAACAATAAACACCAATTCCAAACAACTATTCTTGGTGGCAAAACCATTATTGATAGCTCAGCTGCCTTACTTTTTCATACTGATAAATACGCACAATATTTTTATTCCGTAACGGCCAATGAAGCCAATGAAAATAGAGCTGCTTATACTGCTGAAGGTGGCTATGCTGGAGCCCGATTATCGCTAGGGGGGACTTGGCGAAACGGTAATATTTGGCTTGGCGTGTTCACACGCTACACGCACTTAAATAATGTAGCGTTTATAAATAGCCCATTAATACGATCTAAAACAAACTTATTGCTGGGTATGTCTGTATCCTATATATTTGTAGACAAGTAGCGCACAACAGCGTTCTCAAAAACCACAGAGATGAATGAGGTTAATATGAACAGCGAACGAGAACTTTCCTATGTGTGGAGCCGTAAAATTCGATTGTTTCATTGGCTGAACGTGATAGCCATAACATTGCTTATTGCCATTGGTTTAATTATTTTCAATGCGAAATTACTCGGCGTCAGTAGCGATGGAAAAATACTATTAAAAACGATTCATGTCTTGGTTGGCTATACCTTTGCAGCCAATTTAATTTTTAGATTAATAGTTGGCTTTGTTGGTAAAAGCCACGAGCGTTGGAAACAGGTATTACCTTTTAACAAGGGCTTTACACAAGAGTTAATTGACTTTTCCCAACATAAAAAAACAGCCCATAAAGAGCACAACCCAGCAGGAAAACTGATGGTTTTCGCCTTATTATCATTAATGTCTATTCAAATGGTTTCAGGTTTAGTGATTGCTGGCACAGATATATATTACCCACCTTTTGGCAAGTATTTTGCTGAAAGTATCGCTATTGATAAACAGCAAGTTGAACTCATCAAGCCTGCGTCAAAAGAAAATGTTGATGAAGCAGCTTACCAAGCAATGCGCGCTGTACGTAAACCTTTTATCACCGCACACGTTTATGCTTTTTATGGGCTCCTTCTGTTAATTCCTTTACATATTTTAGGCGTTATTATTGCTGAAAGAAGAGAAAAAACTGCTTTGGTTTCTGCCATGATCACCGGCTATAAATACTTACCAAAGGATCAAGAGTAACCGTTATAGGTACTCAATAAAAATGCCAATAAAAATAACCATACCTACCCAGTGATTATGCAAAAATGCTTGAAAGCATTTATCACGCTCACGTTGACTAATTAACATTTGTTGATAACTAAATAAGCCTGCGGCAATAACTAAGCTTAATTGGTATGGCCAACCAAAGGCTAATAAGTCTCCCACGGTAAATAACAAACCTAATACAAGTAACTGCATAAAGCCGATAATGCGCTTGTCGTACTTACCAAATAAAATAGCGGTTGATTTAACCCCTATTTTTAAATCATCGTTTCTATCTACCATAGCGTACATAGTGTCGTAAGCGACTGTCCATAATAGATTAGCAGAAAATAACAGCCAAGCAACGGGGGGAATTTCGCCCTGAGCTTCAGAAAAAGCCATGATCATCCCCCAACTAAATGCAGCCCCCAACACCACTTGTGGTAACTGGGTATAGCGCTTCATAAAAGGATAAGAAAAAGCGAGTAATAACGCCACCACCGACAAATAAATGGTAGGCCAAGTAAGGGTTAATACTAAGCCTAACGCAATACCTATCAAGAGACCAAACAGACTCGTCGCTTCTTCTTTACTTATTAGCCCTGTCACTAATGGTCTATTTTTAGTACGCTCAACATCGCCATCAACTTTCATATCAGCAATATCATTAATAACACAGCCAGCGCTGCGCATAACAAAAACACCGAGACTAAAAACCAATAATAAATAAAAATTAGGCCAGCCATCGCTGGCAATCCACAACGCCCAATAAGTTGGCCACAGTAATAAATAAGTACCAATTGGCTTATCCATACGGGTAATTAACTTAATGGCTAGCCATTTTTTATTTAATTTACTCAGCATGCTTGGCTCCAGAATTTCCTGTTGATTGATAAGCAAAGGCGCCCGGCAAAAACACTTCTGCCACCATGAGCGGCTTATTTTCAAGTATAAAAATTGAACGCCTACCCCATAGGTTTTCAACACAGTGCGGAACCTTATTAGAACACCGTTTAGTTGACTGTTTACCGGAAGGGTATGGTGGTTGACGAGTTAATTGCAAGCTTGTTGCTAATTGCCCCACTGCACTTGTATTATTGAACTTTGCAACTTGAATAGCTTGCCGCTGTAATGATGGGTTATTAAATATCACTTGCCCCAATGATTGGGTTCCTAAATCGGCTAAGGCCTGCTCTGCCCCTGTTAAACTCGACAAGGGTAGTAAGCTTCGGGCGAATACCTGCGGCTGTTCATCACAATAAAGTAATACTTCGCGAACTAATACTCTCTCTCCTGCAGGAATCCGTGCTACAGCTTCACTCTCGTGACAAACATCTATTTTTTGACCTAGTAATTCCACTCTAAATTGACCACAGTGTGATTTTAAGCGTGAGGTAAGTGAGTGAGGATCAAGCAGCCAACTTTTTAAGTTGTCATCAAACATATGGTCGTTAGCATCGTGCCAGCAGCCAGACAGCGTAACAGGGAACAATAATTGTAAATTCATAAACGACAAGCCAAAGTAAAACAATGTAAGCATCAAAATCATCATATTGATAGCATCACACTTATGGAGACCTCAGTGATAATAGCATTTTTTTTATCTGAACTCATTTTACCAAGCAGTTAAAGTATTAAATAAAGTGAATTTTATCAGGAAAAAAAACGATTTCAGGTTATGATTAGTATTATCGCTCTCACTTTTATATTTATGCTACTTCGAGAAGTAAACATTATGTTTAAATACTTATTAATTGCCACTTGTTTGTTAATGCCATTAAGCGCCAAAACGGCTGATTACGCCTATTTTGGTTTCGAGCCTGACATAGTCACTAATTACATTGCGGTAAAGAAAAAGATGGGTTATGTGCGTTTAACAGTTGAGTTAATGGTACCTAGCCAAAACATCAATCTTGTGGAGCATCATGCGCCATTATTACGCGATGCCATTATCGACATTATTGGTAAACAGCCCGAAGCAAAAATAAAGTCAATTAAGGGGCGCTCTGAAATTCAACTTAAGTGTGAAGAGGAAGTAAAAGAGCTACTAATCCAAGAAACAGGTCAACCACTCATTAAAAAATTATTATTCACACAATGGTTAGATAATTAACGCTAACGCTTTGCAAAAAATAGCGATAAAAAAGCCAAAGATTTCTCTTTGGCTTTTATCTTTTGCTTTAAAAAACCAAAAACCTAACTAAAGTCATGGGTAATTAACGTTCAAGCGGTACTTCTTTCGTTACTGTTACTCTAGCTTCAATGCGACGGTTTATAGCATGTGCTGCTTTATTGTTACCTGCGTCAAGTAAACGCTCTTCACCAAAGCCTACTGCAGACAAACGATTACTATCGACATTAAACTTATTCACAAGTACATCAACAATTGCCTCTGCGCGCGCTTGTGAGATTTTTTTGTTATAAGCCGCACTGCCTACTTTTGAAGTGTGACCTTCTATTACTAGTGAAACATGAGGGTAGGCAATTAAAAAATCAGCCATTTTTTCAATTTCAGGGTAGTATTCAGGTTTAACCTCTGCTTTGTTGTTATCAAAGTTAACAACTAATTCCATTGAGCTTGTTTTTTCAACAAAAATAGTACAACCATATTGATCTACTTTATCGGCAATGGGGGTATTGGCACAGCGGTCTTTCCTGTTTGGAACGCCATCATTATCGTCATCTCTACCTGTAACGGCCGCTGCAAGGCCCGTTGCTGCAGCACCGGCTTTTTCTACCATTGATGATCTTTTCTTTCTTACTGGCGTTGACTTATCATTACCACCAAAGAAGTAAATAAAACCGAAACGTGCGCTGGTCTCATTAAAGTTACCCGAAAATTCATGATGGCCTTTGGCTTCAAGATAAAATGCGGCACGTTCACTAAAGTATTCACGGTAACCAGCACCTAAGTTTACTGACACATTTTCCTGCCCAATATCTAAATATCCTAAGCCACCCAACACATAAAAATTTTGTTTAGTAGGAAAGTATAAACCAGCGACATCAGCGACATAAGGTTTATCAAAGAAACTATTTTTCTTAGTTAGATTAAGCTGGCTGAAGGCTAATCTTGCTTCCATAGATTCAGTAAAGCGGTAACCTAATTCAACACCAAAACCACTACCGTGATCAACCTTGGGTGCAAACGGATCAGAGGCTTCTAATGGATCTGAAGGAACACGTCCATCGTCTGTGTTCAAGTACATAAAATGAGCACCACCATAAAACTTACCAACAAGATCTTCCGCGGCCGGCGCTTTCTCTGCAGCAAATGCACTTGTTAATAATAAGGGGGAGGCTAAAAGGAGAGTTTTTAAGGCAAAATGCTTATTCATAAGTTAATTTCCATGTTATAGGTTATAAATAGATAGATTTACTTTTATACTTTAACAGTTTTTTAATATTTACACACGACTATTTTGTAATATTTATACTCGGCTAACTAACGATTTTCACACGATAAATAGCGAACAAACATCCTGTAATCAACCCCAGCAAATGAGCGGTATTAGCAACATTCACCGGCAGCAAATCAACAAACCCTAACACTAACCAAAACAAGAGAAAGCCAACAACAGATTTAGAGAGTGACAACCCTTTCTCTGGCGCTAAAAAGCCATACCACCAAACAAAGCCTACTAACGCATAAACTACGCCAGACAAGCCGCCAAAGTTTGCCCCGGACACAAGAAATTGGCCTACATTTGAAAAAATAGCCGATACTAGCAGCAGGTTAATTAAGACCCCTTTACCCAATACTTTTTCAATATCACCACCCAACTGCCACCACCACATGGTGTTAAAAACAATATGCAATAAAGAAAAGTGGAAAAATGCGGGCCCTATGATACGCCAAGGTTCTGCGGTAAAAGTCGCTAAAGATAATCGAGGGTAAAATTGTAGCAGCGCAAAAAAATCTTGTGCCCAACCTAAGCTACTTGCGACAAAGACCAACCAACACAATGCAAAAATAACTAGGGTAACAATACCTGCATGTGCTAAAAAGTTTTCTTTAAAACTCATTAGCAAGGTTTGCTCTCCTTTATTCAAGGCTACGGTTTCACCATGGTACCAAGCCGCTTGTTGGTATTTTTGGTCAAAAGGTTTTTTAACAAAATGCTCAAATTCACTTTGGGCTTGCGCCATTTTATCGGCTGCGCAATACACTGTATGACCTTGACCATTTTCAGCCACGTTATTAATAGCAGATTCCGTAACAACCTTTGCATCAATGCCTAAACTGAGTAAATAATTAGCGAAAAGCAGTGCAATATTATGTTGTTCAAGTTGCACTAAAGGTTGCAAGCTTTGATGTTCTGCCATTAAATCCCCCCCTTAGCGTGAAATATGGTCAGGATACTGTACTTGCCACTGAGTAAAGCCTCCATCAAGAGAATACACTTGGGTGAAGTCTTGACTCACTAAAAATTGAGCGGCTTGTTGGCTAGCATGGCCGTGATAACAAACCACGACGACAGGAACGTCAGGGTCTGCATCACGTAAAAAGTCAGCTAAATTTTCATTGGTTAAATGCAGTGCATCGGTTATGCGCCCGTTAGCAAAAGACTCTGCATCACGTATATCAACGATAACATGGTTTTTTTTTGCTAATTCTTTATGCAACTCATTAACTTGCATATGTTTAAAACTGTCTTGATTATCTATCACTATAATTCCCAATTTAAAATAACTTTGCCTGATTTTCCTGAACGCATCATATCAAACCCTTGCTGGAAATCATCAATTGAATAATGATGGGTAATAATCGCTGACAAGTCCAAGCCTGATTGGATAAGGCTGGCCATTTTATACCAAGTTTCAAACATTTCTCGACCATAAATACCTTTAATTGTTAAGCCTTTAAAAATTATTTGACTCCAATCAATCGCCATGTCCTTACCTGGAATACCTAACATGGCAATTTTACCACCATTATTCATATTGTCTAACATACTGGTGAATGCGCTAGGCACACCTGACATTTCTAAACCAACATCAAAACCTTCGGCCATACCTAATTCATTAATCACATCGGTTAATGCCTCGCTAGAGACATTGACAGCGCGTGTTACGCCCATTTTTCTAGCCAGATCTAAGCGGTATTCATTCACATCAGTAATCACTACATGGCGAGCACCCACGTGTTTTGCTACTGCAGCAGCCATAATTCCAATGGGCCCTGCACCGGTGATTAACACATCCTCACCCACTAAATCAAACGACAACGCAGTATGTACCGCATTACCAAAAGGGTCGAATATAGCCGCTAAATCATCTGTAATTTCATCGGGTAACTTGAAAGCATTATAGGCTGGAATCACTAAGTACTGGGCAAAAGCTCCGGCGCGATTAACACCAACACCAACGGTATTGCGGCATAAGTGTGTACGACCACCCCGACAATTTCGACAGTGACCACAAGTAATGTGCCCTTCTCCCGACACCCGGTCACCTAATGTAAACCCTTTTACCTCTTGACCAATACCAACTACCTCACCTGCATACTCATGACCAACAACCATAGGAATTGGAATGGTTTTTTGTGCCCATTCGTCCCAATTGTAAATGTGAATATCGGTGCCACAAATTGCCGTTTTTTTAATTTTAATTAACAGGTCGTTATGCCCCATTTCAGGTTTATCTGTCTCGGTTAACCAAATACCTTGTTCTGCTTTAATTTTTGCTAATGATTTCATAGTTTTTCCTTACAAGGCCACTTAGTCTATTACCTTCATTGCTTTACCAATGCGGGTAAACGCTGCTATGGCTTGGTCTAACTGAGCTTTTGTATGTGCAGCTGAAATTTGTGTACGAATACGCGCCTGCCCTTTAGGTACAACAGGAAAGGAGAAACCTATAACATAAATTCCTTCGGCCAGTAGTTTGTTGGCCATATCACTCGCCACCTTGGCATCGCCTAACATCACAGGCACAATAGCATGGTCAGCGCCAGCACAAGTAAAACCTGCCGCTTCCATGTTACGGCGAAAGTAAGCCGTATTTTCTGTTAGCGTTTTACGCAATGCGTCGCCCTCGGCTAAGAGTTGCAACACGTTTAATGACGCGTTAACAATAGCGGGCGCAAGTGAGTTAGAAAATAAATATGGACGTGAGCGTTGGCGTAACCATTCAACGACCTCTTTCTTGGCTGAAGTATACCCCCCCGATGCGCCCCCCATTGCCTTACCTAATGTGCCTGTAATAATGTCAACACGCCCCATAACTTGGCAGTACTCATGACTACCGCGCCCGTTTTCACCAACAAAACCCACCGCATGTGAATCGTCAACCATGACCATGGCATTATATTTATCAGCAAGGTCACAAATACCTTTCAAGTTAGCAATCACACCATCCATAGAAAACACTCCATCGGTAGCAATTAATTTAAAGCGTGCTCCTGCAGCATCTGCTGCGATTAAGCTTTGCTCTAATGCTGCCATGTCATTATTAGCATAACGAAAACGCTTCGCTTTACATAAGCGCACACCGTCAATAATAGAGGCATGGTTAAGCGCATCACTAATAATGGCATCTTGTTCCCCTAAGAGTGTTTCAAATAACCCCGTATTAGCATCAAAGCAGGAGGAATATAAAATAGTATCTTCCATGCCTAAAAACTCACTAATACCTTGCTCTAATGCTTTATGAATATCTTGCGTACCGCAAATAAATCGAACTGAAGCCATACCAAAACCATGCTCATCTAGTCCCGATTTTGCGGCCGCAATAAGGGCGGGATCATTCGCTAAACCTAAATAATTATTAGCACAAAAATTAATAACTTCTTCACCTGTCTTTACGGATATTTTAGCTTGTTGCGCCGTCGTAATAACACGCTCAGCTTTGTATAGCCCATCGGCTTTTACCTGACTAATTTGTGCTTTAAGATAATTACAAAAGGTTGCTGAATTATTGTTAGACATGCGAAATTCCTTAGCTTGAAAGATAGATTAATAAACACCTTGGTTATTGTACGCGCTTACGCCAATTTATACACAAACGCTGGCCGAACAATGTTTCTTTTAAAGTAAGCCAATGTAAAATTATGATTACGACGTTAGGCTAATTTGGTACAATTATCGTTAAACTACTACCGAGTTAATTATGATGAATAATTTATGTTTGCGTTACTAAGTTACCGACTCCTCTTCTTGTTACTAACCCCCATTATACTATTGGCTTTATTATTTCGCTCGTTCAGCAACCCTCAGTATCGCCAGCGCTTAAGTGAACGGTTAGGTCTTTTACCTACAACAATAACCTCTAACGGCTTACCTAGTTCCAGCAAAAAAGGCATCGTAGTACACGCGGCAAGTGTCGGCGAAGTCATCGCACTAAGCCCCTTGGTTGAGCAACTATTACAGCAATATCCACACTTACCCATTACCGTGACAACATTTACACCAACCGGGTCAGCCCAAGTAATAAAGCAATTTGGCTCACGTGTGCAGCACACTTATTTGCCCTTAGATATTTTCCCTTGTACTTTTTGGTTTTTAACGCGTTTACAACCACAACTCATCATATTTATGGAAACAGAGCTGTGGCCCAACTTAATTGCTCAATGTGCGAGTAAAAGGATAAAACTGCTGTTAATTAATGGTCGGCTATCTGCTAGTTCAATGAAAAGCTATAAAAAAATCAGTGCGCTAATAGCGCCCACCTTAAATAATTTTGACAATATACTGTGCCAAAGCCATGACAATTTAACTCACTTTTTGCAATTAGGCGCTGATCCTAGGCGCTGTAGCGTATCGGGTAATCTAAAATTTGATATTAGTATTAACCCAGCAATCAAAGCAAAACAAAAGATGTTAGCAAAGTTACTACCCAATAATCGCTCGCTCTGGTTAGTGGCCAGCACTCACCCAGGCGATGAAGCAATAGCCTTAGCCGCCTTTGCTATAATAAAAGCCTTATACCCAACATTATTACTGGTACTGGTACCAAGGCACCCTGAGCGCTTTAGCAGTGTTGCTAAGCTCTGCACTAACCAAGGCTACACACTGGTTAAACGCAGTGAACAAATACCAGTTACTAACCAACATATCTGGTTGCTCGATACCCTAGGTGAGCTAATGCCAACTTATGCTTTAGCAGACATTGTGACTATGGGCGGCAGCTTCAGCCATATTGGTGGACATAACCCTTTAGAGCCGGCCTTATTTAAAAAGCCTATTATTGTCGGTAGCGACATGACTAACTTTACCGATATTTTATTGCAGTTAAAACATAATCAAGGCGTAGTGCAATTGCCTTTAAGTAAAGACACAGGTTCACACCAACTCGCACAAGCTGTTATCGACTTACTCGAAAACAGAGAAGATGCCAAGACTTTAGGCGCCCAAGCACATAGAGTAGTACTGAATAACCAAGGTGCAACTAAACGAACCTTGGCTCAAATAGAGACGTTAGTTATATGAATAAAGTTATACAAACAGCGGTTTTTAACGCGGGTAATATCTACTGCCTTTTTGATCGCAATGCTATCACGGATTTTTCTCCTGACATGCTTTCATCACACTACTGGCGAGAAAAAAATGCAATTACAGGCTCAGCACAAGGCCGAGGAACAACTTGGTTTGTACAACACAGCGACCCTATTAATAAGGTAGAGAAACACTGGGTTTTGCGCCATTACTATCGGGGCGGTTTAATTGGCAAAATCATTCATGATAGCTACTGGTTCAGCTCACAACAAAATACCCGCGCAAGCCGAGAATTTTCTTTGCTAGCACATATGCAAACCTTAGCTTTGCCAGCACCTAAGCCTATCGCTTATCGTACCTTGCGCCACGGTTTTTTTTATCGTGCTGACTTACTCAGTAGCCGTATTGAACATGCACAAGATTTGGTCGCTATTTTAAGCAAAGAAACAATCAGTGATGAATTATGGTTTACCATTGGAGCAACTATTCACCGTTTTCATCAGCACGGTATTTATCACCATGATCTAAATGCTCACAACATATTAATTGATCGCGATAATAAACCTTGGTTAATTGATTTTGACCAAGGAGCGCTAAGAAAAGCCCAACCAAGTTGGCAACAAAATAATATGCAACGCCTGTTACGCTCTTTTAATAAGGAAAAGCAGAAGCTTTCTGTCTTTCATTGGCAGGAAAGTAATTGGGCAGCATTATTAGCAGGCTATCATAAAAGCTAATCTTGTTTAGCGCATCATAAAATTATTAAGTTATCTGATGCTGCATATCAACATTACAGTATTTTCCCGTTAGACTGTTTCACTGTTTAATGCGATATTATTCTTGCCATTCATACAGTTAAACTGCATCTAATGCTCTTTGACAACGCTGCCTGTACATATCTCTTGCTTTTATTAGCTCCGGCATTGCTGCTTCCGTTGTATAAGGGCGTAAAATTACTAGTATTTTCAAAACACCTTGATAAAAAACTGAGTCATTAATTTCACTCACTAGGCTTTGTGTTTGATGAAAACTCACCCAAAAGGTGTTGATAATACGTAAAACACTAACAATATCGGCCAATTCTTCATCATGAAAATCAATAATACCGGCTTTTCTTAATGAAATTAATAACTGACTAACGCGTTCGGCAATTGATTCTTGCACTTCAACATACTTTTCTCGTAGGCTTGGATTTTTATCTAACAATACTGGCAGGTTACTATAAAAAAACCTAAATTTTAGCAACATTTGAAAAACCGCATCCATATATAGAATAATCGCATCAAGTGGTTTTACATCGCTGTTAACTTGAGGGAATGTATCAAGCAATAAGTCACGCGCATACTCTTCGTAAATCGATAAAATAATATCTTCTTTATTACGAAAATGATAATACAAATTACCTGGGCTAATGCCTAAATAGGCTGCGATATGATTAGTGGTAACATTTCGCTCACCTTGCTCATTAAATAATGTAATGCTCGCCTGAATTATCTTGTCGCGGGTTTTCATAAGAGTTACTTCTTTCTTGTGGTTTAACGTAATAAATTCGCTTGCGCATAAATAAGTGACTACTGTTTTGTATAAATTGGTATAAATACTTATTTGCTACCCGACATACTATCAAAATATATTAAACTTAAAACCTTTTTTGAGTAAATACTTTAATATCTCGTGATCTTTTCAGTGCTCAAAGCCCTTGCCGCGCCACGCATACTTTACACTGAATAACAGCTGGTATTATTTAGATATTAATCAGTACTATAGCTAGGTTTATAACAACATACCACCGCGGATTACGTTAAAAGTATGGCTGGATGAATTATGACTATTTACCCATTTGATGGTCTTTTTGCTGTTAATGCTTGTCACAAACTGAGCTAAGCCATTACAATGCGTTGGCATTCACCCATAAATAAAAGATAAAATATGAGCATCAAAGCAATTTACCCTGGTACGTTCGATCCCGTCACAAATGGTCACTCAGACTTAATTGTTCGCGCGAGTCGCCTATTTAAGGAGGTCATCATAGGTGTTGCTTCAAGCCCCAGCAAAAAGCCTCGTTTTACACTGGAGCAACGGGTTGAAATGATCAGGCAAACAACAAAAGATTTAGATAACGTCACTGTGGTTGGCTTTAGTGGTCTATTAGTCGACTTTGCTAAACACCACCAAGCCAAAGTTTTAATACGGGGCTTACGTGCTGTCTCTGATTTTGAATATGAATTTCAACTAGCCAATATGAATCGTCGTTTGTCGCCTGATTTAGAAAGTGTCTTCTTAACTCCTGCAGAAGGAAATTCTTTTATTTCTTCAACATTGGTTAAAGAAGTTGCCTTACATAAGGGCGACGTAAGCCAATTTGTTCACCCGATTGTAAAGGCAGCGTTAGAAGACTTATCATAATCGTATATTTGGCTCAGCCGCTAAAGCTGATGCCATCATAACCAACAAGCACAGTAAAAAGCATGCAGCTGCCCTAATTCTGTACCGGTATCCAACGTCAATCCTGCTGACAATGGGGGCAATACACAGAGCTTCTATTTGATTGTCTAATTTCAAGCAATATTTCATTGCACGTTAAACACGGTTTACCCGCCCGGCCATAAACAAATAACGATTGTGCGAAATACCCTGGTCGGCCATCAGCTTGAGTGAAGTCTTTTAAGGTTGTCCCTCCCTGTTCAATGGCAGCACTTAGTATTTGTTTGATAATATCGGTTAAACGATTAAAACGTTTTTTGCTAATAGATTTCGCTAATGTGGTCGGTAAAATCCCTGATAAAAACAAGGCTTCATTTGCGTAAATATTACCCACCCCAACCACTATATGATTATTCATTAAAAAGGTTTTAATTGCTACCTTTCTATCTTTGGCTTTGTTGAATAGGTAATCGTGACAAAAATCGTCCGTCAGCGGCTCTGGCCCCAGCTTACTTAACAGCCCTTGCTCATCTTGGTGCTTATCAAGCCATAACACTGCGCCAAACCGCCTAGGATCATTTAAGCGCAGCACCGTATTATTATTAAAAACCAACTCAAAATGGTCGTGTTTGGCAACCGCCACACTGCCGTCAATAACACGAACGGTACCTGACATGCCTAAATGTAAAAGTAGCGTACCTATCTCAAAACGAATTAACAAATATTTAGCTCGTCGGTCAACCCCTAATACCTTTTGCCCGGCTATTTTTTGTACCTCTTGTGGAATAGGCCAACGTAATTGCGGGTGGCGAACGATCACCTTGGTTACAGTGTTGTTAATAATATGCGGGCTTATGCCTAAACGGCACACTTCTACTTCGGGTAATTCGGGCATAGGTACTTACTTAGATATTTAGGTATTTTATTAGCTGGTTAATGACTCACTCTCGTTACCAAGGCATCTCACAGGATCGGAATAAGTTGCTGGCTCATGGTAGCCGGTAGTGCTAACCATCGTTTTTTTTGCTGATGATAAACTAATAGTTGTTCAACCAAGGGGTAAAGTGTAAATTTTTGCGCTTGCTCAACGCCAGCTAAGCTCAGTGTTACTTCAATGCCTTGGTAGCCATCTACAATGACATCAGCTGCTTGCAACAAGCCACTGCCTTGCTGCCAAGCGAGCATAATTTGTTCAATTTGTTGGTTTGTTAAGTCAAGTAACACACCTTGGCTCGTTGTTTTCCACGCCCTAGCAACGCGTTCAAATATAACTGAACTATGATTTGGCGAGTCAATAGCAAGTGTTAAGATAATACTGTGTTCAGGTAAAAGCAGTGCGTCGTTGCCGTTGTCTTCTGGAAACAAACGATTATTAGTGCTATTGATAAACAAAATAATTAGCATCACTGAAAAGATAATAACATTATTCCATGCAGCTTTTGAAAGTTTCATAATCCATTCACTGATAAATTAAAGATAACTCATATCATACTAAAATTTTTCCATAAAAATCAGGAATTTTTAATCGCGCCGATTGGCTTCTGTTGGTTAATACTATGGCGCATCAAATATTGTTCACTTAGACCAATATCAATAAAAGTAGCCGAAATATTCTTTCTTCTCTTGTAACGTCTCAGCTTTATAGTAAACAGCAGGCATAAAAAAACCCAGTTTAACTGGGCTTTTTAATTTATCTAAAGTAAAAATTAATTACTTAATTTTAGCTTCTTTATAGATTACGTGCTTGCGAGCTTTTGGATCAAATTTTTTGATTTCCATTTTCTCAGGCATAGTCTTTTTATTTTTATCAGTAGTATAAAAATGACCTGTACCGGCACTAGAAACTAAACGAATTTTATCACGCATAATATTCTCCTAGAAAAGTTTTTAAACTTTTTCGCCATTGGCACGGATATCAGTTAATACTGCATCAATACCTTTTTTATCGATAATACGCATTCCTTTCGGAGTTACACGTAATTTAACGAAACGATTTTCACTCTCTACCCAAAAACGGTGAGATTGAAGGTTTGGTAAAAAACGGCGACGAGTCGCGTTTCTTGCGTGAGAACGGTTGTTCCCTACGATTGGTTTCTTGCCTGTTACTTGGCAAACTTTAGACATTTGAGTCACTCCAAAATTAATATAGCTCGAGCTTATTTTCTTCTAAGGGCATTCCCCAAGACCGTCGCCTCAGGATCCTGAAAAAGGTGGCATATTATAGAGAAAGTCCATTATTAATACTAGCCCTAAGAGAAAAAAGCATTAAAAAAAGTTTTAAAACACGTTAATTCATTATTAATCAAGCAATTACAAACATTAAAAAGACAAATGTTTATTTATAATTGCTGAGCCGAATCCAATAATACCTATTTATTTAGGTTAACGACAGCCGATTTCTCCCTGTTCAGCAAATGAATAACACTGATGGCCCGCAATAATAATATGGTCTAATACGGTCACATCAATTAGCTGTAGTGCCTGCTCAAGTCTTTGCGTAATTTGCTTATCAGCTATACTCGCCTCAGCAATACCGGAAGGATGATTATGCGCTAAAATAACTGCTGCAGCATGGTTGGTTAACGCCTTTTCTACAACTACGCGAGGGTATACCGCCGCTGCATTGAGTGTACCATAAAATAACCGTTCAAATTTTAAGACTTGGTGCTGGTTATCCAAAAAAAGTACTGCAAACACTTCCCTAGTTTCATTACGCAACTCACTTGTTAAATAATCTTTTGTTGCTTGTGAAGAAGTTATTGCGCTACCTTGTTGCACCAATTGCTCTGCCAAGTAACGTTTCGACATTTCTAAACAAGCTTGCAACTGGACAAATTTAGCACTACCTAAACCATGGTGTTGACAAAACTCGCTTTGATTTGCACGAAAAACATTGGCCAAACTTCCAAAGTTAACCAAAAGCTTGCGCGATAAGTCAACAACGTTACACCCCTTCACACCGGTTCGTAGAAAAATGGCCAATAACTCAGCATCACTTAAACTTGCAGGCCCTAGGGTTAATAACTTTTCTCTTGGTCGCTCCGCACTCGGCCAGCTCTTTAAAGTTTGTTCATCTACTTCATCGTGTCGTGCTATTTTTACTTTACACATGATCGGCTTCCTTGCTGTTTTTGTTGAGGATTATTTTTTCAATAAACTAAAATAAATGCTATCGTATAAATAATATTATTTATTAGTTTAAGATTAGCAGATTATGCAAATTCTACAGGACAAAAAAATTGTTCTTGGTATTAGTGGTGGTATTGCCGCTTATAAAACGCCTGAGTTAGTGCGCAGGCTAAAAGAGCAAGGGGCTCACGTTCGAGTAGTAATGACTGAGGGGGCAAAAGCATTTATTACCCCACTAACATTACAAGCAGTATCGGGCAATGCGGTATCTGACAGCTTACTTGACACCCAGGCTGAATTAGCCATGGGTCATATAGAGTTAGCAAAGTGGGCTGACTTAATTATTATAGCCCCTGCAACTGCAGACATTATTGCGCGCATTGCTGCTGGCATGGCAAATGATCTCCTGACAACATTATGCTTGGCAACAAGCGCCCCTATCGCTATAGCACCTGCAATGAATCAACAAATGTGGCATGCACTAGCAACACAAAGCAATATAAAGACACTCAGTGAGCGTAACATTCAAATATGGGGTCCAGGCAGTGGCGAGCAAGCTTGTGGCGACATTGGTTTAGGGCGTATGCTAGAAGTTGATGACTTAGTTGCTTTAAGTAACGACTTCTTTAGCGATAAATATCTACAAGGCCAGCACTGGGTAATCACCGCAGGGCCGACTCGAGAAGCAATAGATCCCGTCCGTTATATTTCTAACCACAGCTCTGGAAAAATGGGCTACGCTATCGCTCATGCAGCTTTACGCGCTGGCGCTGACGTTACATTAATTTCAGGGCCAGTAACCATTAAGGCGCCTATTGGTTGCCAATTAGTGTCGGTTAATAGTGCTGAAGAAATGCACCAACACGCATTAAGTATTGCTGCTAACTGTACCACCTTTGTGGCTTGCGCTGCCGTTGCAGACTACCGCGTGGCTAAAATAGCGGCACAAAAAATTAAAAAGACAAACGATGCCATGCAGCTAGAGTTAGTTAAAAATCACGATATTGCTGCCGATGTTGCCCGTTTGAGCAATAAGCCTTTTATGGTGGGTTTTGCCGCTGAAACACAAAATATTGAAGCATACGCTCGTGGTAAATTAGTCCGCAAGAATTTAGACTTAATAGCCGCTAATGATGTAGCGAAATTAGGCCAAGGATTTAATAGTGATAACAATGCTCTAGTGTTATATAGCGCAATTGATAAAATAGCGATACCGCTAGCGAATAAACAAATAGTGGCACAAAAGCTAGTCTCGCTGATCCACCAACATTATTTGGCAAAGCAACATTCATCTGAACATTCCTAAAAGCAAACCCTAATAACAAAAACAAATTAATAGAGAATACTTTACTATGTCAGTTAGCCCTAAAAGTACGCAAAAAGTTAGCCGCAAACAACAAATATTAGAAAGCTTAGCGCTGATGCTTCAGTCTAGCCCTGGCCAGCGTATCACTACCGCTAAACTTGCGGCCGAAGTTGGTGTGTCAGAAGCTGCGTTATATCGACACTTTCCTTCAAAGGCACGCATGTTCGAAGGATTAATCGATTTTATTGAAGAGTCCATTTTTTCTCGAATTAATTTAATTTTATCTGATCACAAAGAAACCTTAGTACGGTGTCATCATGTCTTGCATGTACTCTTGGTATTTGCAGAACGTAACCCCGGTATGTGCCGCATATTATCAGGCGATGCCTTGATGGGAGAAAATGAGCGTTTACGTAACAGGGTGCATCAGTTTTTTGAAAAACTCGAGTCGCAATTTAAACAAATATTACGTGAACGAAAATTACGTGAAGGCAAAACCTTTACCATTAGCGAGCAAGCGCTTGCTAATATTTTAGTTGCCTTTGCTGAAGGGAAAATTAGCCAGTATGTACGCTCGGGGTTTGATAAAAAACCAAGTGGCGATTTCAATGAACAATGGCAGTTTTTACTGGCCAATAAGTAACCAACAGGCGGAAGAATATGAACACATTAGCACACCTTAAACCAACTAAGTTATGGCAATTATTCGAAAAAATTTGCAGTATTCCTCGCCCATCCAAGCACGAACAAAAAATATCGGCTTGGATTCAAAGCTGGGCGCAAGCGCTTGGTTTATCAGTGAAAGAAGACGCCGTTGGTAATCTTTTTATTAAAAAGCCTGCCACCGCAGGTATGGAAAACCGTCAAGGCATTATTTTACAAGCTCATATGGACATGGTGCCGCAAAAAAATAATGATACCGTACACGATTTTTTAACCGACCCAATTCAACCTTATATTACGGAAAGTGGCGACTGGGTTACCGCAAAAGGTACAACCTTAGGCGCTGATAATGGCGTGGGTTTAGCATCAGCCTTAGCTGTTTTGGCCAGTAAGGACATTGCTCATGGCCCTTTAGAGGTATTGGTAACCATTGACGAAGAAGCTGGCATGTCTGGCGCTTTTGGGCTGGAAGCAGGCTGGCTAGACGGCGATATTTTAATTAATACCGACTCTGAGCAAGAGGGCGAAGTGTATATGGGCTGTGCTGGGGGTATTGATGGCACAGCAACCTTTACTCTGGCCTTTGATGAAGTGCCGACAAACTATCAGGCCTTTAATTTATCGATATCCGGTTTAAAAGGTGGTCATTCTGGAGTTGATATCCATACTGGCAGGGCCAATGCTAATAAATTATTGGTGCGCTTTTTACTTGATGCCAGCCATGTTGTTGACTTACGTTTAACCGAGCTAAACGGTGGCAGTTTGCGCAATGCCATTCCTCGTGAGGCGAATGCAAGCTTTGTCATTCCTACAACGCAAGTTACAGTACTAAAAACACTGTTAGCGCAATACTTGACGACCATACAAGGTAATTTAAAAGCAATTGAAACAGATATCGACATGCTTTTAATTTCACCAGAAGACTTTGAACAGTGCTGGAGTATAGCCACGCAAAAGCAAATTTTGCACGCACTTAACGCTTGTCCTAATGGGGTTATTCGCATGAGCGATGACATAGCGGGCATCGTTGAAACGTCATTAAATTTAGGTGTTATTCGCACCCGAGGTAAAAACCTAACAGCCTTAGTATTGATTCGCAGTTTACATGACGATGGCCGTCTCGAAACACAAGGTACTGTGCAATCTATATTTGAACTGGCTCAAGTCAGTAACATTACTTTCAGTGGTGCCTACCCGGGTTGGCAGCCAAACCCTGACTCAGCCATTATGAAAACAGTGAGCGACACTTATCAAGCACTATTTAACAAAGTGCCCGCTATTATGGTGATTCATGCGGGTTTAGAGTGCGGTTTATTCAAAAAACCTTACCCACACTGGGATATGGTTTCTATAGGACCGACAATCAAGTTCCCACATTCTCCTGATGAAAAAATAGACATTGCCAGCGTAGAAAAATACTGGCAGTTATTGGTTGCTGTATTAGCCAAAGCACCGCAGAAATAATACCTACATAAAGCGGCTGAAAACTCACAAGGGCTTACACAATTGCTTACATATTCTGTTCCCCCCTTCTTTCTTCCAGCTCTCGATTTTTGTCAAGGTACATATTCAACATAGGCAGGGCCGCTCTCTACTGATAGGCCCTCGCAAGCTAAAGCTTGCATTGTTTATTTGCTGCATAAAACGACTAAAAAACCAACGAGAATGATTATCATTAACTTGACAAATGTGCTATTTTTATTTACTATTTTGAGCTATGAATCGGTTATAACTCTTAGTTATATACGGGCTATAAAAGCTAAACTTAGGTTATAAAAATATTACCTCAAGGCTATAAGTAGATTATATGTCACACAAAAAATACAGCATGATTAAGCTCACTTTAATCACCACCTCATTTATTTTTACCGCTTTTACTAGCCTACTTACTCAGGCCGCGACAGCAGAAGAGGTCAATGTTTACTCATACCGTCAATTATTTTTAGTAAAACCATTATTTGACCAATTTACCCAAGAATCAGGTATTAAGGTGAATGTTGTTTTTGCTAAAAATGGTATGGCTGAGCGCTTAGCTAGAGAAGGTGAATACAGCCCTGCTGACCTTGTACTCACCACAGACATTAGTCGCTTAATTGAGTTACGTGACCGCAATTTATTACAAGCAAACACTTCAACCGTACTGGCTGAAAACATTCCTAGCCAATACCGCTCGACTGACAATACTTGGTTTGGTTTAACCACACGTGTTCGTAGTATCTTTTCAGCTAAACGCTTGGGTAATATTAATATTAATTACGAAGACCTTGCAGATGAAAAGTATCAAGGTCGTATTTGTACTCGCAGTGGAAAACACCCTTATAATGTTGCTTTAGTTGCCTCAATGATTGCAGCAAACGGCGAAGCAAAAACCCTAACTTGGTTAAAGAAACTTAAAGCAAATTTAGCCCGCAAACCTCAAGGCGGTGACCGAACCCAAATTCAAGCAATTCATCAGAACTTATGCGACATAGCAATTGGTAATAGTTACTATTTTGGTAAAATGCTCACAGATGAAAAGCAAAAGGTTTGGGCCGATGCCGTCAATATTAACTTCCCTAACCAATCCAATAGAGGAGCACATGTTAATATTTCAGGTATGGGTTTAGCGAAACACTCGCCCAATACTAAAAATGCTAAAGCGTTAATGGATTTTTTAGTCTCTAAAGAAGCACAAAAACTCTATGCTGACACTAATATGGAATACCCTGTTCGCGCAGACGTTAACTCCTCAACACTGGTCGAGTCATGGGGTAAATTTAACGCTGATCAACTTTCATTAGAAACGATAGCCCATAACCGACAGCTAGCATTAAAGCTTATTGATAAAGCCCGGTTTGATTTATAATTATATTACCTAGCTTTTTATTGCGACATTAAGTAAAGATGACTTTGTGATAACCAAATCTCAAAACAAACGTTGGCAAGGCATTTGTTACCTAATTGCAACAACACTAATGTTACCGTTATTGGTGTTGTTGTATGAAGGTATTAATGCTTCTACCGGTTTATTTTATCACCTTTGGCAAACAGTCTTACCTGACTATATAAGTAACACCTTATTATTAGGTGTTTTTGTCGTTGTATTGTCAGTTTTTTTTGGCGTCGTCTCAGCGGCACTCGTTGTACACAGCAATGTTGCTGGTAAAGCTGTTTTACGTTGGCTGTTAATGTTACCTCTGGCCATGCCCGCTTATTTAATTGCTTACCTGTATACTGACTTATTCGATTATGCTGGCCCTGTACAGCGCACACTAAGAGCCTGGTTTAACTGGCAATCCCCAAGTGACTATTGGTTTTTTGACATCAGAACGCTCGGCGGTGCGAGTATTGTGATAGCGTTAGCACTTTTTCCTTATGTGTATATGTTGGCCAAGAATGCATTTGAACAGCAAGACCAAAACCTGTTAAAAGCAAGTAGACTGTTAGGCTTGTCTACTAAACAAAGTTTTTACAAAGTCGCGCTACCTTTAGCGCGCCCAGCTATAGCCGTTGGGGCAAGCTTAGTTTTAATGGAAGCCCTAGCTGACTTCGCCACAGTACAGTATTTTGCCGTTAACACCTTAACCACCGCTATTTATGATACTTGGTTAGGTTACAGTGATTTAGCCACTGCCAATGCATTAGCCAGTGTGCTTATGTTATTTATTCTGTTTGCCGTGGTCGCGGAGCAACGCGCCCGTGCAGGACAATTACATCAGTCAAACCGCATCAATAAAAACCATCATACGATTGTGCTTTCATGGTTCAGTCAGATATTAGCAAGTAGCTTTTGCTGGCTATTAGCCATTGCCGGTTTTATATTACCTTTTACCATGCTGTTAATCATGGCATGGCAATACAGTACAAGTGAACAGCTACTCGCATTAACTGAGTCTGCTTTTAATAGTGTCAATATCGCTTTTTGGGCGGCGAGTTTATCTGTTCTTTTCGCTTTAATATTAGCCTTATTTAAGCGTTTAGGTAAAAATAAATGGCGTTATTGGCCAATGCAAATTTCAGGTTTTGGTTACGCTATTCCCGGCACCGTGTTAGCAATGGCGATGATGTCAACATTGGCTCCCCTTGACTACATGATAAATGATCTGGCCAAATATTTTACCTACCCCGCCCCAGGGTTAATACTTTCAGGTACCATTTTTGCTATTATTTTTGCTTACACTGTACGTTTTGCAGCTATCGCCAATGGCGCTATTGACAGTGGCATAAAACAAATTCCACAAGCACTTGATTTAGCACCAGCAAGCCTAGGTGCCAGTTTAAGCACTATGTTAAGCAAGGTTCACTTACCCTTATTAAAATCGTCAATTTGGGTAGCTTGGCTATTAGTATTTATTGAAGCAATGAAAGAGCTACCAGCGGTACTGTTATTGCGACCCTTTAATTTTGAAACGCTTAGCACACAAATATATCAACTAATTTCTGATGAAATGTTAGAGCAAGGCGCGCTAGGGGCAATTGTCATTGTGTTATTGGGTTTGTTACCTATCATTTGGTTAAACAAAAAAGACAAAACTACCGGCAACACATCAAGTTAGGAATAAATGTGACTGAATTACTCAATATCAACGGCCTTTGTGTAAGCTTACAAGAAAAAGGCATTTTATCTAACATTAATTTAACGCTTGCAGAAGGTGATATTCTTGGCCTGGTTGGGCCCAGTGGTTGTGGTAAAACAACGCTTCTAAATACCATTGCTGGCTTTATTGAACAAACACAAGGGCAAATTTTCATTGGTAACACCCTGAGCATCAGCCCAGAAAATCTTGTGCCACCACAGGAAAGGAACATCGGCATGATCTTTCAAGACTATGCACTGTTTCCACATTTAAACGTAGAAAAAAATATCTTATTTGGTATCGCTAAATTAACAAAACAAGAACAACAACTAAGATTAAAGCACTTAAGTGAACTACTTGAGTTAACCAACTTGAACCAGCGTTTTCCTCACCAACTCTCTGGCGGGCAACAACAAAGAGTGGCTATTGCCCGCGCATTAGCACCACAGCCTAAGCTATTATTACTTGACGAACCCTTTTCTAATATTGATGCACGTTTACGTAATGAGCTAATGTTAACCATGCGGTCTTTACTAAAAAAACTCAACATGACCGCCATTTTTGTCAGCCACAACAAAGACGAGGTCTTTACCTTTGCCGATACCATTGCCGTTATGCACCAGGGCACTATTTTGCAAACAGGCAACCCAGCCAAGGTTTGTCAACAACCGTGCAATTGGCAAGTGGCCGATTTCTTACAGTTAGGCAGTTGGATACCATTAAAAAGACATGGCCAGTATGGGTATCAAACCGCACTTGGCAACCTAAAGCTAATAACCGACTCGGTTGGGGAGGATATTATTGACAAAGAAGGCGAAACAAATATTAGCCCCAAAACAAATAAGGTAAACGCTAAAAACAAACAACAAACATTATTATTAAAGCCCCAGTTTGTTGAATTGTCTGCTTCAATTCCCAATAACGTCCGTGTTGCCCATATTTCTGTGACAGAGCAAGGCTATCATTACCTGTTGTCAAGCTTAATTGAAGATAACGAATTGAGCTTTGAGCAATTAAACTTTTACCACAGTGACTTATTTTCCCTTGGCCAGACGCTAGCCGTCACTATAAAGCCTCACACTTTGGTGATTTTCCAAACCGACTAGCTCACCGCTAAAAACAAGTTACGATGGCAAAAAACAAATTCATAACTTGAGCTAAGACCAATTAAAATGTTAACTTAACTAGTCGAACTGCTATTTTAGCAATGATGTTACAACAAGGTGTTTGACTAACTGTAAATACTGTATTGAGCATTCAACTAGTGGTGTTGTCGCCCATTACTTTTTCATCAAGTAAGCAGCTGCCAGTAAAAATATACGCAACAATATTAACTTTTCTCTTGAGACTCTACTCAGTTGCTTTATAACCTTGATAGTACCTTTTATAATAACAACCGTTTAAGCAGTGCCTATATTTATGCTAACTCAAATCGCTTGAAACAGGCTTATTATCAGGCACGTTAACGCCACTAAATCTTGTTTGGGAAAAAAGTAACATTGTTATTCGTTATTTTTACGTTAGAATAGAAAGCTAATTTATATAGGAACCCCACTATGATTCAGCCACAAAAAATAATAATTGCTGATGATCACCCTTTATTTAGACAAGCGCTACTGGGGACATTAAAAACCAAGTTAAGCCAAACAGTATGGCTTGAAGCTGAAACCATTACAGAGCTAGAGCAACAACTACAGAACCATAGTGATAGTGACCTATTATTATTGGATTTAAATATTCCCGGTGCCCATGGCTTTAGCACTTTAATATACGCGAGAAACCATTTTCCACAAATTCCAGTCGTGGTTGTGTCAGCCCATGAAGATCAAAACACGATTGGTAAAGCAATGGAATACGGTGCTGCAGGCTTTATCCCTAAATCAACACCCGTAGAAGATATTTTTACGGCTATTATGGCCGTTTTAGCGGGAGATATCTGGTTACCTAAATCATTTGATGGTTCCTATGAAGCAAGCGACTCTGATGATATTGCCGACCGAGTAGCCAGTTTAACCCAGCAACAATATCGAATTTTGCTCATGTTTGCTCAAGGTTTACTTAATAAGCAAATAGCCTATGACTTAAATGTTTCTGAAGCCACCATAAAAGCGCATGCCACCGCTATATTTCGTAAACTTGATGTACGTAACCGAACACAAGCCGTGATTGCTATTGCACAACTTGGCTTAAGTGAATCAGGCTTTAAGTAAGGCGGTAGCCCTTAGCGAGTTTAATCGCCATAATCAACTTGTAACTTCTGTGCTAATTTGGCACTCATTAAAGCCCTAAGTGCTGCAGGTTTTACAAGTTTTCGCATAAAGCCAACATCGGCTCTTTTAGCTTTTTCTTCAATACCTAACTCCGTTGTTGCAGTAATTAATATTGCGGGAATATAGTAATTACAATCTTTGCGCATATCAGCTATTAAGGTTAACCCATCTGCTTGCTCTCCTTCTGGCAACCCTTCATGGTAACCGAGTTGGTAATCTACTAGTAAGATATCAATATCACTTTGATGATTAGCAAACTCTATTAATGCTGTCTCTCTTGAGTCTGCAGCAAGAATATTACACTGCCAAGCCGAGAGTAATTCAACCATACCGCTTAATACGTCAGGGTCATTATCAATGCATAATACGGTAATGCCTTTTAACCCCATATTACTGACCGGTATTACTTGCTTTGGCTTCATCATAATAGGAGTTGCTTTTTCAACTAAAATAGAAAACTTACACCCCTGCATTTCTCGCGATTGCAAACTTAATGAATGCCCTAATAATTGCACCAATGACTGAGTAATATTTAAGCCAAGCCCTAAACCTCTAGATGATTGGCTAGTTGGCGTGTCTAGTTGCGTGAACTGCTCAAAAACTAATATTTGTTTTTCTAATGGGATCCCTGGACCATTATCAAGCACTTGAATCATCACTTGTCCTTTAAGTACTCTCGCCCCTAACAACACCTTGCCTGGGCTGGCATACCTAAAGGCATTACCGACTAAATTTTGAATAATACGTCGAAGTAAGTGTTTATCTGATTTCACCCACATTTTTGTTTTCACTAATCTAAACTCAACTTTCTGTTCAACGGCCAATGCAGTAAACTCTTGCTCTAAATCATTAAATAAGTCATTGAGCGAAAACACCGTTATACTCGGCTTAATATTACCACCTTCCAAGCGGGCAATTTCGGCTAAATCGGCCAGCAAGTCATTAGCTGCTTTTAGGGATTTATCAATATTATCAACTTGCCGTTGCTGCTCTGATGTTAAATCACTTTGCTCTGTTAACGCTGAAGTAAATAAACGCGCGGCTTCTAAAGGTTGCATTAGATCATGGCTACAAGCTTTTAAATACTGACTCTTTTTAATATGTGCTTGCTCTGCTTTTTCATGGGCTTTAGCCAAGGCTTCATTAGTTTTAGCTAAGGTTAATGTGCGCTCGTAAACACGGGTTTCTAAATCTAAATTAGCCTCTTTTAACACTTGCTCTGCTTGGCGATAAGCAGTAATGTCTGAAAATAACATTACAAAACCGCCACCTGGCAATGGGTTACCTTCAATTAAAATGGTTTGGCCATTGGCTTGCTGTCTTTCTGAGCTGTGCGGACTACCTTTGCGTAAATATTCTAGCCGCCTAAAGACTTGTGTATCTACATCGCCTGCTCCACATAAGCCACGCTTCACATTGTGACGAATTAAGGCCTCTATTGGGCTGCCCACTTTTACCAGTTCGGGGGGGTAATCAAACAAGTCTAAATATTTTTTATTCCACGCTACCAATTTTAACTCTTCATCAACAATTGAAATACCTTCACTGGCATTTTCTATTGCGCTTTGCAGTAAGTTTTGTGAAAACGCTTGCTTTTGACTTGAAGCATCTTCAACCAATACAGCCAAATCATCTAACGCGATATCTCGGCCATCAAGCGTAGACGATAACACTAAGCGCGCTGACGAAGCCCCCATCACCAAAGCCAGAGTATTTTCGGTTTGTTGTAACAACAATTGGTTATAGGTCGCATTACCCAATTGTTTTTTATTATGTGACGACAAAAATAAACTAAAGCTCGACTTCGCTTTACTCTCACCAACAAAGCGCGAAGCAAGTAACTCTAATTCACTGACATCTAGCTGGCGTTTTTTTTCTACTTTTAACACAGTTGGCGACTGCCACTCTAAAAACAGTGACGCTTGTACTCGCTCTTGCACGCTTTGACGGCTAATTTGCGACAGCGCCCACATCACAATAATATTGGCACCTAAACTAAAGAGTGTGGCTGTACTTTTCGACGACAATAACCCTTCTGCAAAGGGGGTTGGATATAAGCCAAATTGTGGTAAAAAATTCAAAGTTAACCACAAAATAAAGCCGACCAAAATACCAGCATAAACCCCGACCAAACTGGCACGTCGCCAGTAAAACGCAACCACTAGCGCCGGTGTTAGCTGGGCAAAAGCGCCAAAAGCAACTTCTCCTGATGAGGATAGCGTGTCAGGTGACGCCATACTAAAAACACCATAGCCAGACATTATTACAAAGAGTATTAAGAGCTTACGAATATTGAGTAGTCGCTGCCTAAAAGTATCGTAATTAGTTTGCGCCACCTTCTGCCGACGATAAAGTAAAGGAAAGACTATTTCATTACTGATCATGGTACTTAAGGCGATGGCTGAAATTATCACCATAGAGCTAGCCGCAGACACTGCACCAAGAAACGTAAATAATGTTAACCAAGTTTGCTGGCCAATACTGGGTAAAAACAATACATAAGAGTCAGACGAAACAGTGTCTCCCAACAATAATTGCCCTGCCAACCCTAACGGCGCGGCAAAAAAGGCAAAAATCAATAGATAGACCGGAAATACACGTCGGCCTAACCAAGTATCTTTATTGTCTTTTAACTCAACAATCATTACCTGAAACTGCCTAGGCAAGGATAAAAACGCAGCCATGACGATCACTAACATGGCTAGCATAGAGCTAACATTGCCAGCATTCATTTGTTGTTCAAATTTTAACGAAGCATTGGACTGTTGCCAAATATCTAAGGGAGAATCAAATAAAGAAAAACAAACAAATAAACTAACCGCCAAAAAGGCAATAATTTTAACCAAAGATTCAAAGGCAATGGCTAGCATTACACCTGGGTGACGCTCTGTTACGTCAATGTTTCTAATACCAAACAAAATAGTAAACACTGACAATACCAAGCTAACCACTAGGCCAATATGCCAACTACTTAAGCTTTGATCTGCCTGTAATTGCTGAAAAGTATACACCATGGCTTTTAACTGCAGCGCGATATAAGGCATAGTGCCAACAAAGGCGACAATCGTCACTATAATGGCAAGGTTATGTGACTTACCAAAGCGAGATGCCAGTAAATCAGCAATAGAGGTTAAGTTTAACTTTAAGCTAATGCGAATAATTCGCTGAATAAACGGCCAAGCAAAGAGGAAAAGTATGATGGGGCCAAGATAAATAGGCAAATGTGACAAAAAGTTAGTTGACGCTTGACCCGCAGTACCTAAAAAGCTCCAAGAAGTACAATAAACCCCTAGTGTCAGTGCGTAAATAACACTTTGGCCTTTTTTGGCTAATTGATTCCGGTATTTATCCCCTAAATAAGCAATGATAAACAACAAACCAATGTAAATTAAACTAATACTAACTAATTGCCAATTGGGGAACATTACGCTTCTCTACTCTTGGTGGATACAATGCTGCTTTATGTATTTATTGCCATACTGCAGGCTTATCATGCCGCATTAGTATATTTTATCAATATATCGACAAACTAGCATGAGAATAAATACGACCTTTAGCTAATACCAACGCTGATGTATTTTCCCTTGAGTATGCGAATAATTATTTAACCTCAACTCGACGTATTGTTAATGACTTGAAATAGTTATTAAGCCAGACCTAGCCTATTTAATAAATACCCAAGCATCATACGAAAATTTTTGTTAGAATTCGTCACGAACCAAGGAGTGCAGTTTTATTTACCTATTAATATATCATTAGGCTAAATAAATAGCTGCTGAGATGTTGATGAAGTCAACAGACCCTTTGAACCTGGACGGGAATTAATCACTAATAATATTAGTTATTAAGACAACCGGCGTAGGAATGGTTAGTGATCACATCGCAGTCTCTCATGACAACCTCCCAGTGCCGTATCCCATAGTATCAATCCCCAGAACATCAATTGATTTAATACTTATGAGATCTTTATGAACTTTACCCAATCGACACTTACCTTAGCAGTTTCGTCACTATTAATGTCTGCTTCTCTTTATAGCCAACATGCCAACGCTGATGACTTAACCCCCCGTAAATCAACCATCGAAACCATTACTGTTACCAGTGATTTTAGACAACAAAATCTCTTAAAAACCCCCAGTGCTTTATCCGTATTAACGGCTATTGAGGTAGAGCAACGTAACGCTCAAAACCTTGAGGAGTTAATTGCTGTTATCCCTAATGTTAATTTCGCTAGTGGCGCTCAACGGGCGCGTTATTATCAAATTCGTGGTATTGGTGAGCGCAGTCAATACAATGAACCAATAAACCCGTCGGTAGGTATGATCATTGACGGCATTGACTTTACCGGCATTGGCAGTATCGCTAACCTTTTTGATGTACAACAAATAGACGTATATCGTGGACCGCAAGGTACTCGCTTTGGCGCCAACGCACTTGCTGGTCTATTCAATATCACCACGAATACACCCACGGATGAATTTGAGGGAAGTATTAAAGTTGATGCTGGTAATTATCAAAGCTACGGTTTAGGCATTGCACTTTCAGGCCCTGTTTCAGACACGGTTAATTATCGTTTAGCGGCTAATCAATACCAAAGTGATGGTTTTATTGAAAACACGTATTTAAACAAAAGTGATACCAATAATCGTGATGAGTTAAGTCTTAGAGGAAAGCTATCAATTCAAGCAACTACTGATTTAAGTATTGATTTATCGGCATTTCATTTTGATTTTGACAACGGCTTTGATGCATTTTCATTAGATAATAACCGCAACACTTTATCTGACCAACCGGGTGTTGACCAACAAAAAACCAGCGCTTTCGCCGCCAAGTTTACCTACCAAGGTTTTGAAAATTTCATCCTAGAAACCTTACTAAGTCACGCTGACTCAGATTTAACCTATGGCTTTGACGAAGACTGGGCTTACGACGGTATTTCGGCACCTGAAAATATTGACAATCAAGATTATGCTTATTGGGAATACTCATCTACTGATTATTACTTTAGAAAAAAATCGACACAAACCGTTGAATTGCGAGCATTATCAAACAAAGGTAGTGAATTGTTCAACAACACCACGGCTTGGGTTGCAGGGGTTTACTTTAAACAAGATGAAGAAGATTTACACCGCCAGTATACCTATGCCGACAATGATTTCACTTCATCGTTCAAGCCTCAAACGCTTGCAGTTTATGGTCAACTTGATAGCCAATTAAATGATCAATGGCTTTTAACAACGGGCCTTAGAATTGAGCGACGAAGTGCTGATTATATTAACTCCAATGGGCTAAGTGACAGTACCGACGAAAACATGTTTGGCGGTAAGTTAGTTCTGAGTTACCAACAGGATAATGATACCTTTTGGTACGGCTCTATCAACCGTGGCTATAAAGCGGGTGGTGTCAATACCGACGGTAGCCTCACTGATGATTTACGTATTTTTGAATCAGAATACTTAGTTAATTATGAATTAGGTTATAAAGTCTCCTTGCTAGATAACGATGCCTTTATTCGTGCTGCTGTTTTCTATATGGACCGAGTGGATGTACAAGTAAAAAGCTCTAAAGCGCTTGTTAGAGATGACGGCAGCGCCGAGTTCATTGATTACCTTGGTAATGCTGCATCAGGATCAAATATAGGTTTTGAAGTTGAAGCCAATTGGCAATTTAATGAATTTGTTGAGCTTTATGGTTCGTTAGGTTTATTAGACACCGAATTTAACGATTTTATTAATGCCGACGGCGCCTCGTTAAGTGGTCGTCAACAAGCCCATGCGCCAAATTATCAATATAGTTTTGGTATGAACATGCGCCCAACGCAAGACTGGTTAATTAACCTATCGGCTGATGCGAAAGATGGCTTTTACTTTTCAGACAGCCATAATGAAAGATCAAAATCTGTTGAGCTGCTAAACGCATCTGTTAGTTATTTACAAGATCACTACCAAGTAAAAATATGGGCACGTAACTTAACCGATGAAAGCTATGCCAACCGCGGCTTTTATTTTGGTAACGACCCAAGAGATGGCTACACTAACAAGCAATATACGCAGTTATCAGAGCCACTAGTCTTTGGTGTGACACTCGATTACCAGTTTTAACCTTTGCACGCGCACATGAGCTTCACTGAAAAGCAGCAAACTTATGCGCGCATGCTATCAATATTAACGTTATTAGTGTGCCATTTAGCACAAAATTTTAGTGGTAATTTAGCGCACGACCTCATTACTTAGTGCGCTCAACCTAAGGATAAATTATGCAAATATCTATTGAATTAAGTTTATACCCACTCGCTGAAACTCAATATAAAAGTGAAATTTGGGCTTTTATTAGGCGCTTGCGTGATACAAAAGGGTTAGACGTTGTTACCAACGGCATGAGCACACAGGTATTTGGTGATTATGATTTAGCCGTACAGACAGTAATGGCCGAAATAAAACAAGTACACAGCAGCGTAGGCGCAGCCGTTTTTGTCTGTAAATTTATTAGTGGTCATCATGCACAGCCAGAAGCAGAAAGCTAATGGCTGAGTTGTTAATTAGCTTTGTTAATTACCTTACTGCGTTACCTTGGCTTGAACTCCTAGCCATGTTGTTAGCCCTTGCCTATGTTTTATTAGCAGCAGCAGGCTCAATATGGTGTTGGCCTGCCGCATTAATTAGTACGGCAATTTATACTTATGTTTTTTATGACGTATTACTCCTAATGGACAGTGCCTTAAGCGTCTACTACTTAATTATGGCCATTTATGGATATTGGGCTTGGCGACAGCATACACCAACAAATAATAACAACAATTCAACACCTTTAACCGTTGTTTCTTGGCGGCCAAGTTTCCATCTAAAAGCCTGTTTAGTGCTAGCCGTTATTGCGCTTATGTTAGGTTATATTATGGCAAATTATACGCCTGCTAACTTTCCTTATTTGGATACTTTTACCACAGTTTATGCCGTGTTCGCCACCTACCTAGTGGCACAAAAGGTGCTTGAAAACTGGCTGTACTGGATAGCCATCGATGCTAGCTCAATTTATTTATATATCGAAAAAGACTTAATGCCTACCGTGGTTTTGTTTATCCTTTATACTTTTATCGCTATTTGGGGATACTTTAAATGGCGGAACTTGCATACTGAAAAACCCATGATAATAAACCACAGTGTTAATGGTTAAGGCTGATGGCACCTCATTTAAGTACCTTGGTATGTTTTAATCAGCTAAACACCATTACGCCTATTTCCGGCGGTCTAAGCAGCCAGTGCTACCATGTTCAAGCTGACAATAAACATTTTTTTGCTAAACAAATAACATCCACTAACGAGCCAAGTGTATATAAACAAGCAGCGCTAAATAATATTAGTCCGCAGATTGTTTACTATGACCAGCACTGGCTGGTAACAGAGTTTATTGCAGGAGAAAACTTATCCGTTTCTGCCCAAACGATTGAGGATAAAATAGCAATATCCACGCAATTAATGGCGCAATGCCACCAACTGAACGTGCAAACAACTCCGCTAATGCCCAACAATGTTATTCGCTTGCTCATGTTAGAACAATCGTTCTCTGCTGAGCAAAAAAAGGCATTGCAAGGTTATAGTGAAGCTCTTATAGCGCCGCTTAATGTAGCATCGCGCAACATTAACGATAATGTTTGTTGCCACGGTGATATTAACTTTAGCAATATTGTAATTTCATTAAAAAATAAAGCCTACTTAGTTGACTATGAATGCGCGATTGCAGCACCTGCAGAGTATGATTTAGCCATGTTCATAGCAATAAACTCTCTTAATGACAATAGAATAGAAACTATTATTAACCAGTATAAAGAGCATATTAGCACTGAGATTAACCCAACACTTTTAAATACGTATTTACCGTTTTGCTATTTTATTAATGGCTTATGGTACAGGTGTGCTTACCAGAAAAGCCACAGTAAAAAGTTTGTACTTTTACAAGCGCAGCAATGGCAACAGCTGCCTTTAAATCACAAGTTATTCGGCTTAAATGATAGTATTTTTTGACCTTTAAGGCTCAACTTAACCGTGTATTAGTCGCGCTTATTCGTGTGAGTTCTCGTTATTTTACACAAACACTGCTCAACAAATATAAGATGTGTGCAGCCTTTACAAAAGCTTATTTACCTAAAGCTCTTTGTTTGAATCGATTGCAAAGCGCTAATAGTTCTTGTATTTTAATTATCACTATAAATGTCGGATTGTTACCTATGCCCGTTGAAACTATTTACAAAGTGACGTTACACCCTTTTATCAATGAGTCAATTGCCAGCCTTAAAGCCATGACCAATCTAACAGGTTCTGCGGCTAATGCTTTTATGGATCAAGTTGATGACTTTCGTTTTAAAGGTTACGCTGTTTGCTCAGAAGTCAGCGGCTGTATTAATGGCGTGATTATGATGCACCATTACCCTGAAACCGCCATTGCTATCGGCAACTCTGTTTGCGAAACCATGTTCGATGAAGAATACAACTATACTGAAATAAATGAAGAGCTGAGCCATGCCTTAGCAGAGTGGGGTAACACTATTATTGGCCGCTCTACCGACTTATTAAGCCGCCATAATTTAGAGTTTGACTTTTCGAGCCCTTATTTTGTTCATCATTTTGACGACATGGAAAAATACTTAAAAGGCGTAAAAGAAATTGTGACCGTACCAATTAATATTGAAGGTGTTGGGCGTTATTATTTCAATTTACTCGTACGCGCTGTTAATTTCCAATCAGGCGGGGCGACTCGTGAAGAAAGTGTCGGTATCGCTAACCCTCATCAAAAACCATTACCAACCAATAGTAAAATTCTCTTAGTTGATGACAGTTCAATGATCCGTAAAGCCTTAAGGCGCTTCTTAAGTGATTTAGGCTATAATAATATTATTGAAGCTGACGATGGCTCTACAGCCGTTACTATGGTTGAAAATGAAGCTCCTGATTTTATGTTCATGGACGTTATTATGAACAAGATGAACGGGGATGAAGCATTAAACACTATCCGTAGTAAAGGTTATGATGTACCCGTGGTTATGTTGTCATCAGTCACCGAACAAGCCCTAGTGAAAAAATGTGAAGCGAGCGGTGTTTCTGGTTTCATCTTTAAACCTATTCAAGCAGGTAATGGGGCTGAAATTATCAAATCTTATTTGAAAATTGCTTAAAGCAAAGACCAGCAACCTAGATATAGCCAGCATACATTTTCCATAGTCAATGCTAATCCATTTACATCCTGTAAACCGATATGGCTGGCTTTTATTGAACTAACCTGCTCCCAATTATGCTAAATAACATTCAACAAACCTGATAATCAAAATATAAACAACTTGTTATTCCTTTTGTGATACTTGCCCCAACTTTGCAAATAGAGGAGTGATAACACTATACTAACGACTATGCCTTTACATTGACAACGATACTTTCTATGAAATTACCATCATTATGGCTACGTAGCCTTTTAGCATTACTCATTTTTAGCATAACAATAACAGTCTCGGCAGCAACGGCTCCTCTTACAGACTTCACCCCCTCTGTTCAACCAGCAACTGATACCGAAAAAACCTTAGTTATAGGCATAAAAACAGCGCCTCCTTTCGCCAAAGCAGAGGGTCAATCATACAATGGCTTAGCCGTCGATCTATGGAAAGAAGTTGCAGACGAACAAGGCTGGCGCTATCGTTTTCAAGAATACGATTTAGATGGCCTGTTAAACGCAACCATTAATGCACAAATTGATGTCGGCTTAGGCGCTATTACCGCCACCGCTGAGCGCGCCAAACTGATGGACTTTACCCACACAATTACCAGCTCTGGCTTATCTGTTGCGGTTCGCAGTGAGTGGTCTTCAGGTTGGCTTGCTGTGCTAGCGGCGCTAGCATCACCAGCATTCTTAAAAGTTATTAGCATGTTAACTATCTTGCTGTTGTGCGTTGGTTTTATTGCTTGGCTTTTTGAGCATAAAACCAACCCAGAGCAGTTTGGTGGCAGTAAGGCAAACGGGTTATTTTCGGGTTTTTGGTGGGCTATGGTTACCATGACTACCGTTGGCTATGGTGACGTAGCTCCACGCACTATAGCAGGTCGCTTGCTAGGTATGGTGTGGATGCTTACCGCGCTTATTATTGTGTCATTTTTTACCGCATCAATTACCAGTGCACTCACTATTGGGCAGCTTAATAGTAAGTTAAGTAATGCTAATGACCTTGTAGGTATGCACATCGCCAGTGTTAAAAATAGCACCAGTGCAAGTTGGTTAACTAACCGAAAACTAAAATTTGATGACACTGACAGCTTAAGCGACGCCTTACAGCAATTAGCAGACGGCAAGGTGGATGCCGTGGTTTATGATGCACCGTTGCTACGATGGACCATTAACCAACGTTATACTGGCAAACTACAAGTGCTGCCAATTACGCTAGCACGGCAAGATTACGTCTTCGCGCTACCAAACAACAGCACAAAGCGTGAATTAATAAATACCTCACTATTAGAACGAATCAACTCGCCTGACTGGCCAGAGCGTGTTGCCACGTACTTTGATGGTAATAAGTAACCTGTCAAGAGCAGTGCTAGTTTGCTTCTTGTTAATGCAGAGAACCTGCTAGCACTTCAATACCATTATGTTATGCTCAAACAGCACAGAACATGTTACCGCCTAGGAAATATGGCGTGCTAAGCGAGCTAATGTTCTCAGGTTTACATTAACCGCTATCAACGCATTGTCTGTGTAACAAACTCAGCAATGTATCGGCCACCTTTAATATTAGCAATCAAACGTAACGTGTAGCTATCACCTTTATTGCCAGCAAGGTTTCTTAATTTTGTTTTGTTTTTCCAATAGTAAGGGCTTTCTTTCATACCTAAAGGGTAAGCTGTCATTTTATTGTCTTTATCGACTAAAAATAGTGTAGCACTATCTAATGGGAATGTACTGTTCAGCACAGTAATGCCATTTTTATCTGAAACATCTATTTTAAACTCACCTGATGTAAGCACACAGCCTTGGTTTATCACGTCACAATGCCCTTCTGTCGCTAATTGAATTACTTTTTCTTGTGAAGCTTTATACTCACTATAATAGTCAGCAGCACCATAGCTAATAATAGCGAGAATAGGGGCAACCATAAAAGCAATTTTTAGGTGTTTGTTCATATATATTTCTACTTTATCAGTGGGTTAATAATAAGAAGATAACTTAACAGAAAAAGCCAAGCGACTCTTTAAAAAAATCATCGCTTGGCTTTTTATTTTCTTTAAAACGTAATCTTTACAATATTATGTTTTAATTTTAGTGATCGTGTGCTGGACTTACGTCACCTGGTATACGCATATTCTCTACCATAGCTTGAATATTTGCTGGTGCTGGGCCGGTAAATTGCAGCACGATGAAAGCAACAGCAAAGTTAACCAATGCACCAACGGCACCAAATGCGTTAGGTGAGATACCAAAGAACCAATCTGCTCCCATATCACCTAAGAATGAGGTACCAGGGATAAACATAATACCTTTATGTTGGAACACATACAGCATAGTAACACCAATACCTGAACACATACCCCAAATGGCAGCTTTACCACTGATTTTCTTAGAGAATATACCCATCATTAATGCTGGGAAGATACTTGACGCTGCTAAACCGAAGGCCAAAGCAACAGTACCGGCAGCAAACCCTGGTGGATGCAAGCCAAGATAGCCTGAAACCAGTATCGCTAGTGTCATCACCACACGCCCAGCCAGTAATTCATTTTTCTCTGAAAGATCAGGCGTTAATACACCTTTCATTAAATCATGAGAGATTGACGAAGAGATTGCTAACAACAAACCTGCTGCCGTAGAGAGTGCCGCTGCTAAGCCACCCGCAGCAACTAAAGCAATAACCCAGTTAGGTAAGTTTGCAATCGCAGGGTTTGCTAATACCATAATGTCTTGGTCAACTTTCACCATTTCATTGGGTAATATTTCTATCTCTTCACCAGTCATGGCATGTTTTGTTGTAATCGTGTTATCTGTTGTATTTGAGGTATATTGAATTTTGCCATCGCCATTTTTATCTTTAAACTCTAGCAATCCAGTGTGCTCCCAGTCTTTAAACCATTCTGGGCGTTCACTGTACTCAAGGTTTTGCCCTGCTACCGGTTCAATAGTATGCATTAAGTTAAGGCGTGCCATAGCACCAACGGCTGGAGCAACAGTGTAAAGTAAAGCAATAAACACTAATGCGTAACCTGCTGAAGAGCGTGCTGCTTCTACAGATGGAACCGTAAAGAAGCGCATAATTACATGTGGAAGACCCGCCGTACCAATCATTAATGAAATGGTATAAGCAAACATGTTTAGCGTGCCGCCTAAGTTAGATGTTGTATATTCTTTAAAACCTAGGTCAGTTACAACCAAGTCAAGCTTATCAAGTAAGTAAACACCACTGCCATCGGCTAACGTGCTACCTAAACCTAATTGCGGAATTGGGTTACCTGTTAACTGTAATGAAATAAATATTGCTGGAATGGTATAAGCAAAAATCATCACAACATATTGCGCTATTTGCGTATAGGTAATACCTTTCATACCACCAAGTACCGCATATACCCAAACAACGGCCATACCAATACCTAAGCCTAAGCCGTATTCAACGTCTAAGAAACGTGAGAAAGCAACACCTACACCCTTCATTTGACCAATTATGTAGGTTAAAGAAGCAATAATTAAACAAGCTACGGCAACAATACGTGCTGTTTTAGAGTAGTATCTGTCAAAAATAAACTCTGGCACGGTGAACTTACCGTGTTTGCGCATATATGGCGCTAGTAGCATGGCGAGTAGCACATAACCACCGGTCCAACCCATTAAGAAAACTGAACCACCGTACCCTAGAAAAGAGATCATACCCGCCATTGAAATAAACGACGCTGCACTCATCCAGTCGGCACCAATTGCCATACCGTTTTGCATAGGGGTAACGCCGCCGCCTGCCACATAAAAATCACTGGTTGAGCCAGCACGCGCCCACCAAGCAATACCAAAATATAAGGCAAAAGTGCCAAAGACTGCAATGTATGTATATAGTTCTAACTCATCCATGCTTAACCCTCCGAATGGTATTTTTTATCAAGCTGATTCATTTTGGCACCATACCAAAAGATTAAAGCAAGAAATGAGTAAATAGAGCCTTGTTGAGCAAACCAAAAACCAAGTTTGTACCCACCTAGCTGAATTTCATTTAAGGGTTCTACCAGTAGTAACCCTAACCCAAATGAAACGATAAACCAGATTACAAGACATATAAAGATTAGGCGAATATTTTCCGACCAATAGGTTTCTTTATTTTCCACAGTAGTCTCCTAGCGACGTTATTAGCCTTTTATTCACATTAATGTGTTTTTTTTATTAGGCTTTAATTGTAATAATTTAGCAAAAGTGTGGATATCGATTTCTGTCGGCTATCTTTATCAATACAAAACAAAAATCCATATTCAACTTCAACTTTTATACCCATGCTGCCAGCATCAAATGAGGCAACATGGCTATATTCAATCTAACAAGCTTTTTTTTTATAGGGTATTAAACTTTAGTCTAGATCAATGTTTTAACGAATAAACACAGCTAAAACAGGGGATTATTTAGTACTTATAGGCCTGACTACTTCACGACATACCTACGCACTAGGGCACGAGAGCTAAAGAGAGTATGTGGTATCATTAGGGGAAGTACACCAGCATAACGCCAACTAACCTTGAACAAAAAAGCGTGCTCAGTACACGCACCCAATAACTGAGCAACAACGAATAAACAGCCGGATACTTTACTTCTTGCACCATTTGACCAGCGCCAACATCCGAGTTTTTTGCCCACCCACTAAGCACCACAACGATACGCCTAAAGGGTAAATTCAACCAAGTGCAACTTTAGTCTAGGTTAGGCCTTCAATGGTTGACTACCTACACCCATCGCTCTAAATTATTATGATAAGAACTTATATCAACAATATGCTTGGTTGCTATATTAAGCCACGCTTGGTCGCCAATAAGCTGGCTAGACAAATTAGCTTCAGGGAACTCAATATGGACACTGAACTTTCAGAAATTTATAGCTTCATTCAAAATATTCCCCCTTTTGATAGTTTGCCTCAATCTACTCTGGCACGCTTAATTAGAGAATTAGATATTAACTACGTGCGCAAAGGAGAGTTTCTGCCGCCAAAGGGCATTAATGAACCACGCTTATATATTGTGCGCAAAGGGGCTCTTAGTTGCCTTGCTAGCAACGGCGAGTTAATTTCTCGTTTAGGTGAGGGAGACTTGTGCACTGAGTTTTGTAAACCTAACGCACCCTCACCAGCTATGCATGAGTCGCATAAGGCAACGCCAGCCACACAGCGACAAGTACAAACCGACGAAGATAGCCTAGTGTACAGCCTTGATGCACAAATATTACGCGATGTTGGCGAACAATACCCCAGTATTAGCGACTACTTTAACCACGACTCTGCTGAACGACTCAAAAAGAGAATGTCTAAGGTTAATGAAGAAGCGATTATTTCTTCTAGCTTAATGAATATGCCAGTCAGTAATTTTTATCATGCCCCTATTGCGGGTATTGACGTGAGTAAGAGCATACAACAAGCTGCGATACAAATGACAGAGCAAGGCTTTACTTGCTTGGTGATATTCGATAATAAAATATGTGTTGGTATTGTTACCGACAAAGACATTCGTCGCCGCTGTGTTGCGCAAGGGCTACCCATTACGACGAGTATTTCTGAAATAATGACTCGCGAAATGAGCACAATTGATATTAAAAATAACGCTTATGACGCACTCATGACCATGACAGCAAAAAACATACAACATTTACCTGTTACCAAACAAGGTGAAGTAGTTGGCATGGTTACCGTCACCGATTTAATGAACAATGAAGGCCATAACACTGTTAATTTTTCTAGCATTATTCATAAAGCTAAAGACTTACCACAATTAATAGAAATAAGTGCGCTGTTACCAAAACTACAAATTCGCTTAGCAAAACTTGGCGCCAGTGCCGATCATATTGGCAAAAGCATTAGTGCCATTACTATGGCTTTTACCAAGCGTCTTATTGAACTAGCTGAAGAAAAGTTTGGCGCCTCACCTGTGCCTTATGCCTGGTTAGCAGCAGGTTCACAAGCAAGACAAGAGCAACTTGCCCATTCTGATCAAGACAACGCCATCATCATCTGTGATTCCATGAAACCAAGTGACGACAGTTGGTTTGAAAACTTAGGTCACTTTGTTTGTGATGGCCTAGCCAGCTGTGGTTTTATCTACTGCCCTGGCTATATCATGGCCACTAACCCTAAATGGCGGCAACCGGCCAAGGTTTGGCAAAAGTATTTTGACGCTTGGGTTGACACTCCTAGCCCTGAGGCATTATTAAACTCCAGTGTTTTTTTTGATTTAGACACCATTTATGGTGATGCTCGCTTACTTGATAACATTCGCCGTAATGTCTTGAAAAAAACACAAAGTAACAGCTTATTTATTGCTCATTTATCTAAAAACGCTTTAGCGTTACGTCCGCCGTTAGGGTTTTTTAGGGATTTTGTTTTAAAACAAAATGGCAAACATAAAGATACATTAAACCTCAAGCATAACGGCATCGCTCCTATTGTTGACCTTGCTCGTATTTATGCGCTATCTCAAGGTATAAGTGCGGTTAATACCATTGAACGCATTAAACAAGCCGCAGGCACAGCAGCTATTACCAAGTCGTCTGCAGAAAACCTAATAGATGCTTATGAGTTTTTAGGTGTGTTACGAGTACAGCATCAAGCAGAAAAATTAATACAGGGGTTAGAGCCTAATAATTATATTTATCCTAAAGAGCTTTCAAGGCTAGAACGCGAACATTTAAAAGATACTTTCAAAGTAATTAAATCCTTACAAGAAGCAAGGCAAGCAAATTTCTAATGGTTAATAATAAATTTATTCATTACTTGGTTGGCTACGAAGCTAAACGCAAGCGGCTATTAAAAAAAGCCCCTGAAGGAGCGCTGAAAGACTTTTTAAGCGTCCCTTTTCCTGCGCTTAACGCACCAATATCAGAAGTGCCAATTTTAGCCGTCGACTTTGAAACCACAGGTCTTGACGCTAAAGTAGATAAATTGCTCAGTGTTGGTTTTGTCTGCATGAAGCACGATCATGTCAAACTTAACTCCTGCTATCATCAAATTGTAAAAACCAGCAACAGGCTAGAAGAGAGCAATGTTGTAATTCATCAAATCACCGACGAACAAAAAGAGCAAGGCCAACCCCTACGGATTGTTGTCGAAAAATTACTGCAAGCGTTAGCAGGCAAGGTAATGCTAGTGCACTTTGCCCGTATAGAGCGGCAGTTTTTACAACACGCCTGCCTTGAGCTTTATGGGCTAGCACCAGATTTCCCCATCATAGACACCTTAGTTATTGCTAAACGGCAATTAGATAAACGTGATGTCGCTTATGACCCTTCAGCGCTACGTTTATCAAAATTACGCCATAAGTTTCAATTGCCTGACCACTACGGCCATAATGCACTTAATGATGCCATTGCCACCGCAGAGTTACTGCTTGCGCAAGTTCATAGCAAGGCAGCAACTGAAAACGTGCTGCTAAAAGATGTGCTTTTATAGCCCCTTACCCATAGCTTTCTAGTTGCGAAGCTAATCAGGTCAGTTACAATAAATTTATTAACCTAGCCCTTGATAACTCGGCTTGGTGTACATAAAGAGACGTCTTTCAATTTCATTACAATACGGTTGCGCTGCATTTTCCCTATGGCAGCCTTCAATAAAGGATCACTATGAATGCATTACTTAGCGTCGGTAACACCGGCACCACACTCACTATTTTAGAAAAATCAGCTTATGCAGCTTGGTTAACAAGCCAAAGCCAACATATACAACACTGGCTCAAACAAACAAATTATCAGAGTGAAGGGTTGGCGTTAATACCCCATTTTTCACCTGAAGCCGAAACCGCACTCGCGCAAGCCGTTTACGTGGTTAATGATGCTACCCATTACTTTTCATGTGGTGACTTAATCAAGCAGTTGCCACCAGGACAATACAAACTTAACGCCGCACCGGCGCACCAGCAGGCAATCTGTTTTGCTTGGTTGGTCGGTGCTTATGATTTTTCTCGCTATAAAACTAACCCTAAAGCACAAATACTACCTAGCTTGCAGGTTAATGAACAAATATTAGTGGATAACGCGATAAAATACGCCGAAGCAACAACGTTAGTACGCGATCTTGTCAATACACCTGCAGCCGATATGATGCCAAAAAATATTGCTGATGCAGCACAGTCCTTAGCGGATAAGTTTGGCGGTCATGTCTCACAAATTATTGGCGATGACTTACTCACAAAAAATTACCCAACAATACACGCTGTTGGGCGCGCAAGTACCAATAAGCCACGTTTAATTGATGTTACTTGGGGTGATCACCAACACCCAAAAGTTACCTTAGTTGGTAAAGGTGTTTGCTTTGACAGCGGTGGCTTAGACCTTAAACCCGCGGCGGGTATGCGTAATATGAAAAAAGACATGGGTGGAGCTGCGCATGTTTTAGGTTTAGCACACTTAATTATGTCTCATAATTTACCTGTTCATTTACGTGTGCTCATTCCTGCGGTTGAAAATGCTGTTTCTAGTAACGCCATGCGTCCTGGCGATGTAATAACCACACGCAAAGGCTTAACCGTTGAGATTGATAATACCGATGCCGAGGGACGCCTAGTGTTATGTGATGCTTTAGCAGAAGCAGACAATGACAACCCTGAGTTAATAATAGATTTTGCCACCTTAACCGGCGCAATGCGCGTTGCGTTAGGCACTGAGTTACCGGGGTTTTTCTCTACGAATGACCAGATCGCACAAGGCATCACTGACGCCGGCAATAAAATCAGTGATCCTGTATGGCGTATGCCCTTATACCAACCTTACAATGACTTATTTAGCAGTACCATTGCCGATATGACAAACTGCTCTGCAGGACCTTTTGGTGGCGCCATTACTGCAGCGCTCTATTTACAACGCTTTATTGGCAAAGAAACCAACTGGGTTCACTTTGATGTAATGGCGTTTAATGTGCGCGCTTTATCAGGTCGCCCATTAGGTGGTGAAGCCTTTGGTATTCGTGCTGTGTTTGACTATTTACACGCTAAGTACCAGTAACGTATTAGTAAGGCGTACAACAAAGAACATGCCCAGTAAATGGGCATTACTTTATGCTTGCCCTACTTTATTATTCACTCAATATGGCACACTCAGCAGGCTTATTTGATGTGTATCATAGATCAACTAAAGTCTTATTTTATTGCTTCATGATTCTGTTATATTGCCCATTTACTTTGCGTAAAGGCTTGGTTCTTAGTCGTAGTTGAAAGGTCACCATTCATGAATAATAAATTAACATCCTGCATACTATTAGCACTTGTGTTCACATTGCCCAATGTAATTTTTCATTACGTTAGCGCAAGTATTTTTTCTTCATTACTCTTATCAACACTTGTGCTTGCAGGTATCAGCTTTGCTAGCATTTTGTTCGTTGCCAGATTCGGTTTAACAACAAATAAGCAAGCCACAGTGGACGACAAACAACAGGATAACCCAAAAGACTCTACAATAAACTTTAGCCAAACTGGCGCTGAAATAGGCGCTAAAGTCAGTGAATTAGCAATCAACTCAGCTGAAATTAGTTTTTTCTTAACAAAATTAAGCCAAGCCATTGAAAAGTCCAGTAGCGATGTTGACCGCTTAGCAACTGCTGCCGAGCAAATGTCGACCAATAGCAAACAAATCAATGACAACGCCGAACTTGCTTCACAGCAATCAAACCAAGCCATGAGCGCAAGTTCATCAAGCTCACAGCAATTATATGATAATATTTCTGTGGTTAATCTACTCAACGAATCCGTTAACAATGCAGCTAGCAAAATTCAATCACTTGAAGAAAAAGCCTCTGAAATACAAAACATTACTGACGTTATTGATGCTATATCGTCACAAACAAACTTATTAGCCTTAAACGCAGCCATTGAAGCAGCTAGAGCAGGCGAGCAAGGCCGAGGCTTTGCTGTTGTTGCCGATGAAGTCAGAGCGCTCGCGGCTAAAACCGCTGACGCGACAGATCAAATAGGCGAAATGTTAAAACAAATCAGCAAAGAAACCAACGAGACCACCGCGGTAATGACCAACATAGTGCAGCAAACAGGTAGTATAGTGCAGACCATGACCAATTTATCCCAATCATTTACTGATATTGATAACCTGATGTCTGAGTCAGCGGCGGCGGGTAATCAAATTAGCCAAGCATTACAAGAGCAAGACCTAGCGGCGGCTGAAATATCAACCTCTGTGGTCAGCTTGCATGACTTCCTAGTCGACAAAAGCAATGAAACCCAACATATATCTCAGCAAGCTGAAACTTTGTCAAATAGTACAGAGTCTATTTTTGTTTACCTGTCAGAATTTAATAGTAACACGCGCATTAACAGCATGTGTCAACAAGCAACATTAGCCGCTAAAAAAGTCGGTGAGCTGTTTGAACAAAGTATTGCCGCTAATAAAATATCACTAGAGCAACTGTTTGATTTTAATTATAAGCCCTTGGGCAATAGCGATCCCAAAAAATTCACCACTGGGTTTGATGCCTTTACTGACCAACACCTGCCACAAATTCAAGAGCCTTTATTAGAAGAGTTCAATGAAATGATTTATGCCGGTGCCGTAGACGTTAATGGCTATTTCCCCACCCACAACCAATGTTTTTCTCAACCACTCACTGGCGACCCTCAAATTGATATGGTGCATAATCGCACTAAACGTTTATTCAATGACCCTACAGGCATTCGTTGCGGCCAACACACCGACAAGTTTTTATTACAAACTTACAAACGCGATACGGGCGAAATAATGCACGATGTTTCTGCACCTATTTTTGTCAATGGCAAGCATTGGGGCGGCTTTAGAATTGGCTTTAAAGCGAAATAAGAACAGGTACGAAGGAGAGTCAGAGCGGACGCTTAGTCTTTTCCTCGATCTTAGTGCCTAGTTCCTAGTTCCTAATTCCTAATTCCTAATTCCTAATTCCTAGTTTCTAGTTTCTAGTGCCTAGTACCTAGTTTTTAGCGCGAGAGTCTACTGATTTTCCCTAGTCCTCACTCCCCATTTCAATAACGCTAGACTAAAGTATAAAGCTAAAAATCATCACTTTAGACTTAGGTCTAATTTATTTAAGCCCACTTTCACCTTACCTTAATAGCTGAACAAATATTACACATGATTAACATAGTGTTTAAAAAATAATAGCAGAAGGCGAAGCTCCTTGCTTCGATAATAAAAAATAATTGCGATAAAAACACTACAAAAATAACTGCCTTGGCAGACACTACGGGGAAATATAATGTTTAAAATTCAACAAAGTAAATTATTATTAGCGGCGGGTCTTTTCGCTATGACTGGTGCCGCCCAAGCCGCTTTCACTTTCGATCTTGCTGATGACCAGCAACTCACCTTTGGTGGCTATATTAAAGCGGACTTACGCACTATCAGTGGCGATGTTAGCTCCCCCGTTACTAACGACGACTATTGGATTGGTAATGGCGCTGTGACCAACGATTTATCAACCACTAAATTTTCAGTTAATGAAACCCGCTTTAATGCAAAATATGTTCATGGCGATGTTACCGGTTTTATCGAAATGGATTTTTACGGTGGTGGTGGTAATCAAATTGTTTCAAACTCGTCTCACCCAAGAGTGCGCCACGCTTTCATTAAATATAAAAATATTACCGTAGGGCAAACTTGGACAACTTTTCAAAATACCAGCGCTTTAGCTGAAGCAGTAGATTTTGGTGGCCCTTTAAATGCTTCTGCTTTTATTAGACAAGGCCAAATTCGCTACACCAATGGCGGTTTACAAGTATCGTTAGAGAACCCACATTCTGATAAGGGTGATAGCAGTCAAGACACTATTCCTGACATTATCGCTAAGTACACCTTTAGTGGTGACTGGGGTAATGTGTCAGTGTCAGGTTTAGCACGTCAGTTAAATACTGCTGCTACCGAAGAAGTTGCAAGCACTACAGAAACAGCCCTTGGTTTTGGCATTGCAGGTCGTATTAAAACCTTTGGTAAAGACGACTTTCGCTTTCAGGTACACGGCGGTAATACAGGCCGTTATGTTGGTGTAGTGGCGGCAAGAGACTTGGTCGGTCAAAAAGCTGAAAAAACCACGTCATTTATGGTCGCTTACCGCCATTTTTGGACAGACGACATGCGCTCAAATATATTTTATGGTAGCACAGAAGCAGACTTAGCCAACACTAAACGTAATCATGTCGCCGTTAACTTGTTCAAAGATTATACCAAGCAACTGTCATTTGGTGTTGAAATAGGTAACTATGAAATGCACGAAGCCAATAAAGATTCAAATTACTTACAACTGTCAGCTAAGTACGTTTTATAGGATTAAAAAACACAATGAACATGCTCGTTTTGCGTTAGTTAACCTCCAACCGAGGTTATTTTTGGGGAAGCTTTTTGCTTCCCCTTTTTTATAGCAAAAGCATAATATTCCTCTATACTTAGTACAGAAAAGAAACCTAGCATGTACTCGCTTGTAAAGGTGTGCTTTTTCATCTGTTCAAACGCCTATAAATATAATAGTTCACATTAAAAAGGCGTAAATTATTAATCTTGTATTCGTGACACTTACCAGTGAGGTTTGCATGCCATTTTTACGTAAATTTACCATTCAACAACGATTTATCTTACTGCTGATTTTAGTCTTGTCAGGCTTTGTCGTGTTAAGCTCAATTAGTTTATCGCAAGCATATCAGTCGTTATTACAACAAAAACACAATACCAACCAACAAGTGGTAGAAGCAGCGTATAGTGTTATAGAGCACTTTTATCAGCAACAAAGTGACGGCCAACTAGATGAAACGCAAGCCCAGAAAAAAGCAATAGAAGTACTCAATAGCTTACGGTATGAAGGTGATAATTACTTTTGGATAAATGATTTTACACCAACGATGATCATGCACCCAATAAAACCCGCATTAAATGGTACAAATATAGGTGGAATGCAAGACCCTGATGGCACTGCCCTGTTTATTAATATGGTGAGTATTGTACGTGATAAAGGGCAAGGTTTTGTCCCTTATAAATGGCCTAAACCAGGTGTTGACCAAGCTGTTGATAAAATATCTTTTGTTAAAGGCTTTACTCCTTGGCAATGGATTCTTGGCTCTGGTACCTATATTGATGACGTGGACGCAACTTTTACCACACAAAGAAACACCTTATTAACCTATTCATTTTTATTGATTGTTATTATTATATTTCTTGGTTATTTTATTGCCAAAAGCATTACCGTTCCCACCAATACGGCTGCTAATTTAATGAAAGACATTGCGCAAGGTGATGGTGATCTAACCCAAACACTAGATGACCAAGCACAAGATGAAATTGCTCGCCTAGCACATTATTTTAACGAATTTACTAACAAAATGCGCGACTCACTTGCTGACGTAGCAAACAATGCAAACATTGTATTGAGCCGTGCACAATCTGTCGCTGATGCCAGTGAAAGCGCCCAGTCATTAACCCAACATCAAAGCGATATTACCGCCCAAGTTGCTACTGCCATGGAGCAAATGACTGCTCAAATACGTGATGTAAGCAACAATGCTAGCGCTGCTGAAAATGCCGCCACTGACGCCAGAAATAATACCCACCAAGGTAAGGAGATTATTTCAAATACGATTACGCAAATGCACTCGTTATCAAGTAATATTGATAACGTATCACAGGTGATCACTACCCTAGCCGCTGAAAGTGACAATATCGGGTCAGTACTTGATGTAATTCGTGGTATTGCCGAACAAACTAACCTATTAGCTCTTAATGCAGCTATTGAGGCAGCAAGAGCTGGCGAACAAGGACGCGGCTTTGCGGTTGTTGCTGATGAAGTGAGAACACTTGCTAATAGAACAGAGCAAAGCACTAACGAAATTCAACTCATGATTCAAAAACTGCAAACGGGTGCCCAACAAGCCGTTACTGCGGTAAAAACCAGCCAAAGTATTGCCAGCCAAACCGTAGAGCAAACGAGTAAAGCAGACGACTCTTTATCGGAAATAGATAAATTAATGGCGTTAATTTCTGAAATGAACACACAAATTGCCCGCGCCACAGAGCAGCAAACTCAAGCCGCTGATGAAGTGAATTTACGCATTAATGACTTAGCAAGCATGACAGATGAATCCCTCAACACGTCATCTTCATTTATGGGTGCCAGTGCAGCATTAAAATCAAGTAGCCACAATATGACAGACGTGGTTAGTCATTTTAAGTTTTAAGTTTTAAGTTTTAAGTTTTAAGTTTTAAGTTTTAAGTTTTAAGTTTTAAGTTTTAAGTTTTAAGTTTTAAGTGAATTAAAAAGCCGGTATACACCTTGGTGTATACCGGCAAAGTCATCAAAAGTTTTTAATCAACTGATTCAAAGGAATAGGTTGAATCAATAATGAGAAGAAGAGGCTTAGTGTATATGTGTCCTGAAACATACACTCTTTGCCATCCATAATGCCGAGATTACCATTCATCCAGAATGTAACCACTAAGTTACTCACCTTCCTATTGGTCAAAACGCCTGAGAGAGCATTCATTTGCCTTAACCAATAAACAAATGATAATCATTATCATTTGCATCGTCAAGTGTTATTTTCAATAAATTTGATTATTTTTTTCACACACTGATCGATATTATTAACTTTATTGAGGATAAGGTGAATTAAGCGTGTTCTGGGGAATAAAACGAGGGAATACGGTTTGAATTTAACAGTGTACGGTTAACATTCCGCCTACTAAAATAGTAGGCGGGAGCTTAGTCATTTACTTTTTTAACTTAGCAAAAGCATCGGCAAAGGCGTTCCCCATCACCGCATTTTCACCCATGGTGTTTCTACTTTTATGCTGTTTTTTGTGTACTGGCCCTTTCGCTCGTTTATTGTGTGGTTGTTCGCTTTTAGCATGGTGGCTGGCGGCGTTACTTTGCGTTTTATACTGCCCACTTGCTCTATCATGTTTTGTCTTGCCATTGGTTTCAGCGTGACTAACAGCGTCATCTAAGCGCATGGTTAAACTAATACGTTTGCGCGCTGCATCAAGTTCCACCACTTTTACCTTAACAATTTCACCGGCTTTTATAATTTCACGTGGGTCACTAATAAATTTGTTTGTGATAGCCGAAATGTGCACTAATCCGTCTTGATGCACACCGATATCAACAAAGGCACCAAAATTAGCCACATTAGATACCACACCTTCTAGCACCATACCCACGGCTAAATCGTTGATACTGTTTACGCCTTCAGCAAAGGTTGCCGTTTTAAATTCAGGCCTAGGATCACGATTTGGTTTGATCAACTCTTTAATAATTTCATTAATCGTTATTTCACCAAATTGCTCAGTAGCTAACTCGCTAATATTAACGCGCTGCAACTGCTCAGCACTATTTAATAAGTTAGCACTGTCAATATTTAACTGCTTAATAATATTTTCAACAATAGGGTAGGTTTCTGGATGAACCGCACACTGGTCAAGTGGGTTATCACCACCATTAATGCGTAAAAAGCCTGCCGCTTGCTCAAAGGCTTTTGGCCCTAGGCGTGCCACTTTTTTTAATTGTTGTCTATTAACAAAAGCGCCTTGTTCATTACGGTATTGCACTATGTTATTTGCCATAGTTTTATTTAAGCCGGCAACGCGCGTTAGTAGGGCTGCCGAAGCTGAATTCAGGTCAACGCCAACGGCATTTACACAGTCTTCAACAACATTATCAAGGCTTTGGCTCAATTGACTTTGGCTAACGTCATGTTGATATTGGCCAACACCGATGGCTTTAGGGTCTATTTTGACCAACTCGGCCAATGGGTCTTGTAAACGCCTCGCGATTGACACAGCGCCACGGATTGACACATCAAGATCAGGAAATTCTTGCGCGGCAAGTTCAGAAGCTGAATACACAGACGCCCCCGCCTCACTAACGATCACTTTTTTGGGTTTCGCTAAACCTGTTGCGGTGTCAAGCTCGGCAATGACTTCTCCCACTAATTTATCACTTTCACGCGAACCGGTACCGTTACCAATGGCAATTAATTCAACCTTATGTTGGCGACAGATGTTCACTAAAGTACGCACTGATTTATCCCAATGATTTTGTGGCGCATGTGGGAAAATAGTCGTGGTATGTAGCAATTTACCAGTGGCGTCGACAATAGCAACTTTACAGCCTGTGCGTAAACCAGGGTCTAAACCGAGTGTGACTTTTGCCCCAGCGGGCGCTGCCATTAATAAGTCAGATAAATTTTCAGCAAACACTTTAATCGCTTGTAATTCTGCTTGTTCACGCAGCTGGCTTAAAAGCTCAGTAGTTAAACTCTGGCTAAGCTTGCTTTTCCAAGCTAAACGTACTGTGTTAGTTAAAAAGCTAGCGGCCTTTTGTTCACTATTGTTTGTATAAAGTCGTAAAGTAAAATGCTCAGCAATAAGTTGTTCTGCGCTAGAAACTGCGTTTTTTTCTTGGTTAGGGTCTACTTCTACCTTAAGCTGTAATAAGCCTTCGTTACGCCCGCGTAACATAGCAAGCATACGGTGTGAAGGTACTGTTTTTAGTTTTTCACTGTGTGCAAAGTAGTCTTTAAACTTGATCGCCTCTTGTTCTTTGCCTTTAACAACTTGGCTAGTTAGGTGCGCTTGTTTAAGCATGTGCTGACGCAGTTTTTGCAATAAATTAGCGTCTTCACAAAAACGCTCGGCCAAAATAGCACTAGCTCCTGCTAATACCGCATTAACATCATCAAAACCAGTAGTATCATTTTTGCGTGCGTTATTCAGGTATGTTTGCGCTTCTTGCTCAGGATCAAGCTGCCACTGATTAAATAACCTATTCGCTAACGGTTCAATGCCGGCTTCTATGGCTATCTGCCCTTTTGTACGACGCTTAGGTTTATAGGGCAAATACAAATCTTCTAACCGCGTTTTGTTATCAGCACTGGTTATTTGCTGAGCTAACGCTGCTGTCAACTTACCCTGTTGCTCTATACTCGTTAAAATAACTTGACGTCTGGCTTCTAAATCACGCAAGTAAACCAGTCGCGTGGCTAATGCGCGTAAATGGTTATCATCTAAGCCTTGCGTTGCTTCTTTTCTATAACGCGCAATAAAAGGCACGGTTGCGCCATCGTCGAATAAATGAATAGCGGCATTAATTTGTGAGGTTTTAACGTTAAGTTCTTGAGCAATTTGCTCACTGATTTGCTCGGCAATAGCTAACATTGGTTTACAGTTCCAAGATGAAAAAAGTTATTGTGCTTAATTAAGAGGTAAATCATACCAGAAAGTCGCTTTGGCGAATAACTACTAATCTCTATTTAGCCACTTTTGTTTGCACTTGCGCCAACTAAGCTAAACTAAACATTAGCCCTAGCACTATGGTGCTAAATAATAATCAAGCTAAACCCGCTACTATACTTAGTATGGTAAATATTAAAATTACGACTCCCCTCGTTTAGCCGCATAAGGATATGCTGCATTTTTTATTAATTAAACATCAAGAGTTATCACGAGAAGTTTTGAACTGAGTGTTAACTTTAACATTAGGAATTTATTATGCTAAAAGGTAAAACAGCTTTAATAACAGGGTCAACCAGCGGTATAGGTTTAGCAACAGCACACACGTTAGCAGAGCAAGGTATTAACTTGGTTTTGCATGGTTTGATGGGGCAAGCAGAAGGGGAAGCCTTAGCGGAAGAGTTTGCCAAAAAATACGAAATAAAAACCCTGTTTGATAATGCTAACTTGATGGACTCTAGTGCTATCAGCACTCTCATGAGCGACGCCATCAAGGTAATGGGCGCTATTGATATTTTAATTAACAATGCGGGTATTCAACACACCGAAAGTGTCGCCACTTTCCCCGAAGATAAGTGGAATGCCATTATTGCTATTAATTTAACTGCTGCTTTTCATACCATTCAAAAGTCTTTACCCAGCATGAAATTTAATGGTTGGGGCCGCATCATTAATATCGCCTCTGTGCATGGTTTAGTGGCCTCATTAAACAAGTCTGCTTATGTTGCAGCCAAGCACGGTATTGTCGGTTTAACTAAAGCTGTCGCGTTAGAGTGTGCTGAGTTAGGTATTACGGTTAATGCGGTTTGCCCTGGCTGGGTCGACACGCCACTCATTAATAACCAAATCAATGAAATTGCACAAAAACAAAAAGTTGAATTTGAGCGCGCTAAATATAATTTGGTCACGGCCAAGCAACCCCTGCCTGAAATGATGGATCCGCGTCAAATAGGTGAATTTATTTTATTTTTATGCAGTGATAGCGCGCGCAGCATAACAGGCTCGGCCTTGCCGATGGATGGCGCTTGGACAGCACAATAAGCTTTTTAGCATACACATTTACAAATAACGCCACGAGGAAAAACATGACAACTAATAAAGGTGAGCAAATTCGCCGGCAAGTAATGGGTGAAGACTTCGTCGATAAAGCATTGAACAATACCGATGAGTTTAGCCAACCTATGCAAGCATTTATTAATGACCATGGCTGGGGCTCAACTTGGCAGCGCGAGGGTATAGACTTAAAAACCCGTAGCTTAGTCACTGTGGCCATGCTAGCCGCTTTAAGAGCACCACAAGAATTAAAAGGGCATATTCGTGGTGCGCTCAATAATGGTGCTACAATAGAAGAAATACGTGAAATACTGCTTCACAGTGCAGTATATTGTGGCGCACCTGCCGCACAAGAAGCTTTCCGCGCTGCTAAAGAGGTGCTTGAACGCCATTAACTTTCACTGACTAAGGCATCATTATATCATGGACACTTCTTTTTTTAGTTGTTTGCCCACCCCTATAGGTGAATTGGGCATTTTTGCCGATAGCACTGCTATTTATCGCGTAGCATTTTTAGATAAGGTTGAGAGCCTTACGGTGCTAGGTGCTAAAGCAACTAAAGAAAATGTGCTAACCTTACAAGCTAAAAAACAGCTTACACAGTACTTTTCTGGTGAAATAACTACCTTTGATTTACCCCTAGCACCACAAGGTACACCTTTTAGGCAGCAAGCTTGGCAAGCCCTGCAACAAATACCTTACGGCGAAACTCGTTATTATGGCCAACAAGCAGTACTGATGAACAATAAAAAGGCTGTCCGTGCTGTCGGCGCTGCCAATGGCGCCAACCCAATTGCTATTATTATTCCTTGCCACCGCGTTATTGGTAAAAACGGCAGTTTAACCGGCTATGCTGGTGGCTTAGATAGAAAAGCGTATTTATTAAATTTTGAAAAAAATTCGGCTTAAGCAAGCTCAGTTTTTTGCAAATAATAGTCTTACCTTATTCAACCTACAGGGCTGTTAGCGCTAAATGACTTCTGCTTTATTGCGCCTTTAACTTCCGTCTAATTACCTTCATATACTACTAAAGAGCCACTTATTTTTTCCTGTTGTTTCGTTAGTCTAATGAGGTGTTTAAATTTCAATCAATTTGCTGTTAAACACCTTATGGAAGATTTTCGCTAGGATAAGTCAAAATAAAATAACAATAGGCTTTTTATGAAACAACGCATATGTAATAAATTACAACAATATAAATCTACGCTAATACCCACCACTTTACTCGCTCTACTACTTATACTCTCACCGCAAAGTTTTGCTGGAAGCTGGCAACAAAACGTTAGTATTGCTGGTTTTAATAATGTTCATATATACACACCTGATTCTAATTCAACGATAGGCACTGGCAAATCATTACTCATCGTTTTACATGGCTGTGTACAACCCATTAGTAATTACTTAACAGCCAATCTAGCACAGGCTGCTGAAGAACACGGTATGGTGATCGCTGTACCTGATGCAATGAACAAAGCAGGTTTCAGTTGTTGGTCATATTGGCAAGGCGCAGTATCGAGAACATCAGGGGATTATAAAAACCTAATTACCCTAGCAAATACATTAAGTAGCGATAGTACTCGACATATTGACCCTAAACAGGTTTACATTTCTGGGTTATCGTCTGGGGCGGCAATGTCAGCACAAACTGCCTGTTTAGCGCCTGACGTTTTTGCTGGCGTTGCACCAAGTGCAGGGCCAACCATTGGTACTAGCTCAGGTGGCGCACTAAATACCTGCGAAAGCGTATCAGCAACAACGTTCAAAGCGCGCTGTGAAGGCTATGCTGGCGCATCTAAAAGCCATTTAAACACACAAATAGCCGTCATCGCTCACGGTACTGCAGACACCACTGTCGACACGTGTTACAACCAACAAAATGCCAATGGATTTGCTAAAGTCTATGGCGCTAGCCAGCTTTCAGGCACAAATAGCATTGTTGACAGCCCTGGACACACGGCTTCAGAAACGCTCTGGTCTGATAACAAAGTAAGCATGCTTTGGCTAGATAACCTTGATCATTCTTGGTCAGGTGGCACAGGCGCTTCTGGCAGCTACATTGCTAGCAACAGTATTAACTTTGCGCGTTATTTGGGGCAGTACTTTGCCAACAATAACAAACGTGTTGACCGCAACACTGGCCCTGTAATTTCTAACCATAATGCAATTGATAATGACAGTCGTTTTACTATCACGGGTACTGCTATAGACGCACAAACGAGTGTTAGTCATGTTGCTTTGACCATTTACGCTTTGGATTCTGGTGCGCCTGTGATGGTGAGCACGATCAATAGTAACGTAAATGCTAATGACGGCAGCTATCACATTATTTCTATCGCCTTAGCCGATGGTTTATACAAAGTCTCTGCTATCGCGACAGATGACGAAGGTAAAGCAGGTGAAGCTGTCTCTGTCACCACCAGAATAGGCCCAGAGCCTCCAGCAACAGCACCTGCACTATCAAACATTGCTGCCACAACGTCAGGCCAATGCGCCACTATTACAGGCACAGTAATTGATATAAACCAAAATCTACCGACATCGGGCATTATTGTTAGTTTTTCTACTGGTGATGTAACCGCTACAATTGATAATAACCAATACACTGCTAAGCAATGCAACCTACCTGGTGGTAATAATACTGTTACGGTAACAGCTACTGATACCACAACCTTATCAAGTACTGACAGTGTGCAATTCTCAATTGATGCTGGCATTACCGGTGATTACAATGTGCATATTAATGCTGGTCATATTACTTGGGGTTCAGGGTATTCCGCCTGCTACCTTGAGTTTGGTACAGCAGCTTTTACCATGCGTGAAGTTTCAGCGGGCAGCACCCAGTGTCAATGGAAAGCAGACGGTGCACCTAGTTGTACAGGCCCCACTCAGACTTGTGCTACTACAGATGTTACAACAGACACAGACAATGATGGTATCGCTGACGACCTAGATAACTGCCCAACTGTTGCCAACCCAACCCAAGATGATGCTAATAATAACGGTATTGGCGATGCGTGTGACTCAACACCACCGCCGCCAAGTGAGTGTACTGAGGTTAACGCTAGTAACTATGCCCATGTGCAAGCTAATCGTGCAACGACTAATGGTTTCTATACTTATGCTATTGGCTCAGGAACAAGCATTGGATTTTATAATATTTACACTCAAACAACCCTAGCAGAAACTTCACATAATTATTATGAGCTAGGTAGTTGCCCTTAAAAACAAAGCATTAAACGGTAATATTTTATTGCTCTCTTTGCCCTTTGGCAAAGTGGAGCAACCTACTTTAAAGAGAATTTATATGACAAATAAAATAACAACGTTAGTTACAAAATCATTGCTTACTTTAAGCTTAGTCATCATTACAGCAAGCGCACAAGCTGACTGTGTTGATAACGTAGTACTGGTACACGGCAATTCAGGCTCCCCCTCAGACTGGGATAATACCTACGATGCATTAATGGCTAACGGGTACCATAACAACCAAATATATCGTCCTTCCTGGGGCAGCGCTTATGCAGCCAATAATAACCATAGTGGCTCTGAAGAAACCCCTGTACGCAATGCGATCAATGCTGCCATAAGTAGCTCATGTACAGGTAAAATTGATATTATTAGCCACTCTATGGGGGTTACCTTAGCTGCTCAACAAATTGTAAAACTTAATAAAAGCAATAAAGTAGACTCCTTTGTAGGGGTTGCTGGTGCGTATCGAGGTTTATGGACTTGCGGTGTTTACCCTTGGAATGTTTATATGCCAACCTGTGGCTATTATGGTTTATCGGTCTCTAGTCCTTTTCTTGATTGGCTAGAAAACAAAACTATTGCCAGTCGCATTTATTCTATTAAGAGTTGGAATGACCAAATTGTTTGTGGCAGTGGTGTCTGTACTGTCGGTGGCGTGCATTCGAGCAGCATACCGAATGAAAATGCTAGTTACACTTATACCCTCGACCATTTTGGTTTACAAACAAATACGGCAAGTAAACAAGTAGCATTGCTGAAGTAGAATCCATGCAGTAACGAGTAACAAAAAAGGGTGGTCAAAACGACCACCCTTTTTAAGGTTTAACAGGTTACTTTCTAATAAAGTCGCCTATCAACTGATACGTTTGTTCACACTCTTCTTCTACTAAGCTATTGAGCAACATATACGCGTGGATCATTCCGTCAAATGCATGTCGCTCTACTTTCACACCAAGTTTACTTAAAGCATCACCATAGGCGATACCTTCATCTCTAAGCGGATCACAACCCGCTGTAAAAATAAGGGTTTCTGGCATACTGGCATCCATTGGCATAAACAAAGGCGACACCTGTTTAGCCGGTTCATTATGTTGAAAGTAGTTGTCAAAGTACCAAGCAATTTTTTCTTTTTCTAATAAAAACCCAGTACCATTTTCATCAATAGACGCGCAGCTCAACGTGTAATCAACGCTTGGGTAAATAAGCACTTGCTTATCAATATTAATATCTGCGTTATTAATATTTTGGCTGACAAGCGTAGTGCAGATAGCACCGCCACCACTGTCGCCCGCAACAATTAATTGCTGGCTAAAGTTTATCTCTGTTAATAATTGTTGGTAATTAGCAAGCGCATACTGGCAGTCATCTATACCAGCAGGGTAAGGAAACTCTGGCGCTAATCGATACTCTATCGCAATAACAATACAATGCCCTGCTTTCGCAATTTTACGGCTGATGGGATCGTACAGCGCAATATTACCACACATATGCCCGCCACCATGAAAGTGCAGCACAACGGGTAAAGCTTGCGTTGGATCAGGGCTATAAATACGTACCCCAATACTGTGTGTTGCTGCGTCTAAAGCACTTTCTTTTACGTAAGCAAGCTCTGGGCCTTCGCCAATAAAAACGGCCAGGTTTTCTATGTTGCCTCGCACTAACTCAGGTGTTAATTTAACCCCGTCTGCTTTTGCCTGTTTGGCCGCTAAGTTGGCTCGCTCAATAAAGCCTGCAATTTTTTCTGAAATTATGCCTCGCATTTTAAGTCCTTCTCATTATTTGGCACATTTATTTTTACATCAGTCTTTTTCTTGGTTTCTGGTAAAAAGAAACTGCCGATAAAAAACGTGCTACTAACCACGGTAATTAAGATGAAAGCTGAGGTGTAATCACCGCCATTTATGTCTACCAACTTACCAAAGCTCCATAACACTACCGTAGCGACTAAGTAACTTATTGAATAAAACAAACTAAAGACTACGGTCACTCTTTGCCCGGTCATTTTGGGTAACTCATGAGGAATAGTAACAAGCGCCGTCACTGGGAAGAAAATGAAGAACCCTAACGCCATGCCACATAGCGTTTGTAATATATCTGATTGACCAAAAGATAAACCCAATACGGTAAGAGTGACAACTAACCCTGACCAGCGAATAACAGGAACACGTGCACTAATTTTTTTACTATAAATAATGCCTGCTAAGGTACCCACAATGCCTGAGCCAATCACTAAAGCACTTTGGCTAATGCCCGCTTTAGGGTAAAAGGTAAATAAACAAATATAAAAAGCGAGAATACCAGAGTATGTCAGCGCATAAATCCAATTAAACTTATCCTTTAAACCATCGACATACGAATAGTGCGCTTGCGGCGCTTCGGTTTGCTTTGTTACCGACTGAACGTCACTGGTTTTATTTTTCACTAATAGCCAAACAAAACTGAACACTATGCTTAGCAAGGAAAATAGTATCAGTGTATGTTTCCAGCCACCAGCTAGGTTATTGAAATTGGTCATTTGCCATAAAATAATACCGGTTCCAACATTAAATGCTACGGCGTTTATACCATTGATAGTTGGCCTTTCTTCTGGGGAAAACCAGGCCATAACAATGGGGTTAAAATAAACGATCATAAAAGCGCCACCCAGCCCCATTAAAAACCGACTGGTTAATAGCAGCTCATAGTTAGGTGCCAGCGGTGTTAATAAGCCAACAGAAATTAAAATACCTGAAACAAAAAAGGCTTTTTTGACCCCTAATTTTAAAGCCAAGCCTGCGGCCATAAAGGTACCAACAATTTTAGCTAAGGTAACCGCACCACTAATAAAACTGGCCGACGCCAAACTGTCAACCTGCATTGCCGCCATTATCTGGCTCATGCTTGCGGTACCACCAACCCATCCCATGGCAAATAAGGTATAGCTAGCAAAGACAATAACGGCCACTAAGTATTTGTTGTTTACTTGAGGTAATCTCATGAAAAATCTCGTCCATAAATGACTAATACCCATCAGCTTAACGAAATAAATAACTCAATGATGTACTACCTTCGTTCGTTACACTTTGCTTTAGTGCATGCTATGCTTAAAAATTAAATTATCTGTAGGTGTCAGTGCATAATGCTGAAGTTATCGGATAAGCATTTCTCCCAAAAAAAGACACTGAGGAATTTTTATTGTTAGTTTGGCTTTCCCTTGACACATGGCTTATCTCCTTTTTATCGATTGCTTATTTGCTGTTACTTTTTGTGGTCGCTTATTGTGGGCAAAAACAAAGTAATAAAAAGTGGCTTTCTCGCCCTTGGGTATACAGCCTGTCACTAGGGGTTAGCTGTACCTCTTGGGCGTTTTACGGTACCGTTGGCCAAAGCGCTACCACTGGTGCTTGGCTTGCCCCGCTTTATATAGGTTCAATTTTATGTTTTGTTTTAGCTTGGCCAATGTTGCTAAGAATACTGCGTATAACTAAAGCACAAAACCTCACCTCAATTGCCGACTTTATTGCTTGTCGGTATGACCGTTCTCCGGTGATTGCTGCTACGGTTACTATTGTTGCCTTACTTGGCACCATTCCCTATATAGCCCTGCAGTTACGAGCCATTAGTAAAAGTTTTGATTTATTAACCGGCTCTTATCAATCAGGTATTAGTACGACCTTTGTTGTTACCCTGGTCCTTATTGTGTTTAGTGTATTGTTTGGTGCAAGACAAGTAGTGGCCAATAAACAAAACCAAGGTTTATTATTAGCGATAGCTTTTAGCTCAATCATTAAACTATTTGCGTTAACCGCTGTGGGCATTTTTGCCACTTTTTTTGTTTTCGACGGTATTAGTGATTTGCTTGCTCAAGCAGAAAGCATGAAACAAATACAAAAAACCACGCCAGAAAGTAGTATTTATTTTGCAATTTCACAAGCCATACTGGGCATGATTACTATTTTCATTTTACCGCAGCAATACCACATGTTGATGATAGAAAACCATAGTGAAAATGAACTCAGAAGTGCGCGTTACCTCTACCCTTTATACTTTATTGCTATCAACATTTTTGTCTTACCCATAGCCCTAGCCGGACAAAGCTTATTTCCTGGCGGCAATGTTGACGCCGACACTTACGTCATCACTATTCCATTATTTTTTCAACAAGCCTGGTTAGGTGGCTTAGCTTATATAGGTGGTTTAGCCGCTGCAACTAGCATGGTTATTGTCGCTACTATAGTACTGAGTACCATGGTGGCGACTGAAATTGTTAACCCATTTTTATTACACCACAACAGTTTGATCAGTATACAAAAAACGCAGCTTTCTAGTACTTTATTAAATATACGCCGTGTAGCCATTGCATTGTTACTATTATTAGCCCTAGGCTTTGAACGTATTATTGACCAACAAAACCACCTTGCCACCATAGGTTTATTATCCTTTGTGTTACTCTCGCAATTAGCGCCACTTGTTATTGGTGCTTTGTACTGGCGAAAAGCCACCACTAAGGCTGCTTTAATTAGTTTAATTGTTGGCAGCACCATTTGGCTATATACTTTGTTGCTGCCCACTATGCTGCCTAACGCTACTTGGCTGCATTCAGGCCCGTGGGGGCTAACTTGGCTTAAACCCTATGCACTCTTTGGGGTTGCATCACTTGATCATATTAGCCACGGTTTACTCTTTAGCTTGTTTGCCAGCACCAGTTGCTTTATTATTATTTCTCTCTTTACTAACCGCAGTGTTTCAGAAAAATTACAGACTGAACTCTTCACTTATCAGCAGCCTGGTACATTAGATTACCAACTATCAACCAAAGATTTATACCATTTACTACAACGTTTTATTGATGATAAAGCGGCAAAAACATTTCTGAATAACCATGCAAAACAACTCTCAAGCAACACCGCGAGCAGTGACTTAATTGAATATACACGCTTACAATTATCAAGTGTTCTAGGCTCGGCTTCTACCCGCATGGTAATGAAAGCGATTACCACCAAGCAAGGCATGCCATTACAAGAAGTGGTCAATATTGTTGATGAAGCAAATAAGCTTTTTCAGTTTAACCGTGAACTGCTACAAGCGGGCGTTGAAAACATAGAGCAAGGTATTAGTGTCGTTGACGCAGATATGCGCTTAGTTGCTTGGAATAAGCGCTATGTTGAACTACTGAACTACCCCGAAGGTTTTGTTTGTGCTGGAAAGCCCATTGCAGACCTAATACGATTTAATGCTGAGCGTGGCATTATCGTCACTAACAACAAAACAGATAAAAGCAGTAGTAATGACAATGACGACTTTATTAAACGACGCATTCGTCATATGCGTCAAGGCAACAATCACCATTTTCAGCGGGAAATGCCCAACGGTATAGTCCTAGAAATACGTGGTCAAGCTATGCCAGGTGGTGGGTTTGTTAGTACTTACTCCGACATTACCGCCCACATTGAAACAGCCAACGCCCTCCAACAAGCCAATGATAATCTAGAGCAAAGAGTAGCCGAACGCACCCAAGAGTTAAGTAAAGCCAAAGCGGAGGCTGAAGCTGCTAACACCAGTAAAAGCCGTTTTTTAGCGGCTGCGAGCCATGATTTAATGCAACCTTTTAATGCCATGTCATTATTTACTAATATGCTAAATAAAAAAGCAAAAGATACCGACTTAAAAGAGCTCGCCAATAACATCCAAAATTCGCTGACGGCAGCAGAAAGCTTACTATCAGATTTAGTCGAAATTTCAAGATTGGACAACAGCTCACAAAAAATTGAACCACACTGTTTTTTAATTGACGACTTACTCAGCCCTTTAAGCAAAGAGTTCACTGTGTTGGCCCAGCAAGCCAATTTAAAGTTTAGCTATGTGAAATCAAGCTGCGCAGTAGAAACAGACCCTATTTTACTACGTCGTATCATTCAAAACTTTTTAACAAACGCTATTAATTATTGCCCACAAACCAACCGCCAAGGCAAAGTATTGCTAGGCATTCAGCGCCGAAAAGAAAATATCATTATTAATGTGTTAGACAACGGGCCAGGCATACCAAAAGATAAACACGAGATGATTTTCAAAGAATTTGAGCGTTTAAATGAAAACCAAACCAGTGCTGGCCTTGGGCTAGGTTTGGCGATTTCAGACCGCATTGCTAAATTATTAGGCTTGACTATTTCACTCACCTCAACCGAGGGCAAAGGCACTTGCTTTAGTATTGTATTACCACGTAGTGACACGACTGAGCCGAAACAAGCAACACAGAAGTCCGCCTCACTTGCGTCGGGTAAAAATGAATTTACACATTTACAAGTGCTATTAATTGACAACGAAGTACTAATGTTAACGGCTATACAAGCGCAATTAGAGGAATGGGGCTGTCACGTCATAACAGCTAAAGATGAAAAGAGCTTAACAAGCGCGCTAGCCAACCAACAATTTATCCCAGCTATTATTATTTCTGATTATCATTTAGATCATGATAAAAATGGGGTAGATCTTGTAGAAAAATCGCTTAATCAATACCACTGGCAAACACCGGTAATTATTTGTTCAGCAGACCCTTCTGAGCAGGTAAGAGAGCACACAAGTCAGGCGAAGTTTAATTTTATGCGTAAACCAATCAAAGCCTTAGCACTGAAAAAACTAATGCGACAACTATTATAACAAGCCGTGATTAAAGCGCTAAATCAGTATGGTTTTAGCCATATTAGCAGAGCAGAAACAATTGCTAATGTGCCTTTTTTTACGTGCTAACGCGCCATAGTTAGCTTATCTTTACCTTTGATCACTTTTTTTAATGCCTCGTTTAACCTGGGAATTAATGCAGCATGTCTTTTATTTAACACGTGATAAACATCGGCTCTTTTAACTTCAACTGTTTGGAACTTTTTTCTCAACTCTACCATTTTTGTGGTGGTATCGTCACCAAAAAAAATGTAGTCAACCCGTCCTAAGTATAACATTTCCGTTGTTTTTGCTTTAGAGGTAATTAAGGTGATTTGGGCCGCAAGTGGCGTAATATTTTCAATAAGACTTTGGGTATAATGCGAAGCTAACCGTGCTTCTTTATTTAGCAACACAGATTGACTGCAAGGAACATTTTTAGCACACGCTAAGAAAAAGCTGAGGGTTGATAAAGGCGTTGGTACATGCACAATATTTTCATAATCTTTCGTAGGGAGTAACACTTTGGCAGCATCGGCATCAAAAATCCCCTCATTTAAATTTTTAATAGATCTGTGGGTATTACTAACAGAAGAAAGCTCTATCTCAATCCCGGCTTCTTTATACATGGCTTTAATTAAGGGTAAATATAAGCTTTCAACAGCTGGGTGCCCTACATGAGATACCGTGAGTTTTTTAGCTGTTGCTATGGTGAAAGCCGTATTCACGAATAAGAGCATCGCGAGTATAAAACTCATAAAACGCATCGTTTACCTTCCTTGCCTTTAAAAGAACCGCGGGACATGAGGGTTTGCATCATAGCGATTGTTTGCGCGACAAGCAACAACAATGATTAATTACCAACCAAAGTTAACACAAAAAACATACCGACCTTTTAGTTTATTTACTGCATAAATAACTGCACATAATCACGTAAAGACAGAGCCCACTAGTGTGTTATCAAGCTTTTTTCTAACCTAGGTTACAAGGAAGCATTTTCTTTTGGCGCTAACATCAACTGTTGGTATACCAAGCCCGCTTGAGTTCGGTTATAAACACCCAGTTGCAATAATATCGCTGACACATGTTTTTTAACGGTATTCTCTTTTATGTCTAAAAGACCGGCAATTTGTTTATTTAATTGTCCGTCTGCAATCAAGGCCAGCACTGTATATTGCTGCGGTGTTAATTGCGCTAATTGTTGCGCTAATTTTTTATGCTTTTGTGCTAACTCATTATCTTTATTAATCGGCATATTTTCTGGTAACCAGGTGCCACCGCCAAGCACCACAGTAATTGCTTGTGCAATCATTGCTAAATCCACTGATTTAGGAATAAACGCCGCTGCGCCAAAGTTAATGGCTTTTTGCATAATGTCGGGGTTTTCGTCTGACGACACCATAATAACAATTAAATCAGAATGATTATTTTGTAATTGAGTTAACCCGGTAAAACCATCATTGCCCGGCATGTGTAAATCTAAAAATACAATTTCTAACGCGGGTGCTTGGGCGATTACCTCAAGTAAACTGTCAAAACTTGATGCCTCTTCAATACCTGCGTCAGGCATACAGTCAAACACGGCTTGCTTGAGTGCCGTACGGAACAACGGGTGATCATCGGCGATAGCGACTTTTGCTTGGTTCATACAACACCTTTTGCTAAGAAGTTATAGTTTATGTGCTTTATCTTTACTGGCATAAAGCTCAATCTACCTAAGCTAATATAACAGTAAACAATATTAATACTATCAAAAAAAAAGCTGGTACATACCAGCTTTTTATCTTGCATTATCACTTGCGAGTTGCAACCGCTCTTAGAAACGGTAACCCACGGTTAAGTGTGCAGTCATTGGGTCATTGTAGTAAGCAACTAAAGTGGTGTCGCCACCTGTCCCAGGGGTATAATTACCATCATCATCTTGACCCACGAAGGTATAACCGCCAACCTTAGCCTCTTCGTCTGTGATGTTTTTCAAATGAATACCACCATACCAGTTACCTTCCATACTTTCCCAAGTCACACTGGCATTAAGTGTCCCGTAGCCGTCTTGAACTAACATGTCACTGTCTTCAAATAAGAAGTAATCATCACGGTAGTAGTAACCACCAGTAAAGATAAAGTAACCTACATCAGTATCCATAGTGTAGTTAGCCGCTAAGTTCATGGTGTACTTAGGTGTATTTGCAATACCGACTAATGGATCTTTTAATGTTTCCTCTTCTTCAATTTCAAGATCAATATATCCCATTGAAAAATCAATTCTTAGGTTATCCGTTGCCGCATAAGTTATTTCAGCTTCAAGACCATGTCCGTTCGAGCCTTTAATGTTACGTAAGTTTTGAGCTAAAGTACCTTCCGGAGCATCTGGATCAATGGTAATGTATTGACGATCTTTATGCTCTAAAGCAAATACAGTGATGTTAGTACGTAAAACAGAATTCCAATCTTTCTTAATACCAAGTTCAAGTGAATCTAATATTTCAGGGTTCGCTGCTTCTTCATTGCCACTAGCGCGTGGGTTAAAGGTGCCTGATTTAAAACCTTGTGAATAACTGGCAAAAATCATGGTATCAGAATCAAGCTGGTACTCGACGCCAAGCCTTGGGGTAAAACGCGACCAACTTGCTACTTTAGGTGCATCTAAAGTGCCATCGCCATTAGTGTCGGTACCTAAGACTCTAGGGAAAGAAACATCGCCTCTTACATAACCAGGGATCCAACCATCAGTAGGATAGATATTTGTAAGTGCTGTGCCAGTCTCTACGTAGGCTGATTTTTCTTCATCGGTGTAGCGCCCGCCCACCGTTAATGAAAGTTTTTCAGTAATATCAATACTACCTTGTACATATGCCGCGACACTCTTACTGTCGTTACAGCCAGATACTTCAAGCGTATAACCATCTGCACCTATTCCTCTACCTAGGTGTCCTAAAATAGCATCAAATACACCACAAGACTCGCCGTCATAAGCATAAATGCCGCTGACAATAGTAAAGCCATCACCTATATAGTTTGCTTGTAATTCGTGGCTAGTATTTTCATCATCGTATATCGCTGGTACGTCAAAAACATCTACGGGCGTGTTATCAAAGTCAATGTTAGTAATTGAAATACCTTCTCGAGAGGTGCCCACGTATTTTAATGATAACTCATTAGTCGCCTGCCATTCTGCCATAAAGCTAAAACCTTCGAGCTCAACAGAGTTAGCAGTAGGCAAACTGGTGTAAGAGTCATAAACGCTGTCAGGTTTAGGGGCATCAGTTACAATACTTGGTAATAAACGATAACCGCCCTTTGCATTTGAGTCATCCGACGTTTTATCCCACGCTACCCGCATAAATAGATTATCTGTTGGGTGGTATTCTAAGGTTAGGCGCGACACTGACAAATCTTTATTGTAGTTTTCTTTACTTTGGTCAGGTAATGCTGACACTAAAAATTCACCAAAACCATCTCGGTTGAGTTCAGCATGGCCAAAGCCAAGAAATAACTTATCTTCAACTAATGGCACTTGACCGGTTACTTTCAAGTCTCTTTGATTATAACTACCCAAAGTGCCCTCAATGTTAAACTCTGTCTCACCAGACATTTGCTTGGTCACGTACTTTACCGCACCACCAATGGTGTTTTTACCGTAAAGTGTTCCTTGTGGGCCGCGCAGTACTTCAACACGCTCTACATCTAATAAATCAAGCACAGCCCCTTGTGGTCTCGCCATATATACGTCGTCAATATAAATACCGACACCGGGTTCATAACCCCACAATGGATCTTGCTGACCAACACCACGAATAAACGCTGTCAGTGTAGAGTTGGTACCACGGCTATTTTGTAGCGTAGTATTCGGTGAGAAACGTTGTATTTCAGTAATCACTGAGATGCCATTTTCAGCAAGTTCAGCTGAGCCAATTGATGTCACCGCCACAGGTACCGATTGTAAGCTTTCTACCGACTTACGTGCTGTTACTTCAATATGCTCTAGGCCTTTTTCTTTTACTGCAGGAGCGTTGGTTGCTTCTTGTGCCAATGCAACATTAGTCGTTAATGCTGTTGCAATTGCTAACGCAATATAACTTCTTTTGCTATAACTTTTTTTGCTGTGAGAACGTTTCATAATGAACCCTTATTTAATAATTATTGTGTTATTGGTGAGTGCGTTTATATTTTTAGTGCCGCTGTTTTACCAACTGATATCACTCTATACGATTAACTTATAAAAATAATTAGCACTATGGTGCCATACGTAATCTATTGTTTTATTTTGCTTTTCTTAATAATTTTTTGTAAACCCCAAAATTCAACCACATGTTTGGCTGTACTCAATGGCGAAGCAAGCACATAGTCTGCAACCTCACCACCATTAACAACTTTTGGATTGACCATAATTCCATGGTTTCGATCCGCTACTTCAACTAATTGCACTTGTACTTCCTTACCTTTGTGCCAATTGGTCATGGTATAGCCCCGCTTTTCCTTAATAACAGGCGTTGAAACTCCCGTTGATAATTGCGCCCACTGGGTCGCAAGCGCTGATGAGTTTAATGGGTTAACAATGCTGTCATTCGTGCCAGTCCACACCGATAATTGAGGCCAAGCTGTACGTTGTGGTTGTATTTTTTTAACCAATGAGACTAACTCTGCTTCTGTTTGCGATGGACCATTTCTCATGCAAGAGATCCCCGTAAGCAAGCCGTCAGCACACGGAAAAGGAATACCCGCAACCACAGCGCCAGCGGTAAAAATTTCAGGATAATTCACTAATAAGCCGCTAGCCATGGCACCACCAGCAGACAAACCTATGATATAAACTTTTTCGCTAGCCAGTGTTTGCTTTAACGTCGTGATCATGTTTTTAATTGATAATGTTTCGCCTTTATCTTTGGTGAAATCATCGGCTGAATACCAATTAAAACAATGTTTAATGTTGTTTGATACAGCTTGCTGGGGTAGTAGTAGCGCAAAATTATGTTGTTTTGCTAAACCGGCTAAGCCACTTTGTTGCGCCAGATTTTCTGCTTGTTGTGCGCAGCCATGTAGTAATACCACCAGTGCTGGCGACTGGCTATTCGCCTTGGGCGTGTAATAACTGGCGCTTAGCTCGCCAGGGTTTTCACCAAAGCTGTTTAATTCAACAAATTGCGCCAATGCTGGCTGGCTTACGAGCAGTAATGCAATGGCCATAAAGGAGGTTTTTAGGTGTTTTATTATTGATAAAATTGTAGGCATAATAAGATAACCAAAATGAGAAGGTAGCTTAATCATGCGTAAAATGGGTACAGGAGGCAATGGTACTTTAGTTCTCAATTGACTCTGCCTTAACGCGCGTTTGGTATTGTCTGTTGTGGGTGGTTTGCCTATAAGTTGCCTAGTCTATAACTATTTACTCAAAAACGTGATGCAGCATTAATGCTATCTATTTATTGACAATATAAACAAGGAAAAATCACCAATGGCAGCAGCAAAACCTCGTAAGATAACATTAGGCATCATTGGCCTTTTATTAATATTAGTTGTTTTATACGCACTTAGCGATGCTTACACGCCAAGCTCTTCAAGAGGTATAGTATCGGCCAATGTGGTAGAACTAGCCCCGCGAGTTAGCGGTGAAGTGACTCAAATTCATGTTATTGACGACGCGGCTGTAGAAGCGGGCACACCGCTTTTTAGTATTGACGCTTATCCTTATGAATTGGCCGTACGCCAAGCAGAAGCAAACCTAGAAATGGCACTGCAAAATGTTAACGCCTCTAGTGCTTCTATTGTTGCGGCGCAGTCAACGGTCACTCAAGCGCAAGTAAACCGAGATAACTTACGGATAGAATTACAGCGCATTATGCGCTTGGAAGACAGAGGCTTAGCTGCTAAAGCCCAAAGTGATAACGCTAAAGCCAGTGTTGCTGACGCAGAAGCTAAACTAGTCACGGCCAAGGCTAATTTAGCGAGTGCAAAGGCCGCTTTAGGCCCTATCGGAGCAGACAACCCGAATGTTGCTGTCGCTTCTGTTGCTTTAGCGCGAGCCCAGTACGATTTAGTATCAACCACAGTAAAAGCGCCACATAAAGGTGTTGTTACCAATGTCAATCTATCGCAAGGTCAGTTTATTAGTGCCGGCAGCCCAATACTTACCTATATTGATGCCGACGCTGCTTGGATAACCATAGATTTACGTGAAAACCAATTAAGGTTTGTTAACAAAGATGATGACGTTGATGTTTTATTTGACGCCGTACCCGGCCAAATATTCAAGGCAAAAGTTGCCAGTATTGCTTGGGGAATAAGCGCCGGCAGGGCAAGCCAAGGCGGCTTAATTGTTAACCAAACAGAAAGCCGCTGGTTCGAGCCTGCCAGACGTATTCCAGTAAAAATTGAGTTAGCCGATGGTATGCAAGCATGGCCTAAAAATGTCCGGGTTGGTGGCAAGGTGCATGCGGTTATTTATGCTAAAGGTAGCAATAACCCGCTAAGCTGGGCAGCAATGCTATTACAACGATTGCGTTCATTTGGCTCATATATCTACTAGGCGATAATTTATGTATGTAACGCCAGCACCCTCAGCACTTGACGACCCACTTTATGCAATACGCCTAGCGGCAACCGGCGTATTAGCATTTTTAGCAGTGACTATATTAAACCCAGGGTTACCGCCATTAATTGCTGCTTTGCCTATCGGTTTAGTGGCCGGGCAGCGTAAAGCGTTTAATCTAACAAAAGCAATAGCAGGCCCTATTACCATTATTATTCTTGTTTGGTTAATGTCAGAGTTGATCGGCTTTTTACGGCCACTGCCTGCAGTATACATAGTCAGTATTTGGTTGATTTATTTAGGTAGTTTTTATTTAATTTTAAAAAGTGGCGCGCAAGCCGGCATGTTAATTATTGTGATCACCGTACTGATGTCAGTCATGGGTATGCACGGTATGGCAAGCTTAGAGGCTACTAGAGACGGGTTCATTCAAGCCGCAATAGTGTCTTTAATTATTACACCCATAGTTTTTATGCTTTTTCCTCCGCGCACCAAAGAAAAACATATCGATACGCCTATGCCAACTGAAGGCAACATTGCTGTAGGCGCTGCTATTCGGGCAAGCGTATTAATTATGCTTAGCTTTTGGTTATACTCAGTGATGACCAGCGCCGACATTATGTTAGCGATTATTGCCGCCATGGTTATTGTATTTCCAACTAAAGAAGCCGTTTATTTTGAAGCAAGCCAACGTATTCGTGCCACTTTTTATGGTAGTGCGATGGCCTTATCTATTTTAGTCGCTTTTACTTTTGCCCCCCACTTACCCATTTTATTATTGCTTATATTTTGGGGCGGGGTATGGCTTGGCAATAAAATGCTCTACGGTAAAAGACCCAGTATGGTGTATCAATACGCGTATTCCGTTGCGCTCGCGCTTGTGGCTGGGGCTGTTACCACTCAAGACCCAACCTATGCCACCTTCACACGGGTAGTGCTGACGGTTATTGGTGCTACAGTAGCGGCAGGCCTTGTTGCACTTTTAGATGCCACAACTCGCTGGTCAAAAATACCCGAGCCAACAAATAAAAACGGTGAAGCTGAGGCATAGTAAGAGATATAGTGTCTATGCTAAAATTGCTAGAGGCACTACAGTCGCTATAGGCACAGCAAGGTAACCAAAATAGCTTGGTGATTAAGGTGCAACGCCAATAGGTCAAAAGCTTAATAAATCAATAGATAATCGTTAACACTGTCCAATATTTTTCGCCTGAGGGTGTTGTTACCACGGCTTCATCGTCTACCTCTTTTTTTAATAACGCGCGCGCCATCGGTGAGTCGATAGAAATATAATCCTTACGGCCAAAAATTTCATCTGGTCCAACTATTTTAAACCTCAGTTGTTCACCCTCTTCATTTTCAAGCGTAACCCAAGCACCAAAAAACACTTTACCGTCTTGCTGGGGGTTATAGTCAATTACCTTAATGTCTTCTAAGCGCTTTGTTAAGTAACGTACACGGCGATCAATTTCTCTTAAACGCTTTTTATTGTACTGATAATCTGCATTTTCAGAGCGGTCCCCAAGGCTCGCTGCCCATGACACTTTTTTAGTCGTTTCAGGGCGTTCAACCTTCCAAAGGTGCGTTAATTCTTTTTGCAGTAGTTCGTAACCTTCGCGGGTAATTAAATTTGTTTTCATCTATTTTGTCTCAGAGCATAAACTTGTTATTTCACTAAACGGCTTCTAATTGGCACTTGGCAAACATCTAATACAGGCGGCGGTTTTTTATAAAAAAAATCACCTTCTCTGGCACGACGTTTTGCTAAGCGTTCTGCAAATTTTATCGCCTCTGTATTTTCAACTTCAATAATAATACGGTCTTGTTTCGCTACATCCGCCATTAACTGCATACTAACAATAGGCGTGTGATCTCGGCTATCAACCGCATATTCCCCCTCAATGGTTGAGGTTCGCTTAATGGCTTGAATATGTTCCATACCATAAACAACGCGGCCAAAAATGGTCATTATTTTATCTAAGTAGCGTGGCGCTTGGCCAATAACCACATAAAAGTGGCTAGAGGCAGAATCAGCTTCATTGCCTCGTGCCATAGCGAGCGTACCAGGGCAATGCGTTAGCCAAGCACTACCGTCATTATCACTCGCTAGTGCAAAGCCGTTGTTAACACCCGTTTTTTTGGCAAATAAGTCATTGTTTTGTACCAGCGTAAAAGCCTGTTTTGTATCAAGCGTAAATGTTTCCTCTATCGCCAATAAAGGCACTGATTTATCTTTAACGCTACCCTCCTTTGGCCCCGCTTGGGCAACAAAGCCATCAATAACGCGATAAAATTGGGTGCCATCATAAAAAGATTTTTTAACTAGTGCAGAAAATTGCTCAACATGCTTGGGTGAAAATTGTGGCGCTAATTCAATCACCACTTTACCGTGTGGCAAAGTCATTAATACTGTGTTATTCAAATCTAAAGACCGCCACTGTTGTTCAGAAGCATTACAGGCATGAATAAAAAAAAGTGATAGTAAAATAAGTAGTTTGGTCATTATTGAGTACGTCATTTTGCTTTTATCAATTTTCATTGTTGTCTTATTTTAGCAAGGTAAATTCAATGCTATCATAGCATTGAAAAATAACCTTGATAAAAAGCTAAAGCAAACACTGAAAGTAAATATTTGATCACGGAGCCGTTAATGAACAAAAGTATTATCACCAATTTAATTGCCTTAATTGCTACTTTATTAGGTTTTTACCTCGCCAATGCTATTTTATACACTGTAGGGTTATTTGCGTTATCTGGCGCTATCACCAATTGGTTAGCGATTCATATGCTATTTGAAAAGGTGCCGTTACTCTATGGCTCTGGCGTGATCCCAGCCCGTTTTGAAGAGTTCAAATTAGCGATCCGTGCGTTAATGATGGAGCAATTTTTTACCAAAGAAAATATTGACCGCTTTTTATCAACCGGCTCAGGTGCGGCAAGTAGCATTGACTTAACGCCCGTGATAGAAAAAATAGATTTAACTCCGGCTTTTAACAATTTAGTCGCGGTTATTGAAGAATCTTCATTCGCGCCTATGTTAGCCATGGTAGGCGGCAGTGAAGCGTTACAACCAATGAAAGCACCTTTTATTGAAAAGATGAAACAATCAATACAAGAAATCAGCCAAAGTGAGCAATTTTCTACCTTACTTAGGGAAGAGTTAGAACAGCCAGACATGATTGAAAACCTACAAACTAAGGTCAGTGATATAATTGAAAAACGCTTAAACGAATTAACACCGCAATTAGTGAAAGAGATCATTCAAGCGATGATAAAAAAACACTTAGGCTGGTTAGTAGTTTGGGGCGGCGTTTTTGGTGGTATTATTGGTTTAATCGCCGCACTGACCAAACAATTGTAACGGCAACGAAACTCACTTGAAATAATTGAAAAAATAAAACACATGAAGTACTGTGCGTGTTTAATTATTGCTGCTTGAACAAGCAAGACGCTGTAAATCCATCCATGGACGCTCTACACAAGCATCCATGCTTGTAAAGCTTGCTTTTATCAATTCAGCAAAACTTAATCGATTCAAGCACCTGCACTTACAGCAAGATTTAATAACGATATAGCCAGCCTATATTTTACTACTTTTCATACAAACAATGAGTACGCATTAAATGGTTAAAGACTATGGGTTGCCCTTTATTAGTAATGAAGATTTGTTTTTTCATGTAAAAGACACTATTGAGAAATATCGCTTTAAAATAAATCTTAAAGAGTTTAATAAAAATTTAATTGACCCAATAAAGCTCACGTTTGATGCCAAGGTTTACGGTAAGACTATAAAGAATATTATTGAAACTGAATCTATTAGACAGATAGACAAATCCAACACTAACCATATAGGCTACTTCCATCAAAATATTTTTAAATATTTGGGTGACGGTTGGCAAGTACCTGATGAAGGTTACGATGTCATCAATGAGCGTAAAAATATATTTGTCGAAATGAAAAACAAGCACAATACTATGAATTCATCTTCCGCAAAAAATACTTATATAAAAATGCAAAATGAAATTTTAGGGAATGATGAAGCTGTTTGTTACTTAGTCGAAGTGATAGCTAAAAACAGTCAAGATATTATTTGGACAATTAGCCTAAACAAAAGAAAAATGTCTCATAAAAACATCAGACGTATATCTATTGATAAATTTTATCAATTAGTAACTGGAAACGAAAATTCTTTTAAGGAATTATGTCAAGTTCTCCCTACTGTGATTGACGATGTCATTGCATCTATTGATATGGGAAAAATTGAAGGTAGCGTATTTACTGAGCTTAAAAACATTTCTCCTAACTTATTAAAAAGCATCTATCTACTTTCTTTTAAAAAATACCAAGGTTTTTCTGAATTAATTTTATGAATACGAAAAAATATACCGTCACTCAAGTATCAAACAGTCTTGGTGTTTCGCAAGCTATCATTGAAGGCTGGGAAAGATCTGGGAAATTAGTTCCTATCCGTAAAGGTAAGGAGGTTTATTATACTGAGGAAATTTTACAGCACCTGGAAATATTTAAGCAATTTAAAAATAGTACTTGGGAACATGAGCAACAGATCAAGCCTGACCGAGATTACACTTCGATTGAGCTTTTTGCTGGTGCAGGTGGGCTTGCTTTAGGTTTAGAAGAAGCAGGGTTTAAAGTTGCCTTGCTGAATGAAGTAGATAAGCATGCTGGGAATACTTTAAAATTAAATCGCCCAAATTGGAATGTATTGGTTGGTGATGTTGCTAATTTAGACTTCACTCATTTTAAAAATAAAATAGATTTTGTTTCTGGAGGTTTTCCATGCCAAGCCTTCTCCTATGCTGGTAATAAACAAGGCTTTGGTGACACCAGAGGGACATTATTTTTTGAGTTTTCTCGCGCCATCGAAGAAATACAACCCCGTGTTTTCTTAGCTGAAAATGTGCGTGGTTTACTAAACCATGAGAATGGTAGAACTATTGAAACAATTAAACATAAAATTAACGAAATTGGCTACACTTTAATCGAACCCGAAGTATTAAAAGCTATTTATTATCGAGTACCACAAAAGCGTGAGCGCTTATTTCTAATAGGTATTCGTAACGATTTAGCTAAGGATTATCATTTCTCTTGGCCCTCTAAGTTTAAACGAGTTATGACATTAAAAGATGCTTTGAAAAAAGGTGAGCTATTTGAATGTGATGTACCCGAATCACAAGGTCAAACTTATCCAAAAAGAAAAAAAGAAATATTAGATCTTGTGCCTCCAGGTGGTTATTGGCGTAATTTACCAGATGATATACAACGTGAATATATGAAAAAAAGTTATTTTTTAGGTGGTGGAAAAACGGGTATGGCAAGAAGGTTGAGTTGGGATGAACCCAGCTTAACTCTTACCTGTTCACCCGCTCAAAAGCAAACAGAGCGATGTCACCCAACTCAGACCCGCCCCTTAACTGTTAGAGAATATGCACGTATCCAAACATTTCCAGATCATTGGCTTTTTAGTGGCCCCTTAACAAGCCAATATAAACAAATCGGAAATGCTGTTCCTGTTAATTTAGCAAATGCCGTTGGTGCAAGACTTATCGCTCTCTTAAACTCGTTAGAAGTTAATGCTCCGACTGTAACTTATCCTATTCAAGACTGGTCTCAAGATCCTCAGCAGATGAGTTTTTTATGGGAGAAAAGAGCTGAATATTTAGCCCGATAAATAGTCCTGAATTTATCAAATAGAGTTTCTAGTTTAATAACCTTAATTTTGCTAATCATTTGAGCTATGCTGAACTTTCGCTTTTCGTTCGTTATTTTTAATTCAAGGGTGTACAATTTGTTAATATTTGCACCCACCATAATAAGGTAAATCACAACCATGTTTGCTAGCTTAAAAGCTTCACCTGCCGACCCTATTTTAGGCCTATTAGCTAAGTACCGCGAAGACACTAACCCTAAAAAAATTGATTTAGGCGTAGGCGTTTATAAAAATGAAGCCGGTGAAACCACCGTACTTAATTGTGTAAAAAAAGCGGAGCAGCATCGTACTGACACCGAAACCAGCAAGGTTTATATTGGCCCAACTGGCTCTCCTCTGTTTAATGCTGAAATGGCTACACTTATTTTTGGTGCTAACCATAAAGTATTAAATGAAAACCGTGCCCGCACAGTTTCTACTCCTGGTGGCACAGGCGCGTTACGCGTAGCGGCTGAGTTTATAAAATCATGTAAAGCCGGCGCAACTATTTGGGTAAGTAACCCAACATGGGCCAATCATACCGGTTTATTTGAAGCCGCGGGTTTAATTGTAAAAACCTACCCGTATTATGATTACGACAATAAAAATTTAGACTTTGACGGTATGTTAACCGCGCTTAAACAAGTGTCGGCTGACGACGCTGTGTTATTACATGCTTGCTGCCACAATCCAAGTGGTATGGATTTAACCAACGAGCAATGGCAACAAGTGGCAGACGTGGCAAAGTCTGTTGGTTTTACACCGGTCATTGACATGGCTTACCAAGGCTTTGGCCAAGGTTTAGACGAAGACGCTTACGGTTTGCGTCTAATGGCGCAAACCGTAAAAGAAATGGTGGTTTGTAGCTCTTGTTCAAAAAACTTTGGCTTATACCGCGAGCGCATTGGTGCCTGCACGGTAATCGGTGAGTCAAGTCTGCAAGCAGACATCGCTTATTCTGTGGTTTTGTCGGTAATAAGGGTTATTTACTCTATGCCGCCCGCCCATGGTGCAGCCCTAGTTGAAACGATTTTATCGTCTAGCGAATTACGCAATGAATGGTACAGTGAATTAGCACAAATGCGTGACCGTATAAATGGTAACCGCCAACTACTGGTAGATAAATTAAGAGAAAATGGCGTCACACGTGACTTTAGTTTTATTGCCGAACAAGCGGGTATGTTCTCTTTCTTAGGTATAACGCCTGCACAAGTACAGCAACTGCAAGACGAATATAGCATTTATATGGTGGGCTCTAGCCGCATGAGTATTGCCGGTATTGCTAACAGCAACATTGACTACTTAGCGCAATCTATTGCCAAGATTTTATAATAATCGTTACTTCATCTATTTTATCTCTTGTAAAACAAAGGAAAACACTGTGACTGTCCCCGGTAACCTATTTATTCTTTCTGCACCAAGTGGTGCGGGTAAATCTAGCTTAATAAAAGCTATGCTTGAACAGGGTCAAGAAACATCTACCAGACCAATGCAGGTTTCTGTATCGCATACCACGCGCGCGCCGCGCCCTGGAGAAAACAATGGTGAGCATTACCATTTTGTTTCTGTGGATGAGTTTAAGTGCCAAATTAAACAAAATGTTTTTTATGAATATGCCGAGGTGTTTGGCAACTATTATGGCACTTCTGCCGCGGCTATTGATGCGCAACTTGCCCAAGGGATTGATGTGTTTCTTGACATTGATTGGCAAGGAGCACAACAAGTTCGCATGAAAAAACCGTCAGTTACTACCATATTTATTAGCCCACCGTCACGAGAAGTACTAGAAAGTCGTTTACGTGGCCGTGGCCAAGACAGCGAAGCAGTCATCGCTGAACGTATGGCACAAGCACAACAAGAATGCTCTCATTTTCAAGAATTTGACTACATCGTTATTAATGATAATTTTGAACAAGCCTTGGCTGATCTCACTATTATAGTAAATAATCAACGCTTAAAGCGTAGTCAACAAGTGATACAGCATAAAGTGTTACTTGATGAATTAATTTGTTAATTCATTTTTGATTGCTCTAGTTAGCCTTATAAACGCGCTTATTACGTCGTGTTTTACCTATTTTTAAGGTAAAGTGTAGACAAACAAGGCTTTTGCTTGCTAAATGTCTTCGCGGTGCGTAAAATGCACCGCTATTTTATGAATTTTAAGTTGGAGTGATCACATGGCTCGCGTAACTGTTGAAGATGCCGTAGAAAAAATCGGTAATCGTTTTGATTTGGTGCTAGTTGCATCACGTCGTGCTCGTCAAATTGCCACGGGCGGCAAAGACGCTTTGGTTGATATTGAAAATGACAAACCAACGGTATTAGCTTTGCGTGAAATTGAAGCGGGTTTAATTACCACCAGCGTTATGGATACCTCAGATCGCCATGAACAGATTCAGCAAGACACTGCTGAGCTTGATGCCGTTGCTGCAATTGTTGGTAGCCAAACACAAGAATTAGATTAAAAACACGTTTTCAGCTTGTTTTTCATCCACTTTAAAGCGCGTAATCTATTCTGTAATAGTTACGCGTTTTTTATTGCTTTGCATTTGCCGCAAAGCCACGTATTCTAATGCTATACCGCTATTTTAAAATTACTTGGGAGTGATAGGTGTATCTATTTGAACCATTAAAAGAATTATGCTCAACCTATCTATCAAAAGAACAGGTTGACCTACTACAACACGCCTATATTGTTGCCCGAGAGGCGCACGATGGCCAAATGCGTTCAAGTGGTGATCCTTACATCACTCACCCTGTTGCGGTCGCCCTAAATTTAGCACAAATGCGTTTAGACCACGAAACCTTAATGGCAGCACTACTGCACGATGTGATTGAAGACACGCCAGTAACCAAAGATGAATTAGCCGAATTATTTGGCCATACTGTGGCTGAATTAGTTGAAGGTGTTAGCAAGCTAGACAAATTAACCTTTGATAACAAAGAAGAAATGCAAGCGGAAAACTTCCGCAAAATGATCTTAGCTATGGTGCAAGATATTCGCGTTATCTTAATTAAGTTAGCTGACAGAACTCATAACATGCGCACTTTAGGCTCACTAAGGCCAGACAAACGTCGCCGCATTGCGAGGGAAACGCTAGAAATATACGCACCAATCGCTAATCGCCTTGGCATTCACGATGTTAAAAACGAATTAGAATTACTCGGCTTTAAAGCCCTTTACCCTATGCGCTCAAGGGCGCTTAAGTCGGCCGTAAAAAGCGCCCGTGGTAACCGCAAAGCCGTTATTGATAACATTCAAGAAGAAGCAGCCACACGTTTAAAAGAAAGCAACATTGCGGCAGAGATTGTCGGCAGAGAAAAGCACCTCTATTCAATTTATCGCAAAATGCTCAATAAAGAATTACTGTTTAACGAGGTTATGGACATTTATGCGTTTCGCGTGATTGTTGATGATAGCATTGACGACTGCTACCGTGCTTTAGGTGCCATGCATAACTTGTTTAAACCCATTGATGGCCGCTTTAAAGATTATATCGCTATTCCTAAAACGAACGGCTATCGCTCGTTACACACATCACTTATTGGCCCACACGGCATTCCAATTGAAGTACAAATACGTACCAGAGATATGGATCAAATGGCCGACAAAGGGGTTGCTGCTCACTGGCTTTATAAAGAAGGCGGCGAAAATTCTGATACCACTGCGCAAATGAAAGCACGCCGCTGGATGCAAAGTTTATTAGAGCTACAACAAAGTGCTGGCAGCTCGTTCGAGTTTATTGAAAATGTAAAGTCTGATCTGTTCCCTGAAGAAATTTATGTGTTCACCCCTAATGGGCGCATTATTGAGTTACCGGTAGGCGCAACGGCAATTGATTTTGCCTACGCTGTGCACACTGACGTGGGTAATTCTTGTGTTGGCGTAAAAGTTGATCACAAACCTTACCCTATGAGCCAACCGCTTGATTCGGGCCAAACCATTGAAGTGATCACGTCAGCAGCAGCCAGACCCAATGCCACTTGGCTTAACTTTGTTGTAACCGCTAAAGCAAGATTGCAAATAAGAACGTATCTGCGTAGCCGCGAAGAGACTGAGTCAAAAGCGCTTGGTGACCGCCTTTTACGCCATGCCTTAGGCAAAGTGAAACTTGAAGACATTAGCGCAGAAAAAATAGCGCAAGTGGTTGAACAAAGCGGCAATAAGTCATTCGATGCATTGCTCACTAACATAGGCTTAGGCAACGCCTTAAGTATTGGTATTGCGCGGCGTTTAACCGACGAATTTACTGAAGACAGTGAACTGCCTCCAGTAGCAAACAAAGCCAAAATGCCAATAAAAGGCACAGAAGGTATGTTAGTCACTTATGGTAAATGCTGTCGCCCTATTCCTGGCGACGTTATATTAGCCTACCTTAGCCCAGGTAAAGGTTTAATAGTGCATCAGCAAGGTTGTCGCAATATTAAAGGACATGAACCGGGCACATTATTTCCAGTAAAATGGGATAGCAATATAAACAAAGAGTTTATTGCTAAACTGCGGATTGAAATAGTTAACAACCAAGGTGCGCTAGCATCGTTAACCAGTGTTATTGCCAAATGCGGTTCAAATGTACACAGCCTAAACTCAGGTGAAAAAGACGCAGGGCTCTATGTTATCGACATAGAAATAACCTGTCGTGATAGAATTCATCTAGCTGATATTATTCGCAAAATAAAAGTGATGGTTGGCGTACAGCGAATCATTCGAATTAAATAAACTCAATCTACATATAAATATAGAAATAATAGGATATACAATGAAAAGCATTATCTCCACTGATCAAGCACCCAGTGCTATTGGCACCTATAGCCAAGCAGTTCGAGTCAATAACACGGTTTATTTGTCAGGACAAATACCCCTTATTCCTGAAACAATGGAAGTGATTGAAGGTGGTTTTAGCGAGCAAACCGAACAAGTTTTTAAAAACTTATCTGCAGTGTGTGAAGCTGCCGGTGGTACTATCAATAACATGGTTAAAGTCAATATTTTCATGACCGACTTAGACAACTTTGCCACAGTGAATGAAATTATGGCGAAATACTTTAAACAGCCCTACCCGGCTCGTGCCGCTATTCAAATTTCAAAATTACCTAAAAACGTTGATATTGAAATTGATGGCGTAATGGAATTACCAAGCTTACGCTAAAATGTTGGTTATAAATTAAAACTTATACCGCACTGGCTAGGCTACTTGTTAAAATGCTTATAACCCTTAGCTCAACGGACTTTAGCTGGCCAGTTTACCTAAATCTCGCGCATGATAAATCCCACACATTTAGCATGTTGACTTTACTATTTGAAACATTATGACACCAGAAAGACTGCAACGCATTAATACCATGCTAGATAAACGCCAACCAGACCTAACCGTGTGCATGGAAGGCGTGCATAAAACCCATAATTTAGCGGCAGTTGTGCGTACATGTGACGCCATAGGTGTAAGCGACGTGCATGCGGTATGGAAAAGCGATGAAGCTGAGGTTCGTGGCGGTAGCGCTGCAGGTAGTCAAAACTGGATTGATGTGCATAATTATCATCAAACTACCGACGCAATTGCGGTATTAAAAGCACAAGGTATGCAGATACTCGTTACTAATTTGTCTAATACTGCCATTGATTTTCGTGAAATAGATTACACTAAACCCACAGCAATAATTTTAGGGCAAGAAAAGTTTGGCGCCTCAAAAGCTGCCCTTGAATTGGCCGATCAAGATATTATTATTCCTATGGTTGGTATGGTGCAATCGCTCAATGTTTCTGTTGCTTGTTCAGTGGTACTGTATGAAGCTCAGCGCCAACGACAAATAGCAGGTATGTATAATCAACCGCGCCTAAGTAATGAACGACGTCAACGTGTATTGTTTGAAGGCGGACACCCCGTATTTGCACAGGCTTGCCAGCGTAAAGGCTTACCGTACCCCAGTATTGATGATAAGGGCAACATTATTGCAGGCGATGATTGGTGGCAAAAAATTCAAATGGATAAAAGTGCTTGGCAGCATAGCGATGATTAGCTGTTAGCACACAAAATCATGGAAGCATTAACGCAACTATCACAAGTTGCCCTGTCTACCCTTAAAGGCGTCGGACCAAGCATGGCAGCAAAGCTTGAAAAACTAGGCTTATTTTCAGTACAAGATTTATTATTTCATCTGCCACTGCGCTATGAAGACCGAACGCGTATTACTACCATTCGACATTGCTTACCTGGCACCCATACCAATATTATTGGTGAAATAACAAACAGCCAAATTACCCACGGTAAACGCCGTATGTTAGTGGTGACCTTAAACGACGGCACCGGTGATATTCAACTATGTTTTTTCAGTTTTTCAGCAAGCCTTAAAAACAGCCTCAATATCGGTCGAACAATACGCTGTTACGGTGAAATAAAGCGTGGGCCACGTGGTTTTCAAATTGTTCACCCTGAGTATAAATCACTTGATGATGACAGAGCCTTAACACCAACAGAAGAAACCCTCACACCAGTTTATCCAACCACTGACGGTTTAAAACAAATATCACTGCGAAACTTAACCGACCAAGCCCTTGTCCGATTGCAACGCGGCCAAGTAGAAGAGCTATTGCCGCCTCACATATTTGACGAACAATACTCCCTTGCGCAAGCGTTAACGATAATTCACCGACCACCACCCGAGGCGTCAACCAGCCAGCTTGAAAATGGTAAACACCCTGCGCAAATACGGTTAATAAAAGAAGAGTTACTCGCCCATAACCTAAGCATGTTAAAGCTCAGACAAAACAGTGATGTGCACCAAGCAGTCGCGCTTAATTTTAATAAAGAGGTAGAAGATGCTTTTTTAAAAACCCTGCCTTTTTCACCCACTAACGCGCAAGCACGCGTAGTCACTGAAATTAAGCAAGACTTAGCTAAAGCGCAACCTATGATGCGACTAGTACAGGGTGATGTGGGCTCAGGTAAAACGCTAGTCGCCGCATTAGCGGCCATCAATGCAATAAAGCAAGGCTTTCAAGTAGCGTTAATGGCACCCACTGAAATTTTAGCCGAGCAACATGCCATTAATTTTGCCCATTGGTTTAACCCGTTAAACATTACTGTGGGCTGGCTTGTGGGTAAAACCAAAGCCAAAGCTAGGCGCTTAGCATTAGCGCAAATAGAAAGTGGCGAAATGCAAATGGTTATTGGTACCCATGCGCTTTTTCAAGCCGATGTAACTTTTAACAAGTTAGTCCTTATTATTATTGATGAACAACACAAGTTTGGCGTACATCAGCGCCTCTCATTGCGTGAAAAGGGCGTGTTTGATAGTAACTATCCGCATCAGCTTATTATGACAGCGACACCAATTCCGCGCACCTTAGCCATGACTGCTTACGCCGATTTAGACACCTCAGTGATTGATGAATTACCCCCTGGGCGCACGCCAATTAATACGATTGCCCTGCCTGACTCTCGCCGAGACAATGTTATTGAGCGCATTCGCGAAGGCTGCATTAACGATGGCCGACAAGCTTATTGGGTTTGCACCCTGATTGAAGAGTCTGAAGTTTTGCAATGCCAAGCTGCTGAAGATACAGCTGTTCATTTACAAGAACAATTACCTGAGCTGAACATTGGTTTAGTACATGGCCGCATGAAAGCCGATGAAAAGCAGCAGGTAATGGACAGCTTTAAAGCCGGTGATATGCACTTATTGATTGCCACCACAGTCATTGAAGTCGGTGTAGATGTACCTAATGCGAGCTTAATGGTAATCGAAAACCCTGAACGCTTAGGTTTGGCGCAATTACACCAACTTAGAGGACGGGTAGGCCGTGGCTCAGTCGCCTCGCATTGTGTATTGCTTTATAAAGCCCCGTTATCAAAAACCGCCACCAAACGTTTAGCGGTACTGAGAGAAAGTAACGATGGTTTTGTGATTGCCGAAAAAGACTTAGAAATTCGCGGCCCTGGCGAGCTACTTGGCACAAGGCAAACAGGCTTAGCTGAATTAAAAATAGCCGACTTAGTGCGTGACGGCTATTTAATTAGCGACATTAAACAAAAAGCTTACTTACTGTCTCGACAAAATCCTGAGTGCGCCCAAGCACTTATTCAGCGCTGGCTAGGTAACAAAGAGCGCTATTCAAACGCATAAACGTGCTCGTTAGTATTGTTTAAATTGCTCAGGCATATTAACTATATTCGTTGTACTATTTACTTACGATACTCATATTTTACTTTTAAATCAGCACTTTTCCTACCATTGGGATTAATGTAGCGCGCTTTAGAAAGTTCAGAAATACTAATTATGAGTTCTGTGTCGCTAACCCAGTGTAGCTCAAGCCCTGTTTCCTCAGGACGCCCGTCAAAGGTAAACAGCTTTTCTGCGGTTAGCTTAGGGTTGTCGCTTTTTATATCAACACCACCAAAGAAGTCTGTTGTGGCTCCACCACAATCGCCAAGAGATATTTCAGCTATTTGTTTTCCGTTAGGGGAAGCGACAGACTTTACTACTTCATGATAGCAAGCAGATTCACAACCTTTGAGGATAAATGAAAAAGCAGCCCAAAAAACTACTAACACCCAAAAGGAATATCCACCAAAATTAAATAGGGCTTTCTTAATCACAGCACGCATTGGCTCTCCATGTACAACTACCACCCAAATAACGAGATAAGTGAAGTTAGTGACAATAGCAAGAAAGGACAATAAGCGACCAAAAAATCAAAAACAACTATTTTTCGTCCTAACTTAATTACTTTTTATTGCTCAACCATAAGCTCTGAAAAGCCATACCCTGTTAATGCTTTAATCACTTTAGCCACATAAACAAACAACCCTATTAGCATCAGCATTGAAGGAATGGCAATAACGGGGTAGCTCATTAACGTCATGTGACCAAGTTGCTCATTAAATGATACTGTGCCGGCTGGGCTGGTAACAAGCCACTTAGCCAACACGTAATTCATAACGGCTGAAAAAACAAAGGTTAACGCTAGTAATTTATTCGCAAACGCCATGCTTGTTTTAAATTCGTTCGTTTTACCTAATTCAGCAAGCTTACTATAGACCATGTCTACTTTGAGAATTGACTCATTTAGCAAAATTTTTGCAATTAATGGCTTGCCATACATACCTGATATAATGACGAATACCGCGATTAATGCCGGTATTGATGCTTCTTTTATCGCTAACCATTGAACATTTAATTCAAATAAAGCAATTCCGCCTGTTAATAAAATACTAAAAAAACCAAAGACAGAAATTAAGTTAGTTTCTTTGATCCTGATATAATCATAAATAGAGTAACAAATAGGAAAGGCTAAGGCGGTGATTAGCCCTAACACAACGCCTAAATCTTCAGGGCCTGAAAACTTCATCAGCAGCCAAGACGGCAGTGCTACATTAAATATTATTTCCAGTAGTGGTTTACTTTTAGGTTTTTCTGGTTTCATTGAACAATCTCTATTCATAATGGGTTGGTTAAGGTTTTACCGCTGTAATTAAGCATAACTCTAATGCGCTTCATCCCAGTTATCACCTATACCTGCTTCTGCAATAAGCGGCACACTTAATTTTACCGCATTATTCATCAGCGCAACCAGTGTATTAACCGTTTCTTCAACAATATCTTGATGAATTTCAAAAATTAACTCATCGTGTACTTGCATGGTCATTTTCACCCGGTCATCATTTTGTTCAGTTAGCCAAGCAGACACATCAAGCATGGCTTTTTTTATAATATCTGCCGCTGTGCCTTGCATAGGCGCGTTAATCGCTGCACGTTCAGCGGCCTTTCTACGCATACCATTTTTTGACTTGATTTCAGGTAAATATAAACGGCGACCATATAAGGTTTCAACATAGCCTTGTTCACTGGCTTGTTGGCGTGTGTCTTCCATATAAGTTAACACACCAGGGTAACGTTGAAAGTACTTGTCTTGATATTCTTGCGCTTGCTGACGCCCAATATTTAACTGTTTCGCTAAACCAAAAGCAGACATGCCATAAATCAAACCAAAGTTAATGGCTTTAGCACTCCGACGCTGATCGCTTGTTACCTCAGTTAAGGCAACACCAAAAATTTCAGCAGCGGTTGCCTTGTGAATATCTTTACCTTCACTAAACGCGGTTACTAGGCCCTTGTCATTCGACAAATGCGCCATAATGCGCAATTCAATTTGCGAGTAATCAATGGCAATAATTTTATAGTTTTTTGGCGCAATAAAGGCTTGACGAATTTTACGGCCTTGTTCACTACGAATTGGAATATTTTGTAAATTAGGATCGGTAGAAGATAAACGCCCAGTAGCGGTAACCGCTTGATGGTACGACGTATGCACTCGGCCTGTTTTTTCACTCACCATTAACGGTAGTTTGTCCGTATAGGTTGATTTTAATTTACTTAAGCCTCGGTTTTCTAAAATAATTTTAGGTAAGGGGTAGTCTAGCGCTAGCTCTTGCAATACCTCTTCTGCAGTAGAAGGTGCGCCTTTGGGCGTTTTTTTAATAACGGGTATTTTTAACTCTTCAAACAATATTTGCTGTAATTGCTTAGGCGAACTTAAATTAAAGCTTTTACCTGCCAAATTATGCGCTTCAATTTCAAGTTCATTTAACCGTTGGCCAATGCTGTGGCTTTGTTGGTCAAGTACGTCACAGTCAATTAACACCCCCGTTTGCTCCATCTTTGCCAGCACTGAAATTAACGGTATTTCAATGTCGTTAAACACACTTAATTGCCCTGGTAATTGCGCAAGGGCTGGAAAAATAGCTTGGTGTAAGCGCAGGGTAATATCGGCGTCTTCAGCGGCATAATGGCCGGCTTTTTCAATAGCTATTTGATTAAATGTTAACTGCTTAGCACCTTTACCCGCAATTTCTTCAAAACTCGCTGTTTTATAGTCTAGATATTTAAGCGCTAATGCATCCATGTTATGGCGTGTTGCTACACTGTTATAACAATAAGATTCAATCATGGTATCAAAGGCAATACCCTGCATTGTAATATCATAATGGCTTAACACATTAGCGTCGTATTTTAAGTTTTGGCCGATTTTTTTAATGTCTGTACTTTCTAATAATGGTTTTAACTGCGCTAGCACCCAATCTCGGTCTAACTGCTCGGGCGCACCAACATAATCATGCGTTAAGGGCACGTAAGCAGCTTTACCTACTTCTACTGCAAAAGATAACCCCACCAATTCAGCTTTCATGTAATCAACACTCGTAGTTTCAGTGTCGAAGGCAAAAGCCGTACTATTTTTTAGTTTATCTAACCAAGTAGTAAAGCTGGCTTGGTCAAAAATAGTGTCGTATTCGCAGTCACCCACGTCTACTGTTTCTATATCTGTTGTTTTGGCTGTAGTAGACGTTTTTACCGCAGTATTTGCTGCCGTCTGGTTACTTGTGTCGCTATTTTTTTCTAAATCAGCAAGTAAGCGTTTTAATTCAAACTCTTGGTAGAGCGCTGTTAGCTTTTCAATATCAGGCGCAGCTGGTTGTAATTGCTCTACACTTTGTTCTAATTCAACATCACACTTTATAGTCGCTAGCGAGTAAGACAGGGGTAATTGTGTCAGTGCTTCGCGTAAATTTTCACCTATTTTGCCTTTTACTTTATCAGCATTGGCAATCACTTCAGCTAACGTGCCATGCTCTGTTAACCATTTTACCGCTGTTTTAGGGCCGCACTTTACTACGCCAGGTATGTTGTCAACTTTGTCACCCATTAAGGCAAGGTAATCAATTATTTGCTCAGGGCGTACACCAAATTTTTCACTAACACCTGCTTCATCTAATTCTTCACCGCTCATGGTGTTAATTAAACGCACATGGGGCGTTACTAACTGCGCCATGTCTTTGTCACCGGTAGAAATTACGGTTTCAATGCCTTGCTCGCTTGCTTGTTTAGCTAACGTACCAATAACATCGTCGGCTTCAACGCCCGGAATAACTAATAAAGGTAAACCCATTGCACTAATAATATTATGCAAAGGTGCTATTTGTGTGCGTAAATCATCAGGCATGGGGGGGCGGTTTGCTTTATATTCAGGATATAAATCGTTACGGAACGTTTTGCCTTTCGCATCAAAAATAACAACAACATTGCCATTAGGGTAGTCTTTTTTCAAACTACGAACCATGTTTAATACACCGGTGATCGCTCCCGTTGGTTGACCGTCAGCAGTGGACAATGCCTGCAGGTAAGGCACATGATATGCGCGAAATAAATACGAAGAGCCGTCAACTAAAATAAGCGGCGATAAAGGTGATTTTTCTACCGAAGTTGTCATAAGAAATTTGTCTAAACTATAATATAGGGTAAGCATGCCACAAAGTGCTCTGCAGCTCTACTACGGTGTGATAATTGTCAAAAGCTGATTGTGGATAACTTTGTTAGTAAACACGGGGAGCTACCAGAAAAATATAAACCTTAGTTCTGGCGAAACAAATTAAACCTATGATTTTGTTAGAAAAAAGGTGGGGTAGCATTCTTTTTACACACAATGTTTTTAATTTCAACTTTTGTGGATAAATAAATTTGTTTTCGCTATTTTTTTGATTATATAACCAACAATCAAAAAATAACGTGCCAAGAGATTACCAGATTTTTACAACTTTACCAGTACAATATTTCACTTTTTTATTGTATTTATTACGGCTAAAAATAACAAAGAAATGTAAGCCTTGAGTAGCAAGACTTTCAACTTAGTCAAGCCAATTTAGGGGTAAAAAAAATATATTTCTCTTGACTCATTTTAGCAAAGTAGTCATCAATGGCTGTAACAGAGGTAATGAAAAAGTAGCTGCTGAAGATGAAAAGTAAACCGCCAAACTATGCTCGCAATATAGCTCGCATAGTTTGCTTGGTTTTGGTTGAATTTTGCGCTTATGTTATTAAGTGATTTTGTTGATTACATAGTGACAAACTCTTCTGCCGAAGTTGGGTGAATCGCAATGGTGTTATCAAAATCAGCTTTAGTGGCGCCCATTTTCATCGCGACAGCAAAACCTTGTAATAATTCATCACTTCCAAAACCTATACTGTGTAAACCAACAATTTTTTCATCTGCGCCAGTGCAAATCAGTTTCATGCGCGTGGGGTCACGGTAATCTTCTGTTATGGCTTGGTAAAGTGCAGTAAATTGTGAGTTATATACGGTGACGTTAGCTTCGCCATATTCAGCAATCGCCTCGTCTTCAGTTAAGCCGACGGTAGCAATAACAGGGTGACTAAATACCACGGTAGCAATGCCGGTATAATCTAAATGCTCATCGGGTTTGTTATTAAATAAGCGCTCACATAAGCGGCGACCCGCAGCAACGGCAACAGGGGTTAGTTGTGCACGACCGGTATTATCACCGACCGCATAAATGCCAGGCACATTGGTGTTTTGATATTTGTCAGTAACAATAAAGCCTCGCTCATCTAATTCAACGCCTGCTTTATCTAAGTTAATATTATCAGTGGCTGGCTCGCGACCAATTGCCCATACAAGCGCTTCAACTGGTCCAATAGCCTTACCATTAGTAAGGTGCACCATTAACTGCCCGTCGGCTAGTTTTTCAATGCGCTCTGGCGTGCTATTGTTATGTAGGGTTGGGCCATGTTTTGCCATTTGCTCTACTAAGGTATCGCTTAACATATCGTCAAAACCACGTAAGGGTTTTTCTTTTCTTACCAATAAGTGCGTTTGCGAGCCTAAACCATGGAAAACACCGGCTAACTCGACAGCAATGTAACCTGCGCCAATCACAGCCACCGACTTTGGTTGCTCTGTTAAAGCAAAAAAACCGTCTGAGTCAATACCAAATTCTGCGCCTTCAATTTGAGGAATTAACGGACGCCCACCGGTAGCAATAGTAATATGGTCTGCTGTGTATAAAGTGCCGTCAACCTCTACGGTATTTTTATCCACAAATTTAGCAAAGCCTTGAATTACCGTAACATCGTTAGCGTCAAACCCACGCTGATAAGCCGCATGAATACGCTCAATATAAGCTTCACGGTTTTTCACTAAGCGATCCCAATCAAAACCATTATTCTCTACTTTAAAGTCACCTAGGTTAAAACCATAGTCATGAGCATATTTTAACGCATCACTAATTTGCCCCGCGTACCACATAGCCTTTTTAGGAACACAACCAACATTCACGCAGGTACCGCCAATATATTTGGCTTCAATTACCGCCGCTTTTTTACCTAATCTTGCTGCTCTATTAGCTGATGCGATACCACCACTACCTGCGCCTATTGATAAGTAATCAAAATGTTGAGTCATAATGTCTTCCAAAAGTTAATTTATGTATGTTGGTTATGTACAGTTTTATACTGTTAGATCTGGGGATAAAATACAAATTTTCAATCATCATTTTTGCCAACATCCAATACAATTATTTACTAGCAGGCAAAAACTTGTGCGCGCATAAGATAAACGCCTCTTGAATATTTCATATTTGTCATCACATAGTTTAGTATTGTTCCTTTATTTATGCTTATTATGACTAATCCTTTATTACCACAAACTGTGAAAAATCTTGCTTTACCTGCTTTCTCAAAAATAAAACCTGAGCATATTAAGCCTGCGGTAGCGCAAGCAATAGCTGACTGTAAGGCAACTATTGAAAAAGTACTTGCAGCAAACAAAGTGTTCACATGGGAAAACCTCGTGCTTCCCATTGATGAAGTTGACGATGTGTTATCAAAACTATGGTCGCCAGTTTCTCACATGAATTCTGTCGTGAGCAGTGACGAACTACGTGATGCCTATGAGTCTTGCCTACCTTTATTGTCAGAATACGGTACCTTTGTTGGTCAACACCAAGGGTTATTTCAAGCATATCAAAGCTTAAAAGGCAGTGAGCAATTTAAGCAATTAAACACGGCACAGCAAAAGGCGATTACTAATGCCCTGCGTGATTTTGAGTTATCCGGCATTGCCTTAAGCGATAATGATAAAAAACGCTACGGTGAAATTGTTAGCCGTTTATCCGATTTAAGCTCTAGCTTTAGTAACAATGTTTTAGATGCAACCCACGCTTTTACCGTTAACATTACCGACGAAAAAGAATTGACTGGCTTACCTGCAAGCGCTTTAGCTGCTGCCAAAGCCTTAGCGGCAAGTAAAGACGAAACGGGTTATACGTTTTCGTTAGACTTCCCTAGCTACTTACCTGTAATGACCTATTGTGACAACCGTGACTTACGTGAAAAAATGTACAGTGCCTTTGTCACCCGCGCGTCTGATCAAGGGCCTAATGCCAATGAGTTCGATAACAGCGCCATCATGAATGAAACCTTAGCCTTGCGTCATGAATTAGCAAACTTACTTGGTTTTGCTAATTACGGTGAAAAATCACTAGCAACAAAAATGGCTAACAGTACTGACGAAGTCATGGGCTTTTTACAAGACTTAGCGGTAAAATCTCAACACCAAGGCGAGCAGGATATTAAAGAATTAAAAGAGTTTGCCAAAAGTGAGTATGCGCAAACTAATCTTGCAGCATGGGATCTCGCTTATTACAGCGAAAAACTAAAACAGAACCGCTACGCAATTTCTGACGAAGAACTCCGCCCTTACTTCCCTAAAGATAAAGTGGTTAGCGGCCTATTTATAGTAGTGAATAAATTATTTGGTTTAACAATTCAAGAGCGCGCCAATGTAGACACCTGGCATAATGATGTTAACTTTTATGATGTGTTTGACCGCACAGGCGAATTACGCGGCAGTTTTTATTTAGACCTATACGCCCGCGAGAAAAAGCGAGGTGGCGCTTGGATGGACGACTGTGTTGGGCGCACGCAATTAGCCGATGGCACTATTCAATACCCGGTTGCTTACCTTACCTGTAACTTTAACGGCCCTGTTGGCGATACGCCTGCACTTTTCACCCACGATGAAGTAGTGACGCTGTTTCATGAGTTTGGCCATGGTTTACACCACATGCTAACACAAATTAATGTTAGCGCTGTATCTGGCATTGATGGCGTACCTTGGGATGCGGTTGAACTACCAAGCCAATTTTTAGAAAACTGGTGCTGGCAGCCACAAGCATTAGCGTTTATTTCGGGACACTTTGAAACAGGTGAGCCATTACCACAAGCCATGCTAGATAAAATGTTAGCGGCGAAAAACTTTCAGTCTGCAATGCAAATGCTACGTCAATTAGAGTTTAGTATTTTCGACTTTACCATGCACGCTAATTACCAGCCTGATGCGGCAAACAATAGTGACTATATTCAACAAACTTTGAACCAAGTGCGTGAAAAGTATTCCGTTGTGAAAACGCCTGACTTTAACCGTTTTCAACATGGTTTTAGCCATATATTTGCGGGTGGTTATGCCGCTGGTTATTACAGCTACAAATGGGCTGAAGTATTATCTGCTGACGCTTTTGGGTTATTTGAAGAGCAAGGGATTTTTAATACCGACACTGGCAATGCCTTCTTAACTAATATTCTTGAAATGGGTGGCAGCAAAGAGCCAAGTGAATTATTTGAAGCATTTAGAGGTAGAGCCCCTGAAATATCGGCGTTATTACGCCATAGCGGTATTGAAGCATAACGCATGAGCACCAACACCACAGAAAAATTTAGCCAGTTATACCAACGCGCCGCCGACAGAAAAGGTGGCGTGCCGGCATTAGAGTTACTGCTTGGGCAAAAAATTGTTGGTAAAAAGTTATTAAGCGATGACGCCGCGACACAAAGCGTGGCGAAGCTCAGTGACGACAGAGTTTTATCTGCTTTTACCAAGCAAATCTTCAAATCGGGCTTTGTTTGGCGTGTGGTGGAAAATAAATGGCCAGACTTTGAAGAAAGCTTTTTCAATTTTAATATTGAAAAAGTACTGATGATGCCGGAAGAAATGCTTGAGAAGAAAGCCGCTGATCCTAAAATCATTCGTAATTACAACAAAGTTAAAACCATTCAAGCCAACGCGCAAATGATTTTCGAACACCAAACAACGCATAAAACCAGTTTTGCACAATTCATCGCCGACTGGCCGAGTAATGACATTATTGGCTTATGGGCGTTTTTGAAAAAGCACGGACAACGTTTGGGCGGTAATACTGGCCCTTATGCACTGCGCTTATTAGGCAAAGACACTTTTATTTTAAGCTCAGACGTTGAAGCGTATCTGAGAGCGCAAAAAATCATTGATGGCGGCTTACAAAGTAAGAAAAGTTTAACCGCTATTCAAACGTATTTTAACCAACTTCAGCAAGCGTCTGGTTACAGCCTCACGCAACTTAGTCGTTTAATCGCCTTTGCCAATGGCGATAACTATATGCATGTTCAGGTTGAGCAAGTCTAATGGATGATTTATCTAGCGCTGCCTCACCCTATGCACATATCGCCGTTGCCTACTGTGATACCATCGACAGTGATCGCTGCAAACTTATCGCCAAAAAGTGGCATTTAGCTTATATCGGCGATGCCGCTGCGGCAAGTAAGCAACCCCAATTACAGTTTTTATTGCAACTGAACCAACACGCATTAGAGCTATTAAAACTAGACGAGCCTAAACTCGGCGGCATTAACGTGGATTTTGTTGAAGGTGCCATGGCGCACCGCAGAAAATTTGGTGGTGGTAGAGGCCAAGATATCGCCAAAGCGATTGGGCTAAAGCACGGCTTCACACCGCATGTTTTAGACGCTACCGCGGGGCTAGGACGCGATGCCTTTGTACTAGCAAGCTTAGGTTGCCAAGTCACCTTAATGGAGCGTATGCCTATTGTGGCCGCTTTACTTGATGACGGGCTAGCGCGAGCAAAGCTTAATAGTGATGTGGGTGAAATAGCCAACAGAATGAAGCTAGTACATGCCTCGTCTATTGAAAACATGCCATTGGCCGAGCAAGTAGACGTGGTTTACCTTGACCCTATGTACCCACACCGTGCAAAGTCAGCCGCAGTTAAAAAAGAAATGCGCGTGTTTCAGTCATTAGTGGGTGAAGATTTAGATGCCGATGCCTTACTTGAGCCCGCCTTAGCACTCGCCAAGTATCGCGTTGTTGTTAAACGCCCAAGCTATGCACCACCGCTGGCTCACAAAAAACCAAGTACCTCAATAAAAATGAAGAAAAACAGATTTGATGTTTATGTAAAGCAGGCAATACCTAAGGAATAAAAAAGAATAGGATCTTGATTTAAAGTAATTAGTTGCTGCAACAATACATTGACAGATCGAGCGAGTCTAATGCCATTGGACGCCTTGCTAAAAGATAAGACTCTTGCATGAAGGTGTTTATGAATGACTGCTTGGAGCCTAAAGCCGGCATTGATACATTATTCCATTATTCCATACACTCTAAAAATTTAAATGAAGCCGTTTTTCAATAAGACTATAAAAGTCAGATAAGTTATTCAAGTAAACTCATGATGAAAGTATTTACTCCTCCCAATAAATAAATTTTTGCACTGGTTGTAAGTGGCTAACAGGTGGTAATGATAATGTTTGCATATTCCCCATTGATAAAGCTGCGTGTAAGGGCAAAGTGGCGGTTGCCTTTAAAGTTAATTCTTCAACTTGTGGCACTTTAATTATACGGACAACACTACGGTCTCCATATTGAGCGATAGAGGGAATATAAGGTCGAAGTTGGGTAATAAATTTATCTAAGAACCATGAGTCTACATCCCCGCCAATAATAATTGTTTGACAGTTAAGCAGAGTTTCTAATGAGTGTATCGCTATGCGCATCGGCTCAGCAGATTTTTCTAACCACTGCTCAAACTTCTTTGGATTGTGATAACAAAACTCCATCAAGTCTTTATGATTATCAAACCTCTTACCAAAGTGTGTTTGTAAAGAATTCAGTGAGGCGAAATCATTCAAGCGCCCTAGCTCAACGGTTGTTTCATCGGTTTCAGGCGTAACAAACATTTCACCAATAGCCCCGGTTAAACCGTTAGCGCCGAGTAATATACTTCGAGCATAAACAACCGCTGCTTCAACAACATCTGAAATATGTACACAAATAAAACTGTGTAAGTGCTTAGCTTCACCATATAGCATTTGATAGACGGCGCAAGCTGAAGCAGTATTTTCTGTCGCTATTGGTAGCGATAATGTATCTGTTAACGCATGTTTAAAGTCCATGCTTTTTTGATAGGTTGCTAGGTTATGCTCTTTTTCACTAACAAACGTAATACCCACACCAAGCAGTTGAGAAGGGGTTAATTTTGCTTTAGCCAATAGAATATTAAAGGATTCACTGACCACGGTTAACTCATTGCCTTGTCTGTACTCTGCTTGCATTGTTGCAATAGCAACACCTGTTAACGAAAAAATTCCCAGCTCTACCTTGTGTGAGAACATACGAATCGAAAAGCTATAACAACCTTCTCGATTGAGATCTAGCATTTTTGAAGGCTTGCCAACAGCACCTTCTTTTTTTATACCCATTTCGACCACTAAGCCATTATGGATCAATTCTTCCACCATATTAGTAATCGTTTGCTTGGTTAAGTGTGTACGCCGAGAAATTTCCACTCTGGAAATTGGCCTTTGAGTTACTATTTCTGAAAGCACTAAACGCAAGTTTAAGACTTTATTTTTTTTTGAATTTGAGCCTTTCAAGTGAGCATACACCTATGTGAAATTAATTGTAATCATGACTATTGTACGTACTTTAAATTATAAAGTACCGTTTGTTAAAAATTTTGATCTATTTCTCCCTAAAAACATTAAGTCAAAACATTTGACTTAATGTTTTTTATCTTTAATATAGTGTTTATTAGACAATCAAATCAGACTTCTTTATGACACTACCAAGTAATTTTCATGGTTGTAATAATTACAACTTAATAAACAAAAGCATTGTGCTTGCCTTGGCGCTTTTGAGCATGTTTTTCACATCTCCATTATTAGCCATTGACTTTAACAGTATTACAAATGCAGATAAATCAGAAAATATTACTTTATCTGCACAACAAGTCGCGCAATTAAAAACTAAAAAGCTAACAGCAGCATTAGTTTGGCATGGTTCTAGCTCTTGGGTTAGTGCCGTTAACCAAGGGGCTACAGAAACTTTTTCAGAGCTTGGTATAAATGTTGCTGCGGTGACCGACGCACAGTTTGATCCCGCTAAACAAGTAGCCGACTTAGAAAATGTTAGTGCACTCAAACCTGATATCATTTTGTCACTTTCTGTTGATAGTACCAGTACTAAGAATAGTTACCGTAATGCGATTAGTAATGGCGCTAAATTAGTCTTATTAAGTAACCCTATTGAAGGTTTTGTTCACCATAAAGATTATGTCGGCATCGTTACCGATGACATGTTTGGTATGGGGAGAGCCGCAGCAGAGTTAGCCATTGATGCATTAAGTCAATCAGATTCTGGTAAATTAGGCATGATTTATCATGATGCCAAGTACTTCATTACTAACAACCGAGATAGCGCATTTAGAGAGGCCTTAAGTTCAGCTCCCAATATAGATATTGTTATCGAGAAAGGGTTTGTTAAAGAAAGTGATACGAGTAATATTGCCGCAGCAATGGTACTAAAGAACCCAGAAATTGAAGCTATTTATGTTTCATGGGACAGTGCAGCTGAAGGGGTAATAGAAGCATTAAGATCATTAGATAGACCTGATATTAAAGTAATCACCCATGATTTAGGGGTAAATAACTTATTAGATATGGCAACCAACAGAAACTTATACGGCACAGTCGCCGATAGACCTTATGACATTGGCGCAACTATGGCTAAGTTAGGTGCGTTGGCAACACTTGGAGAACCAGCAGCCCAAGTCACCATAGTACCTTTTGATAAGGTCACTAGAAAAAACATTACAACGGCATGGCTAGAAGCATTTAAAAAGCCTTTACCGAAGTTATTAACGCAAGCATTACAACAGTAAAGGATCCCCTTATGAGTGCTAAGATGTTATCACTAAACCAAATGAAGCAATTTGCTTTACAACGAGAAGCGTTTATTTATTATATTTTCTTCTTTGTTTTATTCTTTTTCGCGGTCATCTTACACGACACGGCTTTTTTAACCTTATCCAACTTTATGAATATTGTTAAACAAACCGCGCCGTTAACTATTATGGCAGTAGGCTTAACCTTTGCTTTAGCGGTAGGCCATATCGATTTATCTATTGGCTCTGTTGTCGCATTAAGTGCATTAGTTGGTGCATTATTATTACAGCACACAGGCATTCCACTCGCGGTTTTAGGTGCGCTTTTAGTGGGGGTTACCGTCGGTTTAATTAATGGCTTACTTATTGAGCGGCTGCAAGTATCTTCGCTACTTATTACCTTAGGTACCATGGGGATAATCACCGGTATTGCGAGGCAATTAACCAATTTAGAGTCAGTTCCTATTATTAATCCAGAGTTCACCTATTTATTTGGCTCAGGCAAAGTATTAGGTATGCCGATATTACTACTGTGGACCATAGTGATTGGTGGCTGTGCTTATATTATTTTGAAAAAACTTGCTGCAGGAAGACATCTTTTAGCCGTTGGCGGCAACCCTGCAGCAGCAAGAGCGATGGGGATAAAAATCACAAAAATACGCGTTTATGCGTTAATTGCCTCATCAACAGCAGCCGCATTAGCAGGCTTACTTTATGCAGGACGTTTACATGGCGCTCGCTACACCTTAGGCGAAGCTGATTTATTAACGGTTATTGCAGCAGTAGCCATTGGTGGCACGAGTTTATTTGGTGGCAGAGCTTGCATTGTTGGTGCCATTTTAGGCACCTGGTTAATGGGCATAATTAACAATGGCTTAATTCTCTCAGGTTTTTCAACGAATGAGCAAATGATTACGCGCGGTATTATTTTAGTAGTTGCGGTGGCTATTGGTGTTAAAGAGGTACGGAATAATGGTTAGATCAGCATTAGATCAAGTTGCTTTAGAGCTTAGCTCAATTAAGAAAAGTTTTGGCGGCGTACATGCACTACAAGACGTGACTTTTACCATAAATAAAGGCGAGGTTGTGGGTTTATTAGGCGACAATGGCGCTGGTAAGTCGACCTTAGTTAAGTGTATTTCAGGTGTACACGCACCTGACGGCGGTGATATTAAAGTTAACGGTAAATCTGTTTATATTAGTTCACCTGAAGATGCCCGTGCTGCCGGTATAGAAACAGTATTTCAAGATTTAGCAATGATTCCAGAGTTTGATATTGTGCAAAACTTATTTCTCAATAGAGAGATTAAGCATAAAAACCCGGTTCTGCGCTGGTTAGGCTGGCTTGATACTAAAGCAATGACTAAGAGAGCAAGGAAATCTTTAAATCGCTTAAATACCCGAATCCCCTCTTATAATGAGCAAATTCATAACTTGTCGGGCGGTCAACGACAAGCAATAGCCATTGCAAGAGCGGTAAATTGGGGCGCTGATATTGTTATTATGGATGAACCCACTGCCGCACTTGGTGTTGAACAAAGCGCGCAAGTAAATGAGTTGATCAAGGTGATTAGCTCACAAGGTGTTGCCGTACTATTGATCAGCCATAACATGCAGCATGTCGTCGAAACTTGTGATCGCGCCGTTGTTTTATATCAAGGTCGCTCTGTTGCCGACGTTGCAGTGCCTGACGTAACTAAAGAAGATTTAGTTGGTCTTATCACTGGCGCTAAAGAAATAGCTGCTTAGTTACCATAGTTTTCATCTAAAAATTACATTGCGAGCCTGATTAATCATATGATACTCGCGATAGGGCTTCACTATGCCTAAGGGCCTAAGGAATGTGAAATGAGTTACCTGAAAAAAATTGAACAACTTATCCCAACGTTAACTGTGGAAGAAAAAGTAGGTCAACTTTTTGTATTGGCTTTCGCCGGACAAGATAATGAGTATGCGCTCGATTTAGTAAAAAACATGCACGTTGGTGGCTTCTATTTAACTGATGACAATGCACACACGTTAAAAGAAGCGAGCATCTTGTCAGGGCAATTACAGAACCAAGCGGCCTTACGTGCTTGTGACGCGCCTTTATTATTAGCGGCAGACCAAGAAGGTGCTTGGGGGATCTTAACCAAAGAAACTGATTTAGGCCCTGGTAATTTAGCGCTAGGGGTAGCAAACGATGTCAAGCTAACCGCCAATATGTATCAAGTGTTTGCAGAGCAAATGCAAGCGATAGGTTACAACACGTTACTATCGCCTTGTGCTGACGTTAATAGCAACCCAAACAATCCAATCATAGGCCAACGCGCTTTTGGTGAAACACCTAAACATGTCGCCCAACATGTCGCTGCTGCGGTGCAAGGTATTAATCGCACCGGAAATATAGCCTGTGCTAAACATTTTCCCGGTCATGGTGATACCGCAACAGACAGTCATCGTGCTTTACCTGAAGTGGCTAAAAATATAGATCAATTACTAAGTGAGGATCTACCTCCTTTTATTGCGGCTATCAATAATGATGTTGGCATCATTATGACCGCGCATATTAACTACCCAGCAATTGATGCCCAGTACCCAGCAACCCTTTCTAAAAAAATATTAACTAACGTATTAAAAGAGCAGCTTGGATTTAAAGGGCTCATTATTACCGATAGTATGAATATGTGGGCGATGAGAAAAAACTACTCTCCCAGTGAAGCGGCTATTCTTGCACTCAAAGCAGGCGCTCATTTGATTATGCTCAGTGAAGAGCATTATGAAAACGAAACAACACCTTACAAGCAAATACAACAAGAGACTATTACCGGTGTCGTTGCTGCAGTACAACGTGGTGAGCTTAGCTTGGCTCAAATTGACGAAACATTAAAACATGTTTTGTGTTTTAAATATCAAAAAGTTAGCGATAAGACTTTCACAAGTAATGCGTCAACGAATGCGAGTAAAAATACGGCTAAAAAATCTGCTCAGCAGGCGATTAAAATACTTAAAAATGATAAGGGGCTTTGGCCATTAGGGCAAACTGATTTCTACTTTACCTGTGCTGTGAACCCTACCAGTTATGAAAATCTAGTCAATAGTCGTGGTATTGGTCCTAATGATGCGGTTCCGGCAAGCCAAGTCTTTCATCAACAATTACAGCTGTCAAAAGCAAACATGATTTACCTGCCCTATGAAGAGTTTTCTCAAGTGTTACAAGGCAATAAAACACTTGATATAAAATGCCCACTTGTCATATTGACTGAAGATTACCCCCTACCAGGAGAGTCTTTTCCTTTGCAAGAGCAGCTACAGCGTATCGAACAAGCTCAGCGCTTATTTGCAAAAAATCTAATGGTTTTAGCGCTTCGTTCAGATTATGAGTTTCAAGAATTAAACCAAAAAAATGAAATAAGTACCTATATTTGTGCTTACTCAAGTCGTTCAGTTAGTGCTAAAGAGCTTGCAAAACGAATTCTTGCAAAGAAATAAAAATTTTAAAGTAAATTGTTCTAAATAATTGGTTGACATTTAGTCAAAATGATTGATTATTAAATTAGTAAAAACAATTTACATAATATTTTAAATTAACTTAAAAAAATTTCACCACAAAAATAAAAACTACAACAAGTAAGAGGATAAAGGTATGTCATTAAAGTTCGCTGATATAATTAAAAACAACACCGCGATGCGCTTCATTTCATTTAGCACAATTGCATTAACCGGCGCCATGAATAATGTCTCTGCAGCTGAAACTAAAGAGAACAACCTAACAGATACCAGCAACATAGAAATCATTGAAGTCAAAGGAATAAGAGGCAGTTTAACTAAAGCGTTAAATACCAAACGATTTAGTGATTCTGTATTAGATTCAATTTCTGCCGAAGATATTGGAAAATTCCCTGATAAAAACATCGGTGATGCGATGCAACGAATTCCAGGTGTTACAGTTGTTAGAACATACGGTGAGGTAAACGGTGTTACGATTCGAGGTACTGCACCTGAGCATAGTATGGTGCTTCTTAATGGGCAAAATGTTGCGAGTGTTGGCTGGTTTGATTTAGGTGGCATAAACCGTAGCTTCAATTTTGAAATGTTAGCATCCGAGCAAATTTCTGGCATGGATTTATACAAGTCAGTAGAAGCAGATGTTAACGAAGGTGCTATCGGCGGTACGGTTAATCTACAAACTCGTAAACCACTAGATCTAGACTCAGGTACCATTTTTGCTTCTGTTGAGGGCGCATACCACAAAAACGCTGAAGACTGGAGTCCGGCTTATTCAGCATTAGGTAGCTGGAAAACTGACGATGAAACATTCGGTTTATTAGTAGCTTACTCAAATGAAGAGTCTAAAGTATACCGTGAAACCTTATCTAGTTTTGGTACGCCTAGCACTAGCCTCACTGCTGATAATGGTGCATCTCACAACTCTTATGGTGCAATGTCATCGATTGTATTTGATGAAGACAGAGAACGTACAAGTACGCAATTAACCATGCAATACGCCCCGTCTGATAATCTATTAATGAGCTTGAATTACAATTTATTTGAGTTAAATAATGACCATAATAACACAGCAATGTTCGGTATAGTTGGCTTTGGTACACTCGATGGTAACTCTATTACAACAAACAACGCTGGCGTACTTACGCGCGGAACAACGAACGGTGCTAGTGGCGCAGGATTACCACCCTTATTTAATAATACGGTTTTACGTAAGCCTGAAATGCAAACCGATGCGCTCAACTTTACGCTAGAATATATCGTGAATAATTGGTCAATTGGTATCGTGGCAGGCAGTTCTAGTGCTGAAGGACGCACATTACAGAGCAGTACGTGGTGGGGTGACACGGACAATGCCGCTAATGGCGGTTATACCTATGATGTAGCAGGCGCACTTGAAATTATTCCAACCAATTCAGACTATCTAAAAAGCCATGATAATTTTGATATTTTTCAAGAGTTTACCTATATAAACTATGTGCGTGATAACGATATTGATTATATTCAATCTGACATTTCTTATCAGCTTGATAAAGGCATACTTACCACGCTTGATTTCGGCTTAAAATATCAAAGCCAAACCTTTGCCTCACGTGGTGATTATCGTGATGTCGACGTAAATAAAGCAATCGCTGACGGTTTAACACTGGCTGATTACAATGGTGGCTTTGCTACCGGTCTACATAGTAAAGAAGGACGCACTGGCAGTTTGTCGGCATTTCCAGTAGCTAGCAGCGCAGGAATATGGGATTATGCCCAGCAGAATCAAGCTGATACCACCACAACGTTAAGTCAGTTCTCAATTGAAGAAGACATTACCGCATTCTATGTTAAGGGTAGCTTTGAAGGTGATGGTTTTCGCGGTAACGTAGGTTTACGTTATGTTGATACTGATGTGTTATCAAAAGGCAGTATTGATGGCGTGCCTTCAGAAGGGAAGAAAGACTACAATAACTTTTTACCCAGTGTAAATATCGCCGCAGATATTTCTGACGACCTTATTTTCCGCTTTGCTGCAGGCTCTACTATCTCGCGCCCTGACTATGATGCGATGCAAATGGCGGAAACCATTTCCGTGAGCTTTGGAACAGCCACTGTCGGTAGCCCTAACCTAGAACCATACAAAGCTGACCAATACGACATTGGCTTAGAGTGGTACTTTAATGATGCTTCAATTGTTGGCGCAACCTTCTTTATTAAAAATATCAGTGACTATATTGAAACAACCTCTGCAGTAGAACCTTATGACGGATGCTCAGAGGCTTGTTTAGTTACTCGTTCTCGTAATGTCGGCACAGGTGCCGTAACAGGTCTAGAGTTACAAGTGCAACATGCCTTTGACAATGGTTTTGGTGTACAAGGTAATTACACCTATACCGATAGTGAAGTGACAAACTCAGCGGGTAAAACAGTTCCACTAAATGAAGTATCAAAAAACTCATTTAACCTTTCAGCTTACTATGAAGACGATAACTTTAGTGCACGCTTAGCGTATAACTATCGTGATGAGTTTATGCGTCAATACAATAACAGCGGTAGCGGAAGCGTAAATGATGCTTACAGCCAGCTAGATGCTTCTATCATTTGGCATGCTATGGATAATCTTGATATCTCTCTTGAAGCCGTAAACTTAACCAATGAAGCATTGGTGTTACGCCAACCTGACTTTGGCAATGTAATTCACAGTATTGATGAATTTGGTACTCGCTACTACCTTGGTGCCAGCGTTAAGTTTTAATCAAACAAAGATGTTCATCGTATACCCTCTTCTCATATGACAGGTTTGACACGTTCCTGTTATATGATTAGTTATCGTTTACCTTACTGGCAACAGTGAAATTAAACGATTTACATGTGGTAATGGACTACCACTTTAGGCCGAGCCAGATTTGTTTAAATCTGGCTTTTTTATGTTTACTGCCCTTCTTCTATTTAGTTAACCTTTTAGCGTTCTCGTATTTTAATCATACGGGGATCAACTGAAGTGCTTGGATATTGGTTCTCTGCTTGGCGTCGCGGTGGCGACTGCACAAAAAGGGGAACGACCACTCCGCTCCCCTTTTCAATCCACAGAGCGTCCCGCTCAGCAGAACATTCAATCACCAGCTAGCCTAAACCTCGATACCTGCCCATTTATCTTCCCTGAACAACGGCAGCCCTCGACGCCCTGTCTCGGGTCGAGGTCTACCTTTGCTAGCTAGTGATTAAATTACTGAGATGGGAATTGGTGCACTTGGCAACACCTGATTATGTAGCAATGGTCATACCCGAGGTCTCCTTATCGGGGATTAGACCCTAGTAATATAGATTACCGACAAGTAATTTAGAGAGTGGCAGTTAAAATACCACCGACTCATAACCGCCTAGTCCGCTTATTCAAACGCTAAGTTGAGTAAATGTGTACTCTATTTCCTTACCGATAAATGACGTGCATAAAAAACAGCGACTTGTTAGGCCGCTGTTTTTTGTTGTTACTGTACTAAATGTACTAAAGTGAATATTAGTTACATGAAACTTCAGTCCAGAACCAAGTAGACGTAGAGGTTGGTGTTTCCCAAACCCCCGGGTTATGTTGAGCTTCAAAACATGAACCGTTATAAGAAACAACATCACCATTGTTCACTGCTGTTTGACCTGCAACCCATGGCGTTATAGTTGACCCTGCGTTGTCATCAGTAATAGTTACTGAGGTAGAGGCAACATTACTCAGTGCACCATCACTTACCGTTAAGCTAATGCTAGCAAGAGTATCAGCGGAAACGCTAGCAGCAGTAAATACAGGGTTAGCTGTAGTTGATGAGCTGAAACTACCGACATTAGCTGGTGACACACTCCACTGATAAGTCAAAGTATCATTCGTATCAGGATCACTCGAGTTAGAGCCTGTTAACGTGATATTTCCACCTTCTAATACACTAGCAGCAGATGCAGAAATAACCGCTGTTGGTGAGTTATTTGTTGGCGCAGAATCAGTTACCGTCACCGACGTAGCCGCTGTATCACTCAATTCTCCGTCACTTACCGTTAAACTAATACTCGCAACCGTATCAGCCGAAACACTCGCTGCGGTAAATGTTGGGTTAGCCACCGTTGATGAACTAAAACTACCGGCACTAGCTGGCGAAACACTCCATTGATACGTTAATGTAGTATTAGCATCAGGATCCGTCGAGCTTGCACCGCTGAAACTAATAGAGTTACCTTCAACAACATTTGCCGCAGACGCTGAAATCACTGACGTTGGCGCATTATTTCCTACTGTAGCATCAGTAACTGTTACCCAGGTTGAAGCACTATCACTCAATTCTCCATCATTAACCACTAGCGTAATATTTACACTGGTATCAGCAGTAACATTAGCGGCCGTAAAAATAGGATTATCTATCGTTGGAGAATTAAAACTACCGGCATTAGCTGGCGAGGCACTCCATTGATAGGTTAGTGTTGTATTCGCATCAGGATCAGTAGAGCTAGCACCTATTAAATTAACATTTTGACCTTCAACCACTGTCGCTGCCGAAGACGACACAACTGCTGTTGGTGCATTATTACCTGTATTTGTTCCTGCGCTTACCAACACTCCATGAGAAACTGCATTGCTGGCTAACCCGTTTACACCTTTTAACTGAAAATAGAACTCAGTTGTTGAGGCAACCGTTGGCAAAGTAATAGAAGTACTTAAAGATGTTGTGTTGCTAATCGTAGCCAAAGGAGAAAGTGGCTCAACTTGAGTCCATTGATAGTTGCTTGTACCGGTAACACTACCGCTCACATTGATAGTATCTCCGCCATTTGCAGCAGTATCACCATTAGCAGTAATCACCGGTCTGGCTGGAATTGTGATACCACCGAGCTGAGAGATATCACCAGTCATTTCAGAAAACATCTCGGTAGTTAGGTCGGCTAATTTCAGACCAACAAGCTCTTTAGTATTCCAAGTATCTGTGCCTATCTCTAGGTTACCGGCTGCGTTTTCAAAAGCGCTCAAGTCAGAAACGGCGACATGTCTTTCAGGAACAATTTTGTCGAGCATTGGACGGAAACCCGTAATGGTTTCTCTCGTACCACCCCAACCCTGCACGTAGCTTTTTGCATGGACAATATAGTCATCCATATTTGTCGGTAGGCTACTACTAGGTACGCCTTGTAATACAATCGATTGGTTACCCGGAAGTGTTAATACTGAACCTGTTTGATCACTCGTACTAGTAATAGTCATTTGGGCTAAAGGGGAGCCAGTCCACTCTACACCAAGAGATATGCGATCTGTTCCAAGCGTAAAGTCGCTGATAACGGTCTGCGTATTACCTGAAGCGTTTTTCTGGATAACTATTTGATCTTTGCCCTCACCTGTTACAACCGTATCATTGCCCCAACCTGCAAACAGCATTTCAGGGTGTTGTGTTCCAGAAATAGTGTCATTACTCGGCGTGTCAAATAAAGTATCATGTCCTTGGAACATATCCATATAAAAGCCAGCCGTTGTGCCCGTTTCATCACCAGTATCTGTCCCCTCAAAAATAGCATTAATAACACCTAAAGCGCCGCGTAAATGTGTTGCGGCGATAATACCTGACATAGTAATAGTAGTGGTTTTAGTGACTTGTTGGCCATTTTCAATATGAATATAATCATAACTTGTGCCTAATATATCTGACCAATCTTTACCGCGCTCCTGCATCAATTCACGAAACTTAATATAGTTAGAGCGCATTAACGAGCGAATGATCTGCTCTTGTTTTGCTGGTATACGCATATCATCAAACTGATAAATATCGCTCTTACCACTAAAGGTACCTAACCATTCATTAACCTGCGGTGTTAATAAATCAACGGTGCCACCTTCCCATCTAAATTGAATCGTTTCTTTAACACCGTTACATGTAGCTTCACTTTGTCGACCGGTACCAGTAGCTGCCCACTCACTTGCTGGCCGAGCGGAGTAATATTTACTCAAGCCACCTACTGTTTGAGGAATATAATATCCAGAGGTGATCAACGTCGCTTCACCGTTTTGATAACCAACAAAACCCCAAGCATTTAGCGAGCTATACTGCATTTTTCTGATCATTCGCTTACGATCGGCAAGAGAAGCATTATTATCGTAAAAGCGATCAACATCTAACTTTTGGAAATACCTTTTAACTGAGTGGGTTTCGCCTACCACACTTCCATCACAAGCTAAATCTATGCGTCCAGGAATATCATTACCTTGAGCATCTTTTTTTAAGTAGCTGTATGTACGGGCCGTATTATCGTTGTAACCCGTTTTATAACTATTAACAATTTCATCAGTGGCATCAGGCAAGCCTGACTCAAAACCACGTAATGCATCTAAAAAGTCTGTCATATCTCCAGCAGTTGCCAATTGGGACTGCCCGCCAACTGTTAAAAATATACAGGCGGTTAAATATTTCATTTTTGTTTTTATTGTTACTTTCATACGGTGTAGTTACCTTTTGCTGTTAGTAGTAATGGTTAACCACCTCAAAGATCTTTTGAGGATGGTGAAGAGCACTTGCTCATCAACTACGATGAGGTTAAAAATGCACCAATAACAAATTAGTTAGCCCACAAAAATAAGTCAAGTGTTTTTACTAATTAAAAAAATAGAATTGATGGTAATTTTAAAACTATAAGTTCAAGCAGATAGAGTAATTACTTTATTAAATGTAATGCTTGGTTTTATATATTTACTTCGGGACTCACAATAAGGTTTGAAGTGGTCAAGTAATGCTGCTTGCCAGAGTTGAAGTAAGTAAATTGCCTTTCACTGTTCTATTAATAGGCTTTATGGTGCATATTTTTTTGTGCTGCGATGACAAAAGATAATAGAGTTTAATTTTTCAAATTTAAAACGATGATATCAAGCCTATAAATTAATTCTAAAAAGGCAGTATTAGCAGGGGTGAATCAATCAGCAACAAATAGTGATGATATAAACAAGGTTGCGCAACAACTTGATTGTTTATCAAAACAATGCAAAATCAGTTAAGACTTTTGCCCTGCCCAACGTTTTGTTGTGCCAATATCAATGTCAAACAAATCAAGTACTCTTGCTACGCTATGATTAATAATGTCATCTATTGTTTGTGGTTTATTGTAAAACGCTGGCATAGGGGGCGCGATAATAGCGCCTAATTGCGAGGCTTCATACAGCAACTTACAATGCCCGGTATGTAGCGGCACTTCTCTTGGCATCAACACTAATTTACGGCGCTCTTTTAAGGTAACATCAGCAGCGCGTACTATTAAGCTGTCGGCATACGAATGCACAATCGCTGACAGTGTTTTCATTGAGCATGGCGCAACGATCATACCGTCAGCTTTAAAGGAGCCGCTAGAGATACTCGCGGCTTGGTTTTTATTACTGTGTACTACATCAGCTAGCGCTTCTACAGATTGCAGCGAATGTTCAGTTTCAATGCTGATATTAAGCCGAGCGTACGAACTCATAATTAAGTGCGTTTCTACGCCTTCAACCGCTTTAAGCATTTCTAATAAGCGAATGCCGTAAATAACACCACTTGAACCGCTTATCCCTATAACTAAACGCATTAATTTATTCTCTGTAAAAGCACACTAATGTTGTTAGGCTAAATATACCTAACCTTGTTACTCAGCATCCATAATGGTCGGCGAGCCTGTTTTTGCAAGCTCTGCTAAGTCTTTGTCAATGAAGAATAACGCTTTGCCGTCTTCACCCACTAATTCAATTTTATCTAAAATACTCTTAAAAAGCTTCATTTCTTCATGTTGCTCAGAGACATACCACTGAAGAAAATTAAACGTAGAGTAATCTTGCATGGTAAATGCTGTGTGAGCCAAGCCGTTAATCGCTTCTGTCACTATTTGTTCATGATCAAACGTTTCACGGAAAACATCACCTAAAGAGCCATAGTTAGTGCTAGGAGCTTCAATGGTACCAATAATTGGCATAGCACCTGTTTCACTTACATAAGTGAACAAACGCTTCATGTGATCCATTTCTTCATCGGCATGTTTACGCAAAAACTCTGCTGCCCCTTCAAACCCTTGGTCTTCACACCAAGCACTCATTTGTAAGTATAAATTTGAGGAAAAAAACTCCAAATTAATTTGGTCATTAAGTTTAGCAACCATTTCTGATTTCAACATAAATTTACTCCATTAGATTATTAAATAACTATTGGTGCATAGTACACGTATTGCCACCAAACTTAAACGTGTAGCTGGCTCTAGCCAAGCAAAATTATTGAAATAAACGGGCTTAACACTTAGCTGGGCTACGGGGATAATGTTATCATCCACCTTATTCATTGAAATTGTAACAACACACTAATGAAAGAAGTAACCAACACCGACGTATTAATTATTGGCGCTGGCGCAGCAGGCTTAATGTGTGCTGCCACTGCTGGCTACCGTGGCCGCAGCGTAACTGTGGTAGACATGGGTAAAAAAGCTGGCCGAAAAATTTTAATTAGTGGTGGTGGCCGTTGTAATTTTACTAATCAAAATACCACGCCAAGTAATTATATTTGTCAAAATCCGCATTTTGTAAAGTCAGCCTTAAGCCGCTATACCGCTGATGACTTTATTGAATTAGTCGACCGCCACGGGGTTAATTATCATCATAAAACCTTAGGCCAACTTTTTTGTGACGACAGCGCGCAAGACATTGTAAACGTGTTACTAACCGAATGTGAATGGGCAGGCGTTAGCGTAAATCTACGCACCGAAGTACTTTCCGTTACGCAGAATGATGATCAAACCTACCTCGTACACACGTCTGGCAAAACCTACCAATGCCAGTCTTTAGTGCTTGCCTCTGGCGGCTTAACTATGCCCAAATTGGGCGCATCACCTATTGGTTATAAAATTGCCGAACAGTTTGGCTTAAACGTATTGCCCACAACCGCTGCATTAGTGCCCTTCACCCTGCATGACCATGACAAAAAACGCTTTGACGGTTTGTCTGGTATCAGTATTCATTGTAACGTTAGCAGTGAAGACGGCACCAGTTTTAAAGAAAACATCCTCTTTACCCACCGTGGCTTGTCAGGCCCGGCCATTTTACAAATATCTTCTTATTGGCGCGCAGGCCAGGCCGTAACGATTGATTTACTACCCGAAGAAAACTTAACAAACACCATTAACACATGGCGAGAGCAGCAAGCACAAAAATCGGTTAAAAACTTACTCAGCACCATTTTGCCTAAACGCTTTGTTGACGTATTAATGAACGACGACATTAGTGCCCCTATTGTCAGTGACAAAGCCATAAACCAATTAAACCACAATGAAATTGAAACACTCAGCAACTACCTGCATCACTGGCAAATAAAACCTAACGGCACAGAGGGTTACAGAACGGCCGAAGTTACCTTAGGCGGTGTTAACACTGACGAATTGTCGTCTAAAACCTTTGAAGCCAAACAAGCCAAAGGCTTGTATTTTATTGGCGAGGTTATTGATGTTACCGGCTGGTTGGGAGGCTACAATTTTCAATTTGCCTGGAGTAGCGGTGTTGCCTGTGGGCAAGTGGTTTGATTATGTGGCGGAGAATCGGCCTTAACCTAATTTAATTGCTATTGTTCTTTACTTCATTTAACACTTGTTTAGTAAAGCACTGAAAAACACTGAATGCTTCTTGCCAGGTAATGATATCCCCATAAACCATCCGAACAACATATAGGTTAAAGCGTTCTTTATATAGCTTATTTTCTTCAAGTATTTGCAAACCAAACAGCAACTCACTGATAGGGTCATCAACAAATTTTTTATGTTGACCCCCATAACGAGAAATATCCTCAATTATTACTTTAGTAACTATTGAAGCTACTAACTCAATACCCTTAACATTAGCTTTTTGGATGTAATAGGTGTCATAAATATGCCGGATTAATGCAGGATCATCATCTCTTTCATTATCACGCATTAAGCTAGCGGTTCTTCTCAGCATTGAAATTAACTTTTCAGCTTGTGTACTTATAATGCTATTAAAGTTCATTGCTTTTATTTCTGCTGCTTTTTTCATAATTACCCCAGGTTAATGTGCTGAGGTAATTATTCATAGGTACCATTAACATTGGTATATGGGGGGTTAATTGTGCGCTTACTTTATTAATAATTGATGCCAACATTAGGGTTTATATTTTCAATGTAATGCTGGCACTTTTTATGCGAAATCAAATATAGCTTACTGCACAGACTTCCACTTATTATAAATAGTTGTAGCAAGTGCCTCATCTTTGAACATCAATTGAGGCGCACCACCACTATCAACAATTGATACGTTGTCATCAGACAATAGTTCAGATAAGCGAATATCACGATTGTTGTATAGCCCCATGTGAAGCGTAATTTTATTGTAAAAATTCAGCTCATCATCCCACTTTTCATAAGACCAAGTGATATTCATTTGTTCACCATTTTCAGTTAGTCGCACATTTTCTGCATCTAAAAACTCAATTTTAACGAGTGCAGGCTCTGGTTCAGAGTCACTATAACTAGCATCATCAAATAGCAAGAATCTTGTTTCTCCGGCTAAATTTTGAAGATCCCAATGACGTAATCCGCGGCCATCGCTTTCAAGCCATAGTGATTGTCCATATCCTAATTTAATAGGCGACATTATCACCAAATCCTTGTCTGATAATGGTACTGATAGTGATAACTTATCTGAAACATATAAGAATAAATCGCCATCCCCTTCATCACTTAAATTTAACGTATTACCATCTATAGTGTAATTTTGGCTATTATCTTCTAACGTAACAACGCCATTATCAAAAATGACTTCTCTAATACCTCGATATACAAACCTAGGAAATGTTGTACTTGCCATATACAAAGAGCCTTGCAAATAATCCTGCAATGACGGTATTAACTTACTGTAGATAAATTCTCCATACTGAATTTGAATATTAGCGTGCGCTAAATCAACTTCATCATTAAGTAACGAGTTGTTAATATAAGAATTTGCATCAATCATTATATTAGTGAACGCCTTAATATCATTTTCACTGTGTTGACTAGTAAATTGTGATGTCATAAACCTGGCCAGTATGTGCACATGAGGCTGCTGACTATCAGTTGAAGCAATATAATCGCCACTAATCAAGCTTTCAGATAAATTAAGTTCTGCCGCAATATCGGCCATTGTTCTGCTTTCATTTAGCACGTCAATAGTGGTAAAGGGCGTAATCACATTAGGCTTATCGCTAGATATTTCAGCCACCATTTCATAGCTATTTGCCACAAAACCCGCAATATCACTGTCGGTTGACTGCCCTGCAGCAATGTTAGCCACTAATAACCCTTCAGCGCCATCCGGTAACGCGATTTCACCGTTTTCATTAGTAACACCAATAACATCACATGATGTTGAATTAGGTCGAATTAAGCAAACCTCAACATTACCTAAATACCCATCAATCACTTTATATACTGTTGCTTTTGGGTCTATTGGTTGAGGATTTGTTGCGTTATCGTCACTATCAGAACCTCCGCCACACCCTACTAAACTAGATAAAACTAAACTGGATAAAATTATTTTTTTAAGCATTTATTACTCCGTAGTGTATTAAAAAAAATAACATTTTTAATGATTGTGTTATTAATTCATTTTTAATGTTGACAAAACACTGACGAAAAATAATAAAAAAACCACAATAGAAATAAATATTGTTTATTTGTTCAATATATTAATGTTAGTTTGTCTTTTTTATTGTTAATGATTTACAGGGCTAATAATTAACATGTTGTATGAATTATTTGTAAAAGCGATTACTCTTTCTCAAGAAGAAAAAAAACGTTATCTCGTTGAAATAAAAAAATCTCACCCTGAATTATTCGATGAATTAATGGCAATGCTCAAAGATGATGAGATGAGTGAAAATTTAGATACTCATTACTGGTCATCGCTTATGTCTAGTGAAAGTGCTTCTTTTGTTAATTCACCCGAAGAGTTAATTGGCCATGTTATCACTTCATTCCAACTGATCGAATTAATTGACAAAGGTGGTATGGGCAGTGTTTACAAAGCGCAGCGCTGTGATGAACAGTTTGAACAAACTGTTGCGATTAAAATAATTCACAGTGAACTTGAGCATGTAATTGGCAAACATGCTTTAATTCGTGAAGCCGGTTTTATGGCAAAACTAAGCCACCCAAATATTGGTAAAGTATTTGATGCGGGTGTGAGTGACGATGGTTATTACTTTATCGTTATGGAATATATCAACGGCTGTAGCATTACTGAAAAATTTAACAACTCCTCTATAAATCACTCTACAAAACTTCAACTTTTTTGTAACCTATGCGAAGCCGTTAATCATGCGCACCAAATGCAAGTAATTCATGCCGACTTAAAGCCTGCCAATATTTTAATAACACAAGATAACCAAGTAAAAATTTTAGATTTTGGCATATCAAGAATGTTTAATAGCCGAAGTAGTGATAATTCTTCTACTTATACTGCTTACGTAAAAGCAATGACGGCACGTTACGCTAGCCCTGAGCTACTCGCAGGCCAGCAACCAACTATGTATAGTGATATTTATGCACTAGGTAAAATATTCAACTCTTTATTCAAACAACAAAAAAATAAAAATAGCGCTTACCAAATAGAACTTGAAGCTATTGTAAACAAAGCCACTCATCACAAAGATATAGCGCGTTATCCGTCTGTTCTTGAGCTAAAAAATGACATTAAGCGTTTTATGTCTGGTCATATTGTTAGCGCCTACCAAGCAACGCACTTCTACCGTATAAAAAAATTCATCTTTAAGCGCCACCCTATATCAGTGTTATTAGGCCTTATTATTGTTGTTATTATTAGTACGTTAATGACCCACTTAGTGACACAGTATCATGATTTGAAAAATGAAAAGTACCAAGCAGCACTGATGCTAGAAAAATTTTCATTAGTGCTGAATTTAGATTTAGACACAAAATCAGAAATGGAGATGGCATTAGCCAATAATTTTGGCAGCCAAAATAAAAATGAAAAAGCGTTATCGCTTTATAAAAAAATAACTTCAAGAGTAAGCCAGTTAAAAAACACTGATATTGCTTTTGATGCCGGCAGCAAAATAATCAAGCTATTAATTAAAACACAGCAATATAGCCTAATTGAAAAGACCGTAAATGAGTTAACACAAGCACTTAATTTCCGCCCTAATACAGGTATTCCCGACACCATATCTCAAGCGATGTTTTATCATTTTTATTTGAGTTTCACCTACCACAACAACCCAAATGAAAACAAAAATTTATATAAACCACATACACAATTGGTGCATGATATTAAAGATACCTATTGGCCTAAATTAACGGCCCAGCAAAAAACAGAGATTAATTTTTCAATACAAAGTGATGAAGGAACCCAGAACTTACCAAAGAATAAACATTCGTTATATTATCCTGAGTTTAAGCATATTTTACAGGAAAATTCGTTATTCGATTATTTAAATAACATCATTTTTAATCCGAAAAACGACAACGTTTATTTACCCAAACCCAAAAAAATTACTACTTTTTTAGAATCTGATCCTATTTTTTGGGCTAGCACACATATACGCAATAGAGACAATAAAAAAACTAACTCAGCAACTTTTTCTACCGGCATTACTACGTTTCAAGAGTACAGTGGTATATATGAAGTTAAAAAAAATATCTTATCGGTGAATTTTGGCGAAGGTGCAGAGGCTGATCATTTTATTTATACGTCGAGCTTGTTAGCGCTATCTATACCCGAAAAAGGCGATCTCACCATTATGGCGCATAATGATTTTTTAGATAACAACACATTCTCATGGACAGAACAAGAGTTGTTAAATAACGAGTGGTATCACATTTATGATGGCGCAATAAACTCAAATGCACCAATCAAACCTTCTATGGTTAAAATTAACTTTCAAAATTCAAACGCTGATTTTATAAAAGATAGTAAGGTAATTAGTGGGCAATGGCGCATCAACAAACAGGATTTAACGCTAACAATACTGAACAGTAATCAAGTACCGATTAAGTTAGTTAAATCTGTTAGTGACGAAAATATGATTATCGTAAAAGATAAAATATCAAATATACCATCGTTATTCATAAAACATAAAACACAAGCTGAATTTATAATTAGCTACTGGAAAACATTAGTAGAATAATTAATTATTTTTCAGTGAATTAGCGCTATACACACCTGTATTCTCGTATTAATTTATTCTGGTATGATGAGTTTCTTCCTGATAGTATTCGCACCATATTAAAAATGTAACAATAATTAACAATCACTTTATCGTTACCTTTGTTGTTTAATTAGTGGTTATATTTATGTTAAATGTCATGTTGAAAAACTCATCAAAAAAAGTGTTTAGTCTTTATTCAATCTCTTCATCTATTTTATCTGTTTTTTTTATTAACGGTAGTTTCGGCAATGTGGCACACGCTTTCTCGCAAGAAGAAAACCTCGATAAAACGCCCTTTATAACACAAAAAGTTGAACGCATATTAGTAACAGGGTCTCGTATTAAACGTGCTGAATATGAAAGTGCTAATCCAATACAAATAATTACCGCCGCTGATATAAAAAACAGAGGCTTTAATACCGTTTATGAAGCATTACAAGCGAATACCGCCGCTAATGGTGCTAACGAGATTGGAGGTTCAGCAAGGAACCTCGAAACCATGAATTTACGGGGTTTCGGCCCAAATAGAACACTCTTTTTAATGAATGGTAAACGTGTTGCCAATTATCCACGTGTTTATGATGATAATTATAATGTCTTTAATTTGGCAAGTATCCCGGTTAGCGTTGTTGAGCAAATAGAAATTATCACCAGTGCTAGCTCTTCAGTATATGGCTCAGATGCGGTCGGTGGCGTGGTTAATATTATTACGAAAAAAGATATTAGCGAGACCACGCTTGATGCTCAATTTACTACTTCTGATCATAATGATGCACAAAATAAACAGTTATCTCTCGTCACGGGCGATAGCACTGATAAATTAACGTGGACATTAGCATTAGAATACACCAAACAAGATAGGTTTATTGGCAAGCAGCGTCACTGGTTAGATGATCGTTTCGACACACCAGCTAATATTGAAGAACAGTCAGAATTTGCTACACAATTACCACGTTCGCTTGCTGTTTTTATATTAGAAGATGACTGGGTAGCGTTAGATCCTGGTCAAGCAGTATGCGATCAGTACAACGACCTAACCTATACCGGTATCTCGTTTATGGGTAATTATTGTGGCCGGGACGGCACTGGCGATAACTCTTTTGTTAATGAAAGAGATAACGTCTCTTTATACTTTTCAGGTGAGTACCAGCTAACACAAAATCATACACTCACTTTTGATACCTTATATTGGCAAAGTAACGCGATTAACCTTACTCAACAAGGGTGGAGTTCCGACTATTTAAAGGATGAAATAACGAGTAGCGATACATGGTCAGGTGATGGGCAATTTACCGTTGAAGATGGTACCTCATATATGATTATGCGGGACTTTCAGCCTGAAGAGCTACTAAATGGTAAAGGCCAAGAAGAGTTATTTGACGAACAAATGCTTAACACCTCTATTACCTTACAAGGACCGATTTTTAATGACTATAATTACCAAGTTTACTTAAGCCACAGCTTAGCAAAAAACACACAAACAAGTTATCAGTTAAAAAAAGAAGCAGCCTCTGATTATTATGTGAGCCATAACAATAATACCGGTGCGCTTACTGTTGATTTTGAAAAATGGTGGCAACCGCTAGATACCGAAGGATTTAACACTATTTTCGGGCTAGATAAATCAAGTTCAGATTCAAGTGTTACGAGTGTTGGTGCAAGTATTACCGGTGAAATTAATAGTATTCCCAGTAATCTAATACATTTTGCAACCTTTATTGAGTTTGAATCATCTCAATATGACTTAAATGAACATCCAAGAACACTTAGTCAAGAAGGCCAAGGTTGGGTTGGGAAAACAGGCACAGAAGGCAGCGGAAAGCGAAGTAGATATGCATTAGGTGGTGAACTAAGATCATTAGTTGCAAATAACATAACAGTTGAGTTGGCTGCTAGATACGATAAATATAATGACGATAGTTTAGCCAGTGTGGCGCCAACGTATAAACTAGGCATAGAATGGCGACCTTTAAACGAACTGTTAGTTAGAGCAACTCACGGCACAACATTTCGAGCGCCAGATTTACATAATGTATTTAAAGGTGTATCGGGTAGTTATGGTTTTATGGGGGATTACGTCTTAATTGACTCATGCAATGCTTTTAATGAAGGAAATTACGATGGTATTTTAATTGGCCATGATGATTTAATTTCGTTAGCGAAAACCTGTGATGAAGATTTTGACTTTAGCGGTTTTTATAGTGCATTTAATGAGTCGTCAGGCAATAAAAAATTAAAACCCGAAACTGGCCACACCACAACAGTTGGTTTCGTTTGGTCACCTGATAATAATACGGCGATAACCTTCGATTTATACAATATCAAGCTAAAAAATATGGTTGTACCTGACAGTTTATATAACATTAATATTAACGAGTACCTGTGTTTAACTGGCCAATTGAGTTTGACCGAGGGTACTTGCACCGCAACATTAGCGCAAATAGATAGAAATGGCGAAGCGGGGTATGACTCGTTTAAAATAAATACCGTTCACACCAGTTTTATTAACTCTGCAATGAAAGAAACAACAGGGTTCGATTTAGGAATAAACTTAACACTTCCTTTAAATGACAACTATCAACTAATGCTTGATTCCGCATACAACCATGTACTTGAAACTAAAGTACAAACTTATGCTAACGAATCTATCGACAACAATTATCGTGATAATTATTACAATTACGATTTACGCTCAAAAGTCAATACTGCACTCACCTTAAAAGCACAGCAATGGCATATATCACTAACTCATCTTCGTTATGGCTCTAGCCCTAACAATGTTGACCCTGGTGATTGGGAGCAACTTGAAGAAACACGTTATACGCCTTTAAATTTATATAATATGGTAATGCAATATCAATTTGCTCAACAAAAATTAAGTTTAGGTATTGTTAATTTATTCGATAGTAGAGCAAAGTCAGACGCTTCCCAGCAACAGTACCCTTACTTTAATATGAGTGTTTACCCAATGAACTCAGTGGTAATAGGCAAGCAATACTCGCTAAGTTATCAAATGGTTTTTTAGGTCTGAGTTAACAGCTAAAAGCCGCATGAAAATAAATGTGGTTTTTAGTCTTTGCTACGTGGGTGCATAAGTAATTTTGAAATTGTTATAGTATTTTTATTTACTCTATGACTAGGAAGGTGGTGATTGAGTTTCCTAAACATCTCTACTACCAAAATATTTAGCGCCAATAAGTTAGGTAATGATTACTTTGTCGGAGATATTCACGGACAGTATTCACTACTAATTGAACAGTTAAAAAGTGCTGGTTTTAACTTTAAAACTGATCGATTATTTGCTGCTGGCGATATAATAGACAGAGGATCAGAGTCTGAAAAATGCTTAGAATTATTAATAGAGCCTTGGTTTAATTCGGTATTAGGTAACCATGAGCAGCTGTTTTTACAAGGGTTTAGCGATGCCAGCTTTTGGAAAGTACTTGTTGATAATGGCGGTAATTGGATTAACAACTGGCTTAATAGCCCAAGTAAACTACTCGCTTGGGCACACTTAATTAGAATTAAGATGCCCTTATCATTCACCGTAAAAAACAATAGTGGACTCATTGGCGTGATCCACGCAGATGCGCCTGCCAACTGGTGTGAATTAAACACGTTAAAGGTCTCAGAACAAAATATTACTCCGTATATTTGGCAAAGAAGAGATTTAATGAAGCCTACAGGTGACGCGATAAAAAATATTAGTGCAGTCGTTCATGGTCACAACTCAGTAGAAAAACCGATTGTGATTAATAATCAACTATGGATAGATACCCTGCAAAAAACCAATGCATTAACTATTTTACAAGACTCGGAAGTTTTTGATTTAATAAAAGGTAAAAATTAACATGGAAGAAAAAGACGTTATAAAGCTAATTAATGGTTGGCAAAAAGGGGAAGCTAAGTCCACTCAGTTATTAATGAATTTCGCTTATTTAAAAATTAAAGAATATGCTCAAACTAATCACGAAAAACTACCTGAAGACGCCAATACAGCCATCATTAGTATGTCGGCTACCGATATTGCCCACGACGCTTATATCAAATTGTCAAAGGCAGAGGCGTTAATTTCAATTGACACCCAACGTCAATTTTACAGTTATTTAAACTCAGCCGTAAGAAACGTGTTTATTGACCATTACCGTAAGCAAGTAAAAACAAAATCTAGAAACCCAGAAAAAACTCAACTTAATTCTCCACATGTTTTAAATAAAGTAGATGATAACGCGGATGAAAATACCGCCATTATCACTATGAGCAGCGAGATTGAAGAGTTATCAAAAAAATTCCCTCGCCAAGCAGAAACCTTAGAGCTACGTTACTTTGCTCAGCGTAGTAATAAAGAAATAGCAAGGTTACTAGATGTATCCGTTAGAACCATTGAAAATGATTTACGCTTCGCTAAGGCATGGCTTAAAAAAAGGTTAGCTGTATAGGGCATAATTGAATAATCGGTTTTTCACACGTATACATTTAATTTTGTGGTTTTTTATTTAGTTTACGTAACTTATTGACTGTTTTGGTATTTGCTAAATTGTTACTAACGATTAGAGCGTATCAATAAATTAAACACAACTATTTTAGGATTTTAAATGACTCAACCATTTAACAAATTACTTATTCTTAGTACCTTAATGTTAACTTTATCAGCTTGTGGCGGAGGCTCTGAAGAGCCCAACACTCCATCAACAATTGCTCCACCGGCATCACCAAAAATATCACTTTCATTAGCAAAAACTTCATTAGCAATTAATGAGCAAGAAGAATCTAAAGTAGCATTAACTCTCAATTATACGGGAACCGGAGACATTTCATATACGCTATTTTTTGAACCTGCTTTAGATGGCGTCTCCGCACAAGTTGTGAATAATGAACTTATTATAACTATTAGCGAATTAGAGAACGATATATCCTCAATATTATCTATTACCGCTTCATCAAGTAATAATGATGTGGCGGCTATTAATAAAAAAATGGATCTATCTCTAATAAATACCTCTGCGCTAACCGTTTTAGCTGAAGCTCCATTCTGGACAGATATAGAACAAGTAGGGAAGTTTGATGATTTTGATAATGCTATTCATTTTTATGCAAAAGCAGCTTATTTAAGTGGTGGTATAAAAAATAGCTATATTGATGAGAGATTAGCAGCATTTAGTTTACTTAAACAAAATGCTATTGATAAAGACTATTCGACTGAAATAAATCAATTGGTTGAGGCTATCACGAGTTATCAAAATAATCTAAGTACTGAAACCGAATTAGCAACGGCTTTAGCAAATGTGCAAACCTTAGTTAATAGTGAATTGGCCAAACTAGCAAACAATATTAATGAACTCGCGGCATTAACTAACGAAAATCTACCTTCCTTGCCGCCACTAACTTATCAATATAATGAACAGTACCAAATTTTTTCAGGCCTAATTGGTAATTCAGATATGGGAGCCTTTGAAGGCGACTTATGGGTATTTAATCAACAATTTAGCTTTCTTGAGACATTAATTCCAGTATTGGATAACACAACGATTTGTCTAGTAAATTAGGCTTAAGGATAAAGATAATGAACAAAACACTATTAGCCACAGCGCTTACTTTATTTAGCTTACTTTCTAGTGATGCTGTTATTGCAAAAGAAATTACACTCATTGTTAAGGAAGTAGGTAGTGAACAGTTTAAATCAATAACCGTTGATGAAAGCGAAGTAGAATCAATTAAAACTGATAGTAAATATTTATCTGTTGAAGAAGACATTTGGGTAAAATCACCAATACCTGTTATTAAGAAAAAAGAAGAAAAAACATACCAAGCTACACCAAAAACTCGCAGTAAAAATAGTAGTGACAGGCAGAATTCTGATGAGCAAACACCCAATGATCCTGACTTTTTCTTTCAATATTATTTTAAAGAAAAAGAGCTAAATGAAGGCTCAAGTGAAATTTTAAAAGGAATGGCGAAGTCAATTCAAAATAAAAAATTAAGAATAGCGGTTATTGATGGTGGTTTTCATGATCACCCTGATATGGAGTGGAGCTACGGTTATAACTTCTTTAAAGAGTGGGGAGAAGTACGTCAACCAGAGTTTCGCGACTTTAATGATGCGGTTAGTGAAGCAACAGGGTGCATTGAAGGGCATGGTTTAGGTGTAGCTTCTATCATAGGAGCAAAATCTAATAATGGAATTGGCATATCAGGCGTTATTGATGCCGACATTATTGCCCTGAGAGTGTTATCTTGCGGTATAGGCCCTTTAAGCGGCGTAGCAGATGCTATTGTTCATGCCGCAGGCGGAAAAGTAGACAACATCCCTACTATTGAAAAAGTTGATATGATAAATATTAGTATTGCTGGTCCTGTAGGCTCATGTCCAAATTTTGTGCAAGAGGCGATTGACTTTGCTAATCAACAGGGTGTAATGATTTTTGTTTCTGCCGGTAACGACAACGCAGATATAGGCACCTATGTACCAGCAATATGTAAAGGGGTTTATGTTTCTGGTGCAACAAACCAAGAAGGTTATAAAGCTGAGTTTTCAAATCATGGTGCTGTTAGCTCTATGTCCCCAGGTGTCGATATTATGGGTTACGCTGCTAGTTACTCTGAAGGTGAAATTTTATTAAATGAGGGCTGGTGGGAAGGTACAAGCCAAGCATCGCCATTAGCATTAGGTATTGCGGCTTTAGGATTACAACATAATCCTGATTTAACGCGTGATGAATTATTCACTTATTTGAAACTCTCTGCGACTCCTATACGAGAAGACATATTAAATGCTGATCAAGATTGCTCAAGCAACCGCTGTGGTGCTGGATTATTAAATGCTGATGCTTTTATGAATTATGTTCAAGCCTCTACAAATGGTGGTGTATATCAGTTACGTCATGCGTTATCAACTAAAAGTAGCTGTGACCAAACACTGCTACTTTCTCAGCTGGGTAATAACTTACCCTTGTGTAAAATGCATGAATTTGTGATAGCGGATGGTATTGGGAAAGGCAACAATTATCAGCTATTAAGAGTGGTTAAAGGTGCTAAAATGAATGCACAAAATTCAGAATTCCTTTTAGAAAGCTCAGAAAAGACCATATTAGTTGAAGGTATAGATTTAGAAGCTTATAACTATGGCGTTAAAATTTGTTTGAATGATAATTGCGACAATACACCTATTATAAAGGTTAATATAGATGATGCTATGTTACCTCAAGTATGCCCCTAACCAAAATATTACCCCCATAAAAAGGGTACTGTATTTTAGTAAGTATCAGTTAATTAACCCAAAATCTGTTTAAGCAACGGTCATAGAGTTTAGCTCTACGTCACTGATATTAAGAGATGGCTTATCGCCCTTTAAGCAATAAGCCACTAATCCCGCGAGTAGATTGAGCATAAAACCATTAACACTACGAGAATTTGACACCTGATACTGTTTACAGAAAATCATTTAAGTCACTGTTTTATCTTGATAGCTTGTTTGTTTATGAGCTTTATGAGTTAATTATATAAATGTATTTTTATTAAAATAGGTTGACGGGTTGATCTCTTCAGACTTATATTGTCGGTAACACGCCCGCCAAGCCTCTTTTGAATGCTCAAATTGTGCGGGCTTTTTTATGTCTGCTTTTCTAAAACTTAAGAAGACATAATGACTCAATTCAACAAGCCAGCTATCAGTGTAACAAGCCAAATTGAATGAGAATCTTTTTAAACGAACTTACCAGCACAAAAGTTTCTTAAAAGAAGTTTGTGAAAGTTGGCTTTCTACTTTAAATTTTATATGAAACTTCTGCGCCCACCATAGCCGTCTTGGGAATAGAGAGCTTGCAATCCACCCTAAAATACCTCGCGGTGGTATTTGGCAATTACCCAATAGGCTAGAACCAAGCCAAGTCCAACCAAGCCGAAATATTTACATGATCTTATTAATACTCGCACATTTAATGAAGCAGGTTAGCCCGGATAGCCCGGATAGCCAGTATTATAACAAGGTAAACGTTAGGTTTTTAAATGCACTCCTCAGCCTAAATTAATAATAAAATAGGCCGAGGAGCGTTGTCCGGAGTGTTAATACTTAACTTAATTTTTTAGCGAGTGCATTGTCTAATGCTAACTTACCTGAGCCAGACAGGGCTAATGAAACGCTCGCTGCGAGCAAGGCTAAACCAAATTCATAGCCGTTATTTGACATAAATAAACCATTGGCAAAGTGCACTGAAAAAATAGCCACCACCATGGTCAATGAAAGCACAATAGCCGCTGGGCGTGTTAATAAACCTACTAGAATAAATAAACCACCAAAAAACTCGGCACTACCGGCTAATAACGCCATAATAAAACCCGGTGCCAAACCAATTGACTCCATCCAACCGCCCGTACCTTCTAGGCCGTAACCGCCAAACCAACCAAAAAGTTTTTGTGCACCATGGGCCATAAAAATAATCCCTATAGGGAAACGTAACGCTACTGCTGAATAACCTGCGTTTGAAGTAGTTAATTTTGTTAATAATGTTTTCATTTTAAAATCCTTAATTTTATTTTAGTTGATTTGGTTAAATATTACTTAATTGATGACTGCTGTACTTTTACTGCTTAACGTTTGCTATTTCTGCTTGTGCAGCAGCAAATCTGTCATCACCGCCGGGCATGTTAAGGCCTTCTGCGTAAATAAAATCAATATCATCAATGCCGATAAAATTAAAAAAACTGGTTAGGTATTGCGTTTGTGAGTCGCTACTTGTGCCGGCATGCATTCCGCCCCGCGCTGCAACAACAATCACTTTTTTATTTTTTAATAAGCCAACGGGGCCATTTTCAGTATAACGAAACGTTATACCTGCTCGTGCGACTCTATCTACCCAAGCTTTAAACGTTGACGGTACGCCAAAGTTATACATAGGCATAGCGACTACTAACGTATCTGCGCTTGCTAATTCTTGTATTAAGTTATCAGAAACGCTGGCGAGTAAGGCTTGCTGTTGAGTTCGCTCACTCTCTTGTGTCATCCACGATCCCATTTCTTCTTGGGTTAAATGAGCTAGTGCTTTTTTTGCCAAATCACGTTCAACAACATTCACTGCTGACGTTGCTGATAAATTAGCAATTAACGCTTGCGCCAATTTAGTTGAATTACCTTGCTCACCATTGAGTGACGACTTAATAAATAAAATATTGTTCATAGTTACCTCTTATCTTTTTTATCATCTTAACTTGGGCTAGTCTTTATTATTACCACTAGCATGAAACTTGATGAGCACAGTATTGATTAAAACGAAGGAGAACAAAATTACTAATTTACGCACATTTCATTCTGTTAAATAGAATGTTATTGCTGATTTCTTTTTCGATTAAGTAAACAATAGGTTCTTTGTAACAGAATGCACCGTTAGTTTTTTTATAATATTGTTACCTTAAAAAGAATGTTAACTTTATTACAAGCAATACAAGAGAACTTATAACGGTAAGTAATAGTCACTGTTTGCAGTTCAACCATTAATCATTTAACAAAAGTGAGTACAACATGGCAAAAGTGTTAACAGCAACCGAACACGACCTAGGTGGTTTGCAGGTAAAGCGCGTATTACCTCATCAAGAAAAACGTATGGTAGGCCCGTTTATTTTCTTTGACCAAATGGGCCCTAGCGACTTTCCAACAGGTAAAGGCATTAATGTTCGCCCCCACCCTCATATTGGCCTATCCACTTTAACTTACTTATTTGCAGGGAATATTTTACATCGCGATTCCCTTGGTAATAACCTTGAGATAAGCCCTGGTGATGTAAATTGGATGACTGCCGGTAAAGGTATTACACACTCAGAGCGGGAGTCTTTTGAAGTAAGAGCCAACCCACATAGTATTAGCGGCCTACAATGCTGGATAGCATTACCGGAAGATAAAGTTGAAATAGAACCCGCGTTTATCCATGTTAAAAAGCAAGACTTACCACACTCTACTTATAAAGATGTCATGATGAGGCTTATTGTGGGTGATGCCTACGGGTTAAGCTCGCCGGTAAAAAGTTATTCTCCCATGTTTTATATTGACGTAGTGGCTGGTGAAGAAAGTACCATTACTAAACCTCACCCAACACAAGAAACCGCGATATACGTTATTAGTGGCAAAATTGAAATAAATGGTGCGGCTTATGGTGCAAGTGAGTTTGTTTTATTAGACGAAAATGATCATGATATTACCATGCTCGAAGGTGGACGATTTATCATGCTCGGTGGTGAAAAATTTCGACAGGTGCCTTACTTGCACTGGAATTTTGTCGCCTATACCAAAGAACGAATAGAACAAGCCAAAAATGACTGGAAAAGCGGTAAGTTTCCAATCATTCCTGGTGATAATAAAGAATTTATTCCATTATAAAGCGATAAACCTAAAACAGCAGCCTATGGATGGGTATAAAATAACAGCCATTTTATGCCCATTCTGTTAACAAGGTCACAATAACACGCTATGTAGTGGCTTATTACCATCATAAAAAAGGGGATCCTATGTTAGAAATGGCAGTCATCTATTTAGCTGCGGCCATCGTCGCTGTGCCCATCGCTAAACGCTTAGGTTTAGGTTCAGTGCTTGGTTACCTCATGGCCGGCATTATCATTGGTCCTTTTGCAAGTGAGTAATAAAATGCTGAGAATTTCATTAGAGCAATGGCGCATGTTTCTTGCTGTTGTTGAATTTGGTGGTTTTAACCAGGCAGCGCAGGGTGTACATAAAAGCCAATCAAGTATCCACAATGCTGTCAGTAAAATAGAAGCCTCGTTGGGGATAAAGCTATTTCAAATTGAGGGGCGTAAAACCGTCTTAACTGAAGCTGGTCAACTAATACTGCAACGGGCAAATTACTTACTTGAAGAAGCGAGAAAAATTGAAGGTATTGGCCAAACATTAAGTGAAGGGATCGAGACTAAGTTAAAAATTGCGGTAGATGAAATATTTCCTCGCACTGTGTTATATCAAGTGCTGGAAAATGTTTCTTTACAATACCCATTACTGCAAATTGAATTAATTGAAACCGTACTCAGCGGTGCGAGTGAGTTGCTCAGCCAAGATGATGTAGAAATAGCCATATCTCCTATTTCCCTGGGTGCTAACTTTAGTGAAAGCTTATGCTATATCACCTTTAACGCTGTCGCGAGCCCTACGCATCCTTTACATAAACTTAAACGCAAACTCAACTTAGTCGACCTTAAATCTTACCGGCAAATAGTAGTGCGAGACTCAGCGCATTTACATAAAGGAAAAAATGCTAGCGAAGGCTGGTTAAAGGCTGAACAGCGCTGGACGGTAAGCCATATGCAAAGTTCCATTGACATGATTTGTCAGGGCTTAGGTTTTGCTTGGTTACCGGTTAACTTAATTGAACAACAACTACGCACTAAGCAACTAATCCCTTTACAGTTAAATGAGAATAGGCAGCGATCTACCCAACTTTACCTGACGTTTAAAGATGTTGACTCACTTGGCCCTGCTGCTAAAAGTTTTATTGCAGAGCTGAGAACACAATGCCTTAACATGCAAAACACCTCAAAATAAAGGCTTCACAAACATTCTTTAAATATGAACAAACCATACTATTAATGCTAATTTTAATCTATTCACAAGAACAATAAGATCTCTGCAAGACAATCAACTGAAGAGGTTTATCCATGAAATATATTAGAAAGTCAGCAGATAGAGGTAAAGCAAATTTTGGCTGGTTAGAGAGCAAACATAGTTTTTCGTTTGGTAATTATTACGACAAAAGACACATGGGTGTTTCGGTATTACGAGTAATCAACGATGACATGGTGATGCCAGGTAAAGGTTTTGGTGAGCATGGTCACCGAGATATGGAGATTATTTCCTATGTCATCGAAGGCGCGCTAAAACACGAAGATAGTACAGGTAATAGCTATACAGTACCTGCCGGTGACGTGCAGCGTATGAGTGCTGGTCGTGGTGTAATGCACTCTGAATTTAACGCGTCAAAAAAAGATAAAGTAAAGTTTTTGCAAATTTGGATACAACCTAATGTAGCAGGCATAAAACCCAGTTATGAGCAAAAAAGTATTCCCCAAAAGGGTAAATTAACGTCATTAGTTAACCCCAATGGTGATAACGGCGCTTTGTCAATTAACCAAGATGCCAGCCTGTCGCGTTTAGTGTTAAAAAAAGACGAAGATATTACCTTTAACACCGACCAGCGTATTGGTTATTTACATCTTATTAAAGGTCAATTAAAAGCAAACGGTGAACAGTTTTCTGCCGGTGATGGTTTTGCTGTTGAACCAGCGCAAGCACTAGCAATAAAAGCTGACTCTGGTATTGAAGCGCTATGGTTTGACTTACCCATGGCTTAAATAACTACAGCTTGGGATATATTTACAAAGCGACTAGACAGCGCTACCTTACCAAGATATTCCAAGCACTTAGAAGTAATCTGTATATTTTAACAAGTGCGTGATTAAAACATAATAATATTAAATTATTTTAAAGCATAGGTATCATTTAAGATGGCAATGGAAATATCAGCAATACTACTTATCGCTGCGGTGGTTTTACTTATCGGTGTTTCCAAATCAGCTTTTGCTGGGGCACTGGGCGTATTTGCCGTGCCCCTGTTAATGCTTAAATTTAGCGCTATTGAAGCAATAACCTTAATGTTACCCTTGCTGATTATCGCCGATATAATGAGCGTAAAAAGTTTTTGGAAAAAGTGGGATACCGCGCTATTGGCCAAGTTAATACCCGGTGCTATTATCGGTATTGTCTGCGCTAATTTACTGATGGATTTTGTGAACGCAAATCTCCTACGCTTTTTTATAGCCTTTATTTGTATTGCCTTTGCCGTTAAAAACATTGGCTTTAAAAAACAGCAACTCAGTTTCGTTAACAATCGCTTCGGCGCGTATGTTATGTCAGCAACATCAGGCATCACCAGCACATTAGTTCATGCTGGCGGCCCGCCCTTAATCATCTACTTTACCGCCATCGGGTTAGCACAAACAAAATTTGTTGCGACCGCAGCCGCTTTTTTTGCCCTGATGAACATCATTAAACTAATCGGTGTTGTCTCTTTAGGGTTATTAACTTTTGATACTGTACTTACAGCAATTCTATTTGCTCCTTTAGCCTTCCTTGGCAATTGGCTTGGCGTTAAAATTAATCAACGCTTAGATAAACAACGCTTTTTAAAGATAATGAATTATCTCTTGTTACTATTAGGCCTTTGGTTACTCTGGGCATAATAATGCTCATTCGTCGCCATATATAAGATACTTTATGGACAATAATATTAGGTATGTGCTTTGCCTTAAAGCGCATACACCTTCAACCTTCTAAAGGTAACCCAAGCCTTGCCTTTGTAACCTTAACTTGAACTCTGTGTACCAAGTGGTAAAATATGCTCTTTCGATATTGTAATAAGGCATTTAACATTGACCAGCGGCCGTAAGCGTGAATTTGACTATGAAACAGCCTTAAATGCGGCTATGCATACTTTTTGGAAAAAAGGCTATGCGGGCACATCAATGGCTGATCTTATTGAAAGCATGAACATCAACAAACCCAGTATTTATCGTGCGTTTGGCAATAAGGAGTCTCTTTTTGTTAAAGCAACACAGCATTACCTCGAAACAAAAATGCAACCCCACTTTGCGTTACTTAATGAGAAAAGTACCTCACTCCCCCAACGTTTAAAAAAGCACCTGATGTCAATCATTAACATGCAATGCGATCCAGAACATGCATTAGGGTGCTATATGGTGTTATGTCAATCAGAGCTAGTGAGTGGCCTTATTCCTAGTGAAGCAACACATGCTTTACAAACAGCCGAGTTAATACCAACAAAGCATTATGCTGATTTATTTAACACCGACAGTGAAGCGATTCAACTTGGTTTAAATAAACATGCTAAAGCCAACGCACTTAGCCTTTATACCGTTTTAAAAGGTGCTGCTGCTATGGCTAGGTCAGGCGCTACTCAGTCTGAGCTAGAGTATTCTGTAGACAGTATCCTTAAGGGAATAGGCGCTACACATTAACACAATAACTACTCGCTACCTTTGGTAAAAGGCTTTTACTCGGCTCTTTGCTCTGGTTTATACCCAGTCTTTCCCGTAATACACCCACCCTCCGCCAAGTAAAACGGTGACCCTTTAAAAAACTAAAAGTACTCAATGAACATAAACCTCTAAAGCATTATCTGCATTCATTCAACAGCCAGCAGGCAATAATTTATCATCAACGTTATTGCTTTTAATGTACCGATAGGTACAATTGAGAGGAAAACAATACCAATCGGTACAAATAATTAATTTCAAGGACATTACAATGACATCATTAACTATCCATACTATTGAATCAGCACCCGCAGCAAGCAAGCCGCTATTAGAAAGCTCGGTAAAAGAGTTTGGTATGTTGCCTAACTTGCACGGCGTGCTCGCAAGTTCACCGCAAGCGTTAGAAGGCTATCAAGTGCTTCATAATCTCTTTGCAAAAAGCGCGTTTAACGCTGAAGAGCTTACGGTTGTTTGGCAAGGCATTAACGTAGAGCACGGTTGTCATTATTGCGTACCCGCGCATACAGGCATTGCGCATTCAATGAAAGTAGACCCTGCATTAACTGAAGCATTACGTAATCAAGAAAAAATGCCAACGCCAAAATTACAAGCCTTATTAGATATGACGCTTATTATTGTGCGTAATCGTGGTAATGTAACACAAGCACAATTAAAAGATTTTTATGATGCTGGTTATAATGAACAACACGTTGTTGATATCATTTTAGGCCTTGCGCAAAAAGTTATAAGCAACTACACAAACCATATTAGCAACACACCCGTTGATGAGCCCTTTGCACAGTTCGCATGGACTAAAAAGTAAACCAGACTAAAAACATACCAATGTAATGTAGGAGTAATCTTAATGGCTAAACAATACACACCACCCAATATATGGACATATGATGCTGAAAGTGGCGGTAAATGGGCAAGTATAAACCGCCCCGTTGCTGGTGCAACCCATGAAAAAGTATTACCGGTTGGTAAACATGCCCTACAGCTTTACTCTCTGGCCACACCCAACGGCCAAAAAGTAACCATTATGTTAGAGGAGCTGCTGGCGCTAGGTAAAGCGGCAGAATACGATGCTCATATCATTAATATTGGCGAAGGTGAGCAATTCTCTTCAGGCTTTGTTGCTATTAACCCTAACTCTAAAATTCCAGCCATGGTAGATCAATCCACTACGGAGGCGCTGCCTATTTTTGAATCGGCCTCAATTTTAGTGTACTTAGCAGAAAAGTTTAATGCCTTCTTGCCCAAGCAGACGCCCAAAGAAATAGCCAAGCGCACGCAAGTGATGAATTGGTTATTTTGGCTGCATGGCTCAGCACCCTATTTAGGTGGCGGCTTTGGCCATTTTTATAGCTACGCACCTGAGAAGTTTCAATACCCTATTGACCGTTTCACCATGGAAGTAAAGCGTCAATTAGATCTACTGAATAAGCAGCTGGCAGAAAATGAATTTATTGCCGGTGACGAATTCAGTATTGCCGATATGGCAATATGGCCTTGGTACGGTAACCTCGTATTAGGCGAAGTTTATGATGCAACGGAATTTCTGCAAGTACACGACTACACCCATGTACTACGTTGGGCAAAAGCGATATTAGCGCGCCCGGCAGTACAGCGTGGCCGCATAGTAAATAGAACTTGGGGCGAACCATGGGAACAGCTTGAAAGCCGTCACAACGCTGAAGATATTGATAAAGTGCTTGCCTTAAAGCCCGAGTAATCGTCCAACTCATTAGCTGAATAACCTCCTACATAACCGATGTAATAGGCAAAACAATATCGCTGTTGTTTTGCCTTTTTTCACTCGCAAAAAAACACCCCTGCTACTCAATTATTTTACCTGCGCCATGTTGTATGGTTATAGCAAGTATTGCGCTATAATTACCTACTGAGTGCTCTGTCATTATCGGCTTTACACCGTATTTAACTAAGCAAACATAATGGTGTGCATACTGTCATTAACTAGGTAAAATTGTCTTACTGGTTATTGTTATCCAAATTAAAGTAAAGGTAGTTGAATTTTATGGATTATTTTGAACAATTAGGGGTCAGCAGAGCTGCGACAACCGTCGAAATAAAAAAAGCCTATAGAAAGCTCGCTAATAAGTATCACCCTGACAGAAATGACAGCACTGACGCTGTAGAAAAGTTTCAATCAATTCAAGAGGCTTATGATGTGATCTCTGATCCTAAAAAGCGCTCTTTATATATTAAAGACAACTATACTGTCATTACAGACCCGCGTGAAATTGCTGACTCTTTTTGGCAAAGTGCTTTAAGTTAAATAGTAAATATGATTTTTCTAGGAACAGAATAAATGCAAGACGAAGTGAAAGTACCAGATTATTTGGCGGATGATTTTTCTTTATTTTTAGAGAACATGACGTCGTTAACAGACCCTGAAAATCCTGATTTATTGTCAAATTATTTAACGAATTTATTTCAACAACTGAATGAAATGCCATTACTATTTAATGGCATGGTAGATCAACTCGCCATGGCTATATCAACTAAAATCAGAGTGGATAGCAAAGCCTTGGCAAAAATAGGGCTTACAAAAGTACCTGCTTGGGCAGACGTAAAACCTTGCGTTGGCGTTCACGCCGACGCCAGAGCCTGTATTACTGAAATAATGACACACGCAGAAAATGATTTAAAAACGGCAGTGTTGCTAATTCATTTTTATAACAGCTATGACGCAACACCTTTAAAGCACACCACTGATGACTATGATGATCAGTACGACGACTATAGCGCTAATGACGACTACGACGAGAACTACTAAGCTGCCTTGATGTACAACTTGCGCTATAACGTAGCCCCAAGTGGCTAGTTTCATTTATTAACCTAATTTACAACGGTATAAACTTAAGGAATTATTTTGACAACAAATACATTAGTTCTGGCCAGTAACATTATTGAAGAAGCACAGCATAGTGGTAGACGCGCCGGTACAGCATTAGAAAAAGTAGCCGCAGAACAGGGCGATGACACTATGCTAGCGGTGTTAACCGAAATGGATATTTTAACTGTGGCTAAAATTGTACGTGAGCACGACGCGACTATACCTTCTATAGCCACTTGGTTAATGGACGCTGACTCTATTAAACAACTCTTAAATGTTGAACCTTCCTACTGGACCAACATGGAAGAAGACCAGGTATTTTGCGCACAAACAGAAGCTCACAGCTTATTAACACAAATCTTTTTGTCTTCTGATGACAATGAAAAACAACTAGAGGTATTAAATGCCATTGTTGATGATGATTTTGGCTTGCTGTACTTGTCCTTACCCTTTGTTGGCCATGACTTTTCTGAAATTGAAGAAGACGAAGAACAAACCTCCGGTAGCATTGAAGAGCTACTCATGAAAATAAAATCATTAAGTGAAGAAGCATATCGTGAAGTATTAACCGTAAGTACAGACGGCACACTTGAGAACATTGAAAAAGCGTTAAAACAAAACGCCAATAAACAAAGGGTCACTGCTGTTGAAATGGATACTGACGATATGTTTGCGCCACTTTAATTGCTTAGGATTTATAAATGAGAATTGCACAGTTAAGAAATCGCCCTTTTCTACTTTTGGTTTTAAAAGACGGAGAGAGTGATGGCTATTTCAGCGCCGAGTTTATGCATAAAACTAAACTGCAGTTGGCTGATATGTCGTTGCGAATAGCCTCTGACAACTTGTCGATAATTTATGCGGACCAAATTAAAAAAGGCTGTGAAATTGTACTGGGTATGTGTAACTTAGGTTTATTAGACCTTTGTAATAACGACACTGAAAAAGCCAAAGAAATCCTTAAATCACAAGGGATTGTTTATTGCTTTAGAGCAGGCTGGGCTCAATATGCACAGCTGAAAAAAATATCGCCATCTTATTTCGAAGAAGTGTCGCTTAGCCAGTACGCTTTAGCAATAAACGATACCTCTGACATAAGAAAAATGCACGCTGCCTTGGCCAGTGAAGGTTACCAAAGTGCTATGTTATTGCGAGTTCATAAGAGCATTGCTCAAAGTTATAGTGCTAACACCGTCATGATTGAGCACGACGAAGATGTGCTTATGTTTGAGCTACAAAAATTTCTTAATACGGCCATTGCATTACGGCTAATTGATAGCGATAAAAAAGTATTTACTACCTCGTTATATCAAGCATTAACGTCTTATCTAACGGCAACCGATAAAGAGAAATTGCTTATAAAGCTAGCGGCTTGTATTGAAAGCTTTAGCACAGCGTTACCGCCATCAACACGTGAATACCTGCAAGATCTTGGTTTGTTAGCTTATGATGAATTAACTGGGTTAATTAAACAACCAACCAATATTACTGACTTTTTGCCAGAAATATTAGAATTACCTATCACGGTGACAAATGAATTACATGACGATTTTGAAGGCGGCTACGACTTCCATGTAGATGATGATGACGACATTGCTTATTTAAGGCCTGACGAGCAGTGATTTACTCGGGTTCATTTTGAAAGTGATCTGTAGCTCGTGGCTTTGCTTACACGGATGTAAGTACTTAGGTTTTGTCTGGCACTATAAACCTGTAGCCCGACAAGGTATATTTGTACCTTATCTTTGTTGGCCTAAAGACCAACCTACACCTTAATGCACCTTTGTAGCTCGTGGCTTTGCTTACACGGATGTAAGTACTTAGGTTTTGTCTGGCACTATAAACCTGTAGCACGACAAGCTATATTTGTACCTTATCTTTGTTGGCCTAAAGACCAACCTACACCTTAATGCACATTTGTAGGTCGTGGCTTTACCCCGACAAGGTTAACGACTTATTTCATGAGTGCTTAGCAAGCAACCTGATATCATTCCCTGTTGGTGACTCATGCGCTCTTAGTGAGAATGCTGGTAACACCGCGATAATATGGTCAAAGATATCCGCTTGTATATTTTCATATTCTCCCCAATTCGTCGTGTTGGTAAAAACATAAATTTCAATGGGCAACCCCTCACTACTTGGACTTAACTGCCTTACAAGCAAGGTCATATTTTGATGAATATGCGGGTGGTTTTTTAAGTAGGTTAATAGATACTGCCTAAATGTGCCAACATTGGTGAGGCGACGGCCATTTTGTAATACCGACATATCTACTTTTTTGTCTTGGTTTTCCTTTTCGATTAACGGCACTTTATTGGTGATGTATTCACTTAATAAAGATGCTTTTTTCAGTTCTGCTATTTGTTTTTCGTCTAAGAAGCAAACGCTGCTCATTTCAAGCTTAATACTACGCTTTATTCTTCTACCGCCTGATTCAGACATGCCTCGCCAGTTTTTAAAGGAGTCTGAAATAAGCGCATAGGTTGGAATGGTGGTTATGGTTTTATCCCAGTTTCTTACCTTGACCGTTGTTAAGGCAATATCTATTACATCTCCGTCTGCGCCATATTTTGGCATTTCAAGCCAATCACCGACTGCCAACATATTATTTGCCGACAGTTGTATACCCGCCACTAGGCCTAAAATAGGGTCTTTAAAGACCAACAACATTACCGCAGACAAAGCTCCTAAACCACTAAGTAAGATAAGGGGGGACTTGTCCATAAGCAGCGACACGATAAGAATACCCGTTAAAATACTGGCAATTAGCTTTATGGTTTGTAGAATTCCTCTTATTGGGAAATGTACTTGGCTAGAGCGCTTGTCAGCTATTACTTGCACAATATCTAATGCTGTAAACAACGACAATAACGAATAGATAATTATCCACTGGTCTGTGACTAACGCAATGATATGTAAAAAAGCCACGCCTTCTGTTAACCAGAGTTGCGCTTGAGTAACAACGACAACACCCTGAAAAATGAATGAAAGCCTGTTAACTAACTGTAAAGTTAATTTTGCCGTAGCACTTTGCTCATGCCTTTTATCTAATATTGAAAAGCGTGTTTTAAGAAAGTACTTAGCTAAGCTTCTAAGAAAATAATGCAATGCGATGGCAAAGGTGGCGATCCAAAGTAGTACAAGTATGTCGTACCATAAGTAATTGTTACCTGGTAGGTATTGTTCAAACCAGGTTAGAAAATATGCTTTTATTTGCGATCTGATCTCCGTCATTATTTATCTCTACCTATTCTTTTATTAACTTTCCACGCTAATTTACATTTTTACACATTAAAAAAACCGGCCTTAGCCGGTTTTTTATACTACGATAAACCTTATTAACAAAAATACTTATAAAACCATCGTGCTTTTCAGTTTGTTTAAGGCATTTTTTTCTAATTGACGCACACGCTCAGCCGAGATTTGATATTTGCTTGCTAAGTCTTGCAAGGTGGTTTTGTCTTCTGCTAACCAACGCTTGTTAATAATATCTTGGCTACGTTCATCTAATGCCACTAATGCAGTTGATAAACGAGTATTAGCATGGTTTTCCCAGTTGGTATTTTCTATTTCAACCGCGATGTCTGACTGCTTATCTTCAAGGTATAAAGCAGGTGAGAAATTACTTGTACTGCCACCGTCATCTTCATCTGAAGATAATTCAAATGCTTGGTCATGGTTACTCATGCGGCTTTCCATTTCCAAGACGTCTTTAGTGCTTACACCTAAGGTTTCTGCGACTGTGTTAACTTCATCATTGCTAAACCAACCCAAACGCTTTTTATTTTTACGTAGGTTAAAGAAGAGTTTACGTTGTGCTTTGGTGGTTGCTACTTTCACTATACGCCAGTTTTTCAGAACAAATTCGTGAATTTCTGCTTTGATCCAGTGCACAGCAAATGACACTAGACGCACACCCACTTCAGGGTTAAAACGTTTAACGGCCTTCATGAGGCCCACGTTTCCTTCTTGTACTAAATCAGCCTGTGCTAAACCATAGCCTGAATAACCTTTAGCTATATGAATAACAAAACGTAAGTGTGACATTATAAGCTTTTGTGCTGCTTCAAGGTCATTTTCATTATAGAGGCGAGTCGCGAGATCTTTTTCTTCTTCTGCGCTAAGCATAGGAATGCTATACGCTGATTGCATGTAAGATTCAATACTGCCACTACGTGGTACTGTAAGCTGCATTGTATTACTCATATAATTACCTCAAATTCATTAATATTTTTTTACTTCACTTTTACTTAAATTTAATACCTAGGATCGGATTCATATTCGCTCGGTATTATAACATAAATCAAGCCAATTAACTATTAGCCTCTTACTAGTAAATTTGAGCGATGACAAACACTATCTTAATAGAAAGGGCAAAACAAGATGATCTTTCATTAATTTGATTAAATATTTGTTAAGAAGTGTGTAATTTCAAGTCGGTTGAATAAAACTTTATTCTGCGTTGGGCTCAATAGCGCGTATATGCTTACGTACTGATATATAACTACCTGCTAAACCTAGTACAACAGCAATGGCTATTAACAATAAGGCTTCCGTAAACTCTAACCCTTGTAGTTGAAAATTACTTTGGTATAAATCTGTTAATTTAGTTATACCGTCAGTTAAATATTGTGCCAGTATGGCTACTGCTAGCCAAGACAGTAAGCCTCCAAAAATGCCGTACCACATGCCGCTGTATAGAAATGGTCTTTGAATAAAGCTGTCGGTTGCGCCAACAAGTTTCATGACTGCAATGGCATCTTTTTGGTTTAAAATAGCTAAACGAATGGTATTACCCACAATTAGTACAACCGATGTACATAATAGCAAAGCTACACCAATCACAATGTCTTCTATTAATTGTGCAATTGCTTCTAAGCGTGTTAACCATTCAAGGTCAAGCTTACCTTGGTCAACTTCACGTTCTTGCCTTAGTTTCACTAATAGCTCATTGGCCGCACTTGCTTGGCTAGCCCTGGCTGTTGGTGTAACCAGTACTGTAGCGGGTAATGGGTTTTCGTCTAAATACTCAAGGGATTGCCCAAAGCCTGATAGTATTTTGAATTCTTTTAAGGCTTGTGTTGCTGAAATATACTGAACGTCACTCACCTCCGCATAAAGTTTAATGCGCTTCACTAAGTTTTGGGCGCTTTTATCACTTGTCGACAATTTTAAAAATAAGGTGATTTGTGAGGCACTGTCCCATTGCTCACTGACCTGCTCTGCATTTTTGACAAATAAATGTAATGTTGCGGGTAAGGCTAAACTAATCCCTAGCACAAATACCGTCATCACAGAGGTAAACGGTGTACGCCATAGGTCACCTAAACTGCCAATGGCTTGCTGTACATGGCGAATAGGTAAGGTTAAAAGCCGGCCTATGAGAGAATTACGCTGGCTTAAGCCACTTGAGTGCAAATTGTTACTCATAAGCACCCCCTTGAGTGTGTAGGCCGTCAACAATACCGTCGTTGATCATAGTGCCTTCTTTTAGTGTCAAGGTGCGATACCTCATGCGGGCGATTAAGCCAAGGTCATGCGTGGCAATAAGCACCGTAACACCTGCGGCATTAAACTCTTCAAAAAGGCTAATAATATCAAGCGATAGTTTAGGATCTAAATTACCTGTGGGTTCATCGGCCAATAATATTGGTGGCTTGTTCACAATAGCGCGCGCAATACCGACTCTTTGTTGTTCCCCTCCGGACAGCATATGAGGAAAACATTTTAACTTTGAACCTAGGTGTACTTTTTCTAATGCGGTTTCAACACGTTTTTTAATTTCGCGGTGACTAACTCCTTCAATGATTAGCGGTAAGGCGACATTGTCAAAGATGGTTCTGTCCTTTAGGAGGTTATGGCTTTGAAATATCATACCAATACCACGACGAACATAGGGAATTTGTTTGTAGGTAATGCTAGCAAGCTCAGTGTTGTTTACTAGTATACTGCCCGAGCTAGGCTTTTCCATCATAGAAATTAGTTTTAATAATGTACTTTTACCTGCGCCAGAATGACCGGTGAGAAAGGCCATTTCGCCAGCGGCTAAACTGAAGCTTACTCGCTTTAAAGCCAAAAAGCCGCCGGGATAGGTTTTATTCACATGGTTAAAGCTAATCATAATTATTATTTTTCGCTCTTAAGCTGTCTTGTTGGCTTGAGTTTACCCTGTATTGATAGCTTGAATAACATTGTTGGAATAAATACCAACCTATTGTTCTTTGGTAAACAAGGCATCGATAAAGTCATCACTATTAAATGGGCGAAGGTCGTCAATGCCTTCACCAACCCCTAAATAACGAATAGGAATGTTATATTGGTCGGCAATAGCAAACACAACGCCACCTTTGGCTGTTCCGTCAAGCTTGGTCAGGGTTAATCCCGTTAACCCTACAGCTTCGTTAAACAGCTTTGTTTGACTTAGCGCATTTTGGCCGGTGCCAGCATCAAGGGTTAACATGACTTCATGGGGAGCATTTACATCGAGTTTTTTCATTACTCGCACCACTTTTTTCAACTCTTCCATTAAGTGCGCTTTATTTTGCAAACGCCCTGCGGTGTCAGCAATAATAATATCAACATTACGCGCTTTTGCAGCGCTAATTGCATCAAAAATAACTGAAGCGCTGTCTGCGCCAGTATGCTGGGCAATCACGGGAATATTGTTGCGCTCACCCCAAACTTCTAATTGCTCTACTGCTGCGGCTCTGAAGGTGTCACCTGCAGCTAGCATAACCGACTTACCTTGTGCCTGGTACTGTTTAGCTAGTTTACCAATGGTAGTGGTTTTACCCACCCCGTTCACACCTACCATTAACATAACAAACGGACCATCAGCCTCAGGAATAGTTAATGGCTGCGCAGCTTGTTCAATGACCTTTTTTAGTTCTACTTTTAATAACTCATAAAGTGCTTCAGCGTTTTTTAGTTGCTTTCGGTTAGCGCTTTGTGTCAGTGAGTCAATAATTTTTAGCGTGGTTTCAACGCCAACATCTGCCATTAGCAAGTGTGTTTCTAGCTCTTCAAATAAATCGTCGTCAATTTGTTTGCCGCGAAATAGATCAAATAAGCCCCCACCTAAGTTGTTGCGTGTTTTACTTAACCCTTGCTTTAAGCGGGCAAAAAAGCCAACTTTGGCATCACCTTTAGCCGGTTTAATCACTTCTGGCTGCGCTACTGGTGCTGTGCTCGCCTCCTCAACCAATGCAGGTTCTTCAGTGACTTCTATAGGATCAACTGGGTCAACTGGATCATTTTCGTCAGTAGCTTCAGTTAATTCAACAGGCTCAACCTGCGCTACTGGTTTATCTACTTTAGCCTCTGCTGTGTTCAACGGCTCTGCGGCTGCCACTTCAGCGACTTGCGGCGCTATTTCCCCTGCTTCTTTCTCGACGACATCTGGCACTACATTTTGCACAGTAGCATCAGTTTCTGTTGATTTATCAATAACTTCCTGGTCGACAATCGTTTGATCTGCGGATGTGTTATTTTCATCAACCGTTTGATCTTTTTTACTCTGGCCAAAACCTAGCCAGGAAAACATACCCTTTTTTTTCTTAGTCACTTTATTCGACCTAACAGTTATTAGTGTACCTAAGCGAATTCAACTAAAGGTTTCTGTTCGCTTGGATATCATTATGGTGTAAAATTGACATTATATTAGCATTAAAAATGATAGCTGTCAGTGATATGAGCAAAGGTAGAAAACAACAAAACAAAAAGGCTGCGCCTGGAAATATCCGTATTATTTCTGGTAAACATAAGGGCCGAAAACTACCAGTATTAACCGCTGATGGCCTACGCCCCACTGCAGACCGTGTAAAAGAGACACTCTTTAATTGGCTAATGCCATATATTTATGGTGCAAAATGTTTAGATTGTTTTGCCGGAGCGGGAAGTTTAGGTTTTGAGGCCTTGTCTCGTGGCGCAGCAGTAGTTAATTTAATTGAGTTAAATAAAGCAGCAGCAAAGCAATTATTAGTCAATAAACAATTACTGCAGTCTGACGATATTACTATTTATAATACCGACACCTTAATGTTTTTAAAAACGCCTTCTACAATAAAATTTGACATTGTTTTTATTGACCCTCCCTTTAGACAAAGCTTCATTACGCAAACCAGCGAACTGTTAAATGGCGGCTGGTTAAACGACAATGCTTTAATTTATGTTGAGATGGAGGCGCAAGGAGAGCAAAGCTTACCTCGTAACTGGCAATTATTGAGAGAAAAGATTGCTGGACAAGTGGCGTATCGTTTGTATCAACACACGGCTGCAAACGCGCATTAACATTTAGCTCTGTTAATGCTTTTGATTATTTGCACAACGTTAGTTAATTTCTATACCAAGATTAGATAAGCCTTCAGACAACACCATTGCTTTTGCTAGTTGGCATGAGCGTTTATTTTCAGCAGCAAGTTTTAAAAAGTCAAACAATTCATATTGCGTTTCTTTTTCCCACACGGCTAAAGGGTGTTCACTAATGGTGCTAGCTTGTATGTCGGTGATGCCTTCGTCTGTGAGTAATAACTCGACATAGTAACTCACACTATTATGTGACAATAAACTCACACTGGTAATGTCTTTATGGCCTTTGTCTGCACCATTAGACTGAATTAACTGCAATAAAGACATCATTGCCATGCAAACGTCAAGGGCTGGCAAAACACCAAAGGTGTCAAACGCTTCGGGATTTGGGGTTTGTTCTTCTAGCTTATTCAGTTGCGCGTCAATATTAATTTTAACGCGGTTATTTTTGTCTAGCCACTGCCACACTATATCAAGCTGATTTCTTAATAGAGTATAATCACCAAACTGACTACTTTCACTAAACATTTGATAGTTTGGTAACATTCGTTCAAGTAGCGCGCTAGCAAAAGCCACTTGTTGCCAGTGACTTAGTTTTACAAAAGGAAAATTAATGGCCAAGTTTTTCTCGATTATAGTCTACAGTTAAAATAAGGGCGGCAAAGGTTGTATTATAAACGAGGTTATCACTTTAGTGAAAATAATTTATTTAGCATTAACTGGTTTGCATTAATTGTTTTTGTGCGTATTCAAACTTTAAGCGATACTCAGTAACCTTGTTTTCTAGTTCATGTATTTGTTCCATAAACTTCTCTTTTTTCTCTTGTTTTTGTGCGCTTATTTCACTGTTTGCATCGCGCAATTGTTTAATTGTTTCTCGCACTTTATCGTTGTCTGACTCTTGCTTGTCTCGGTTTGCGCGTAAACGCGCCAGTGTTTCTGCTTGTTCTTTTTTAGCTGAGGCTACCTGCGAGGTTAGTGATGCAATTTCTTTCTCAGCCGCGTTAAGGCTTGCTTGCCCTGATTGTAAGTTAGCTGCTAACTCTTCATTTTTTTTCTCTAATTGCGTTATTTTTTCTATCGCCTCTTGTTGCTCTTTTTGTTGTACTCGTGTTTTCTCTGAAAAGCTTTTTTGTTCGGCTTCATGTTGTGCTTGTAATTGCGTTTTTTGTTCAATCAGTTTATTGAGTTCTACTTGATGATTTTTCAACGCGCTGGCTTGTTGTTTTATTTGCTCTTCTAAAGGTGCTTGCTTAGCTAGTTGTTCGGCCAATGCTTTAGTCTGTTTTGCTAGCTCACTTTCTGTTTTTTGTTGTTGCTCATTGATTGTGGTTATTTTTTTGTCAAATGTCTGTTTCAACTCATTTAATTGGCTGTCATGGGCTGTTTCACTTTGCTTTGCCGTTGCCGCTGCCTGGGTTAATTGCTCATTAAGTTTTATAACCTCTTGTTTTGACTCACTTAACTGACTGTCATAGGCTGTTTCACTTTGCTTTGCCGTTGCCGCTGCCTGGGTTAATTGCTCGTTAAGCTTTGTAATCTCTTGTTTTGATTCACTTAATTGGCTGCTATAGGCTATTTCACTTTGCTTTGTCGCTGCCGCTGCCTGGGTTAGTTGCTCGTTAAGCTTTGTAATCTCTTGTTTTAATTCACTTAATTGGCTGCCACGGGCTGCTTCACTTTGCTTTGCCACTGCCGCTGCTTGGGTTAGTTGCTCGTTAAGTTTGGTAATTTCTTGTGTTTTGGCTGTTAATTCTGCTTTAAGCGTTTGCTCACTCGCCTGCTGCTTTGCTTTTTGTTCGTCTAATTGTTGCTTAACTGTATTTTTTTCTGCTGTTAATTCTGCACTGAGATCGGATAATTTTTTATCTGATTTTTCATCTGTTGCTTGCAAGGCTACTTGCGTTTTAGCCGCTTTATTTTGCTCGTCAGTTAACTGGTTTTGTAAATTAGCAACATTTTGTTCTAGCTGATTAATTTTATCGGTGAGGCTTTTGTTTTTTGCTGTAAACTGTTGCTGATTTTCTTGTAAGTTATTCTGCAGCGCTAAATAAGCGGGTGTTTGCTCCACGTTTACTTCTTTGCTCGCTATGGTAGGTGTGGCCGCAGTAATAAGCTGGGTTAGTTTTTCTTCAATTTGAATATAAACTTCGCTTGCTAAGCCTTGTATTTGCTCTTCTACTTCTTTAGAAAGTTTATTATTTTTTTCCATTATCTATCACTCTCCTATTTTTATACTTAATAAATTAGCACAAGAATGACTATATCTAAATACACAAATGCTTTTATTTAATTTTTCAACAAAAAAAGGAGCATAAGCTCCTTTTTTATTTATAAAATATGTGGTTATAAATTAGCTTTCTGCAACAGCTTCTTCACTTTTAACTGGAATTATTTGTACATTTGCAACTTTAGCGCCAGAAGAAAGGTTACGTAATTTAACGAGGTTGTTTATTTGTGTTAATGAACTTAACATTGAATAAATGGGGACAAATAAACCGCGCTTATGAAAATCAAGCACTTTGTCGTCAGATAAATTTTTAATTTTATCTTCATTAATCGTACTGATGCCGACGAGTTTCTTTTTTTCACCTGTAGCGAGTGTGATGTCTAATTCAAGGTCTTGAAGTAAGTCGTTGTCTTGCATTTCTTTAATGAAGTTTTCTGTCATACGTTCATTGTCATACAAACGCCCTAAAGCTTGCTGTACGTTAGTAAGTACTTCTGATTCTTTGCCGTCTTCTTCAAATAACGCTAGTTCTTTATCTTCACCAACAAATTCGCTGTCTAGATCAATACAAGCTGTTAACGTGTTTTCTTTGTCTGGGTCTAAACCAAGAGAAAAAGGCACCATTGAAATGCTTTGCGGCATTGATAGTGCTGTCCATTTATCGTCTTGCAAAAATAAGTTTTCGCCTGCTTCTAAACCTAACATGGCCACACTACGAAAGCGCTCTGAGTCTGGGTTTTTAACTAAAACAAGAGGGAAGCTTGAAGAGGCTTGTGCATATTCAACTGCCGCAACAGGAATAATATGCTGACCAGCAACGTGTGAGATATTACGTGTATTAGCAATTTTTAAATTTTGATGTTGTTCTTTTCTTACTGGAACGAAGTTCGCCATGATTTATTCTCTTGTTTGGTGCTATTATTCATACACTGTTTGCGTTTTGAATATAAAAGCACGTTTTTATAATTGTGTAATTGAATCAGTGAAATTAATTACTGCGTTCTTTTTTTCGGTGTAAGTAAGTTATGGAGGCTGCTTTTTCGCTTTCAATGCTAAAATTAAAATAATTTATCAAATATTAATTTATTTGTTAATTTTTAACCGTTTATTCAAGATAAAGGAATTAACTAATAAAATGATTTTCGTAAAAACATTATTCTGTTTTAGTGTGTTACTGGTGTCACTGCCGGCATTATCCCAACCTAGGTTTACGGTGCAACACCAACGTAATGAGCAAAATTTAGCGCAAATACAAGTAAGTAATCAAACCATTGAAACCTTAATTTGCTCTGTTGCTATTGATGGCTATAAACTTTATTTTCGCTTACCTGCTCGCCAATCTTCAGTGTGGTATAAAGCAACTGATCCACGCTTTAATTACAGTAACTTTAGTACTTGGTGCGATTACTTATATTTATATCCTAACCACCCGTCCAAATAAAGCCCCCTTAAACTATTACGGTAAAAGAAGGGTATTAACTTACACGGTGTAGGGCACAGACCTTATTACCCGAAGGGTCTCTAAGATAAGCCAGGTAAAGGTCACCTATTGTACCTTTTCTTACACCTGGTTCATTTTCACAAGACGCTCCACCATGTTTTAAACCTGCAGCATGCCATGCGTCTGCTTCTTTCGGAGAGCCCGCTGCAAAACCAATAGTGCTGCCATTACCATGGCTTGCTTCACCGCCATCAATAGGTTTAGTGAGTGCAAAAACGCCTGTATTGGTAAAGTAAAAGCAACGGCCTTTTTCATCCATAACGCCAGGTTTGTGGCCTAATTCAGCCAAAATGGCATCGTAGAATTTTTTTGATGCTTGAACATCGTTAGCACCTATCATGATATGACTAAACATTTATACTCCTATTGAAGTTTTCGGTTGTTTCACTGTGTAAAATATTCTGCAGTATTCCGCTATTTTACGTCAAGTTTAGGTTAAGTGTTTTTCTGTTCTATTTTGGTTACAATTTCACCAACATGAACGTTGCATTCACCACAACGTGGAAAGGTATGATTGTACTGCATGATTTCAACATAATCATCTTCGCCATCAAGTATGGCTTCTTCAATTTGGTCAATATATAAATCACTACAAGTACAGACAAGTGTTGGGTCTAATGCTTTTCTGTGTGCGTCCATTGTTCTAAAATACCCTTAAATGTGTACTGAAGTAACACCATCACAGCCATTTTAACGTTTATTGTGCTTATAATGGTAATTTCTTTAGCGCTTAAGATAACAACCATAATACACGTTGATAGTAAATTGTATTGTGCTTTCTGTTACATATATACCGTAGTCACTGGGGCTATAATAGCGTAACATTTATAGGGCTATCTCAAACCACCGCAAGATCAAATTTAGGAATGTTATCGACTTAATGGCTTTGAATATTACCAACCTCTTCAACACCATCAAACTGTTTTTTTATTGTCGCGTTAACCTATTAATCATTCTTTTTGTATTTTTTAGTTTGTCTCATAGGGTGTATGCAAGTAATTTAACTGTCACAATTAATGGTGAACTACCAAAAGCTGTGGAAAAAAATATTCGTGCTTACTTAGGTACACTACCCGACAATGATTTAGAGCGCTCTGCGTTTATTTATAGTGCCAAAGATAACGCTAACAAGGCATTACAGTCGCTAGGGTATTATCAAGCGGATATTGCCATGGCTGTTAATAAAAACCCTTGGTCATTAACGCTCACTGTTTTATTACCGCAGCCAACCATACTCGATCAAGTGAACATACAGATAAGTGGCGATGCGCAGTACGACCCGACATTTACCACGTTAATCGCCCAACAGGGGTTACAGCAAGGCGATAACCTTAATCATGGTAACTATGAAGCATTAAAATCTGCGCTATTATCGTTAGCGCTGCAGCGTGGGTATTTTGATGGCAACTTAACTCAAAGCAATATCACCATTAAAAATGATTATCGCTTAGCTGACATTACGATCAGTTATGACAGTGGTCCACGCTACCGGTTTGGTGAGGTTACCTTTGCTGAGTTTGAGCTAACCCCTACGCTATTAACAAGCTTGGTTCCCTTTAAGCCGGGCACCTATTACAGCACAAATAACATGCATAAATTGCAGCATCAATTACAATCTACTCAATACTTTGGCAGTGCGCTTGCTATCCCCCAAGACCCTATAATTGATAAAGATAAAGAGCAATACGTTGTACCGGTAAATGTGTCATTAAAGCCAGCCAAAAGCCATCATTTTGATTTAGGTATAGGGTACGCGACTGATACTGACTTTCGCTTATCTGCAGGCTGGCGTACACCTATTATTAATAAATATGGGCACTTTCAAGAAACTAAAATTAAGTATTCTAAGATAAACCCTACGGGAAAATTTATTTACAGTATTCCTTTAAGCCACCCTTTTGAAGATGTTTTACAGTTTAAAATAGCCGTTGAAAATGAAGATTATGCTGACTTTGTCACAAAGTTTTATTCTGCCCAAGTTGGCCAAGTTGTTAGAGAAAGCAACTGGAATAGAGAGCTTTATACACGGGTTCATTTGGAGTCTTGGCAATATGACCTAGATGAAAACAAACCAAACATTCTTTGGGCCGAAGAAGATAATACGCAATATATTATACCTGGTGTAACCTGGTCTAAAACCACGCGAAAAGGCTTTGCTTTAGACCCAAGCTCTGGCTTTCGACAAACCTATAATATTGAAGCTGCACATTTGCAAGCAGGCTCTGATAATACCTTTTTCAGAATTCACGGGCAATGGAACTATATAACAACGTTAAAGCCAAACCATAGGTTAGTCGCTCGGGCTGAACTGGGCGCTATTTATATCGACAGAGATGCCCAGTTGGCCCCGTCACTACGCTTTTATGCCGGCGGCGACCAAAGTATTCGGGGATTTTCTTATCAGTCAATAGGCCCAACAATACCAGCATCGTCCAACCCTGATGAAAGTGAATACATTGTTGTAGGTGGTACGCGATTGGCTGTGGCAAGTGTTGAATATCAATATTATTTAAATAAACAATGGCGTCTTGCCATGTTTACTGATGGTGGCAGTGTGACGAATAAGGGGAGCTTTGAACCTGTTTATTCTTTTGGCGCTGGAATACACTATATTTCGCCTGTGGGCGCTATAAAAATAGAATTTGCTCGTGGTTTTGATAACGAAGATGCCAATTGGCGCTTACATATTAATTTAGGTGCAGAACTATGAGTTTTCTTAACACAAAAACATGGCGCAACCTAATGATTTTTAGTCGAAAAAGTCGCTGGCACAAGGCAATAACTTGGTCTCGCTTAAGCTTTGCTCTAGCCAAGTACGTCACTTTAGGTTTTTGTTTGGTTACCATATTATTAACAACTCCATGGGGCACTAAATTAACGTTAGCTTTACTTAATCATGTTAACGGAGTAACCATTGATTACCGCAGCGGTTCATTAGTGCGAGATGTTCAACTCAACCGCTTTCAGTTGTCGTTAGCACCGCTAGATATTGATATTAAAGGCTTATCAACAAACGTTGACTTTTCTTGCGCATGGAAAAAAACCTTGTGTATAACATCACTAACAGCCGAAACCTTTTCTTTACGTTACCTAGACGACGCAACTAACGAAATACCGGTAAGTGACGTGGCTGACAACACATTATTTGAAATGCCCTTTGCTATTAACGCTGATACGGTAGCAGTAAATAAATTGCACCTAGTGATTAATGATACTGAAGTTAGTGCTCAGCAATTTATGACTAAATTAGCCGTTAAAAAGCGTGAATTTTCACTGTTACAGCCTTCAATTGCTCAGTTAACAGTACTACTTAAACAAGAAGTTACACCAAGCAGTACCAGCTCAGAGCCCCAATTAACCCGCATTTTAGCCCAGCTACCTGAAGTTTATTTACCTACGTCGCTTATTGTTGAAAAACTCATCATTGATGAGGTTGTTGTAGTTACACGAGCAGTAGACTGCCAACAAAATTGCCAGCAGCCATTGTGGTTGTCATCACATAATCAGCTAAGTGGCACTTGGGCTCAAACCAATATCGCTATTAGCCAATTTAACACCACAACCGCTAGTTTCTCCCTCTATGCACTTAGCGCCAAGGCTAAATTACAACCGCCGTATAAAATAGAGGCTCAATTAGTCAGTCACCTCAATGATGTAGCGCTATGGCCTGAAATATCAAACAGCACACAACATATAGCATTAGAAGGCTCTTTTGAAAAATTAGCCTTTGAGTTAAGCAGCAAAGGTAGCTTACAGCTTACCAGTAAAGGCGAATTGAATTTAGTTGACCAAGCTCTGCCATTAAACCTAACCCTAGTTGGTGACGAAATACCAATGCCCTTCTCTTTGGCTCAATATGGCAAGCCTTCTTCCTTATACTTAGTGCTGTTTGGCGACCTAAACAAGCAAAGCATTGAATTGACCAGTCAATTAAGCAGTTATGGCTACCATAATGCCAAGGTAAAGCTACTAGCAAACCATCAGCAGGGTGTGTTCGATATTGACCAATTACGCTTAAACGACACAGCTTCAGCAAGTCACTTAGACTTACAAGGAGAGATTTCCGTGTTGGCCAATGATATTCGTTGGCAATTGTCAGCCAACTCTACCGGGATTAGTTTACCCACCATAGACACTAAGGTGTTAAACCTGCCTAATTTAGCGACTAATTTAGCAAAAAACACAATAAATGGCCGATTACAGGGCAAGATAAACAGCGAAGGAAGTTGGTCTGAAAAGCAATGGGCTATTGCTATAAAAGACACGCATGTATTTGGCAAAATAAATGGCACTGATCTGAACATAAAAAGTGATATTGGCTTAAGTAATTCAGGCCATGTCGAGGCTGGAAGTTTATTCGTTAGTTTTAATGACAGCCAGCTAACGCTCGAAGCATCTAATACTTCTTTTTGGGATCTTACGGGGAGTTTATCGGTTAATCATCTTAATCAATGGCACCCCGACTTCAAGGGTATTTTTAAAAGTAACTTTACCGTGACTGGTGCTAAAGACAATCCTGTTATTCGTTTAACTAGCCAAACTTCACAGCTTAACTGGCAACACCTACACAGCAACCTATTGAATATTAACGGTGTATATCAGCCAATGAATGACCATACTGTGCAACTAACACTGCATAACGACCAATTAAGGTGGGTGAACGAAAATAAAATAGTGTCTGTTGACGATTTCAATATTAACCTAGCGGGCGACGCCAAACTACACCACCTAGAGGTTGATTGGCTAGGTGACTTTATTGGGCAATTTTCTTTAACCGGGCGTTTAAATGATACCTTTAGCCACTGGCAAAGCACTATTGACAAAAGTTTACTCACGTATCAAAAAATAACGCTAAAAAATGATAAAAACTTCTCTTTAAATATTGATTTAAACAACAGCAGCATTACGGTGTCCGAACACTGCTGGCAAGGGGCTGGTGTGAGTGCTTGCTTACCTAAAGAGTCTTTAATTGGTCAGTCTGGTGATATTTATGCTAACTTAGATGCTGATTTTTCCACCATAGACAAATTATTTTTACCCAAAAACGCTGAGTTAATTGGGAAAATTAAGGGTGATATTAAAACAACATGGACACAGCAAACGCCTATTAAAACCAAGGCAAATTTTGATTTATCAGCAGGCTATATTAAAGCCAGCGATGAGTTTGATGAATACCAGCTTTCACACTGGTCACAAGGTGAGTTGTCTTTTTCGTTTGATGACCAATTGTTTACCGGTAAATTTGCGCTAACCGATACGCCCGACAACCCCCTTATTCATGCCAGCGCTGCTATTCACTTTATTGATGACGTCCCCATTGACGCTAAAATTGTACTGAATCAATTTAATCTACAGCCTTTTCAGTCAATTATAGCTGCGGTAGTTAACCTACAAGGTAAAATAACGGCTGATATTAAGGTTAATGGTACGCTGAATAAGCCGCTCATTAATGGCGGAATAACACTCGATAACGCCAAATTAAAATTAAGCCAAAACGCGAATAGTTTTGACAATATTTTCACCACATTTAACATAAAAGATAACCATGCGACCTTACTTGGTGGTTTTTCTCTAGCAGATAAAAAAGCCAATATAACCGGTGATATTTTTTGGCAAGATAGCTTAATTTTTGACGTAAATTTAGCTGCCGATACTCTACCATTAGTTTTTCCGCCAGAACTCATGATGAATGTGTCGCCTAATTTAAATTTTTATTTTAAAGAGAAAATACTCGCTATCAGTGGCAATATTGATGTACTAGAAGGTAGTTATAACATTGAAAAATTGCCTGAAGGTAGCGTAGAGCATAGTGATGATGTCATTATTGTCGATGAAAATGGCCAAGCGATTGTTAAAGATCCAAGAATGTTTGATATTCGTACTAATGTTAATGTCAATGTAAACAAAGCCTTCGAAATAGCTGGCCAAGGGTTACAAAGTCATTTATTTGGCCAATTACTGGTAAGCCAAAAAGAACAACAACCACTACAGATGTTTGGCAATATTCAATCAGATAAAGGCACATTTGAAGCTTACGGCCAAAAGCTAAGCATAGAAAAAGGTGAACTGACCTTTAATGGCCCTGCAGATAAGCCCTATATTGAACTACGTGCCAGCAGATATATTAAAGCGGATGATGTAGAAGTAGGGATACAAGCGTCTGGCTTAGCTGACGCCTTAAGTATGCAACTTTATTCTTCGCCGACCATGCAGATGCCTGAAATATTGTCTTACTTAGTACGCGGCCGAGGATTAGATGCTGGCACGGGCGATGCGGCAACAGCAGCCGGCTTAATGCTTGGCTTAGGTATAACGAATAACATTGGTTTATTTGAAAAAATTGAAAAAATATCACTTATTAGCGATCTGTCGGTTGATACCGAAGGTGATGGCGATAAAACCCAAGCAACCGTGAGTGGTTATATTGGTAACCGCGTTTATTTAAAGTACGGCATTGGTGTATACGAGCCAATAAATGAGCTAACCGTAAGAATGTATATGTTTAATCGCTTTTGGTTAGAAATCGTCAGTGGTATTGAACAGTCTACCGACATTTACTACTCCTTTGATATAGATTAATTAACGCAGTTATATTGCCCAGTTATGTTAACTTAGCTGTATCAATTATTAACACAGAAATCCCGCAGCTACATCAACTTGGCTAATTAATCAGTTATTAATCTTCTTGACCACGTTAATTGGGGGGTTGTATTAGTAGTGGCTTTGTTGCTCATTAAGAAAGTTTAATTTTGCAATATAGCTTTTTTTTGTGTCTTTTAAGTTTACTAGCGCAACCGCTTTTTTCATTGATTTTTGCGACAGTAATACCTTACCCTGCTTGTAATAGACCTTAGCAAGACCGAAGTAGAACTCATGTTGCTCATCATTAAGCTGAATGGCCTTTTGGTAATGCTGTAAAGCCTGTTGATATAACTGATGAGAGAAGGCTTCATTACCGAGTAAGGCGTGATAATAAGGGTTACTCTTTCTCACTTTATCAATATATTTTTCAATAGGTAAAGCCTCGCTAATACGACCTTGTTTATTGAATAATAAAGCTAAATTTCCTAACGCAGAAAGATTATCAGGGTTTAAGCTAACCGCATGGCTATACACTTGCTCTGCCATGTCATAATACCCCGACAGTTTATATAAAATCCCGAGGTTGCCCCAAGCAGAAGAAAAATTACCATCACTGAGCGTCGCCTGCTTAAGATATTGATAGGCTAGTGGGTAATTATTATTTACAAGTGCATGTGCACCTTTATTATTATAAAACATCGCTAACAGTGTTTGTTTTTTAATAATAGTTGAGGGAAACCTTTTCTTGGCAACAAAAGGGTCAAAATCGATTACCGTTGTTTTATCACCCCAAATTACATGCTTTTTACCATGACTCTTTTCTTTCACTAATAAATTTACATGCCCTGTTAATAAACTATATTGGTTGTTACTTACCCAATACTCAGGAATATTGACCTCTTGAAAACTAATATTCATGTCTGCTTTTTCAACTAATGCATACGCCATAATGGTCAGAGACATACAGTTTGCCACCTTACTTTCATACGCTTGTGATGCCGTAACATTAGCATTGCCGTCATACGTTAAGGCTATTTTTTCTTCATTAAAAAGGTGTTCAAGTAAAATTGACGCCTTTTGGTGAGCGGGAAGGTCATTCATCAACTTTGTTTTAACCAAAGTAAGCATATTGTCATTAAGTTGAAAAATTTCTTGCGCTGTTTCTATATAAACCGGCGTTAACGAGTGAAACTGTTTATCTAAATATAAGTTTTTTGGTGAAGTAACTTGGCTAACATAGGGATAATAATTGCTTTGGCAAGCAAACAACAGTGGCAGACAGAATAAAATGCTGTAGAAGTTAGTGTTCATGATCGCTCCAATAAAATAGAGTCATAAACAAAGCCTAAGACAAATATTGCCATCTTGCTACTTAGACTGTTAATTATTTATATTTTTTATCCATTAAACTTTTGCATAACTTAAGAAATTTCACAGTATTAAAGGCTTCTCCACCTAAAACACTCCTTAAACAAATGATAATAGCAGGCAAGCCAAATTACCTGTTGCACAAGTCACTAACTGCATTATTGCTGGCGAGCACCGAGAAACCTTGTAGATAACAACCGCCTCAGCATATTTATTTACCGGAAACTTAGCTAAACAATTATTAGCTGGTTGTCTATTTTCTTTTAAACCTCATACTCAAGCTAAAGCTGAAAACCTTGTATATCTTCAGCTCAGAATAACCTAAGCACTCTTTATCCTGCGCTAGCGGAGAGTGTAATCACTAATATTATAAAGCAAATAACTTAGGCAACATTAAACTTATAGATGGAAAAAATGTAATTAATAATAAGCCTAATAACTGTAAACCAAAAATAGGTAACAAGGGTTTTATTACTGACGTAATTGTTTGCCCTGAAATACTGCAAGCAACAAACAACACGGTGCCCACTGGTGGTGTTACTACCCCAAGCGCCAAGGCATAAACTAATATAATTCCAAAATGAACAGGATCAACGCCTAAACTGACAACAATAGGTAAAAATATTGGTGTGAATATCAACATGGCAGGTGCCATATCCATAAACACACCCACAACCAATAACGCGGCAACAATAAGCAATAGTACAATGTGTTTATTGTCACTAAAACCAGAAATCAAGTGCGAAACAGTATCAGGAATAGAGGCAAACGTCATGGTCCAACTCATCATTCCTGAACAAGCGATTAAAAAGAGAATTACCCCTGAAACTAATGCGGTTTCCATTAAGATATCAAAGATTACTTTTGCGCTAATCGTACGATATAAAATAGCTAATGCTAAGCTATAAATCACGGCGACGCCAGAGCCTTCAATCGCGGTAAATAATCCCCCTAAAATACCTCCCATAACAATAACAATCATGAATAGACTCGGCAAAGAACGATTAAACACAGCGAGAGATTCTGACCAGCCAACACTATCTTTTTCAGCGCGGTAACCTTTTTTACGAGCATAGAAATAGGCATACAGCATTACCGACAGCGCCATAATCATACCTGGGATATAGCCTGCCATAAATAAGGCGATGATGCTGGCAGAGCCCCCCGTTAATAATGAGTAAACAATCAGCGCACCAGAAGGAGGAATAAGCATGCCACAAGGGGCTGAGGCCGCATTCACAGCCGCAGTCATCGGTAAGTCATATTTTTGTTCACGAGCAACAGGAGTAATAATGCCTCCAATAGCAGATGCCGAAGCAATCCCAGAGCCAGACAAGGTACCAAAAAGACCATTTGCAACAACATTGGATTGCCATAAGCTACCCGGAATTCTGCGGCCTATGAGCATAGATAAGTCAATCAATCGTCTTGCTAAACCCGTTTGGTTCATTATACTGCCCGCAAGAATAAAGAAGGGCAAAGCTAGAAAACCAAAACTGTCTAAACCATTAAAAATTGTTTGCCCTGCGGTCGGAAATAACGGAGCAAAATCAACTTGTAAAGACAGCGTAAATAACCCCGCTATTGCAAGGCCAATCGCAATCGGCGTACCTAATATTAAAAAAGTGAAAAATACGGCAAACAAAACAACTAATGAAAATATCTCAATGTGATTTTGCACCCAAGCACTAAACAAACTTGTTTGAGCAAAAGTGTAACAACTCGCACAAATGAAAATAATAACTAAAACAACTTGAGTTAAGTCGAGCAGTTTGGCTTCATTTTTTAATAGTTTAGCTAACGAAATAAGTTGTGAAGCGATGATCATAAGACCACACATCAACATACATAACTGTAAAAAACCAATAGGCACTTGAAACATTGCCGTTTTCATAGCAATGTTAGCAGAAAACGATTCGGTACCGGCTACCGAAAATGCTAAACCAAATAACATCACTGTTATTGCATTAAAGAGCTTAAGTTTAACTGCCATCTTAGTAGACACATTGTCTATTAATAAAGGTAAGTTCAAGTGTCTATTAGAGAAGAAGCAATAACCTCCTCCTATAATGCCTAACCAAATAAGCGCGTAACGTAAAAATTCTTGTGTGTATTTACTGGGTGAATTAAAAATAAAGCGAGAGGTAATTTGATAAGCAATGGCTACGGTCATGGAGATTAACAGTGCTACCAAAAAATACTGTAAAAATTTATTTAGACCGCCAACAATGCTTATATTTTTTTTCATTTCAGTAGAGTGCTCTATATTTTTATCTGACATATTGTTATCTAACATAGGGGTATCTGACATAGTTTTACTCGCAAGGTATCATGCATAACATTAGCTATACTGGAATATTAAAATTCACGCTCTTCAATTTTAAAGATTGCTTTAAGCAACGGTGCTTTTTCTTCATCCTGCATTTCAGCTAAATACATTGGTTTCACAGCATGCATTAATATAGCTTTATCAACAGGATAAAAAGTTACTCCTTCTTCAGCAGTTAACTTTTTTATTGCTAATTTCTCACCTTGCTCTGCAAAATCAATAGACTTATTACTAATAATGCTAAATTCTTCACTGATAAGTTTACGCTCTGCTGCCGACAAACTTTGTTCAAATTTCATGCTGGAAATAACAAAGTCAGTTAAGCGAGTATGTTCTGTTACTAATACATACTTGGCTACATCACTAAACTTGGCTTGATGAATGCCTGCAATACCACCTTCTGCACCATCAACAACTCCTTGCTGCATACCTGCATACAATTCACCAAATGAGAGTGCTGTTGGTACTGCACCAAACCTTGATAGCATTTCCATATAAGTAGGGCTAGATATGGTTCTTAATCTCAAGGCCGCTAAATCATGAAAAGACTTTATTGGCTTAGTGCTGTAAATACTTCTAAAGTCACTACTGAGATAACCTAAAAAACTGAAATTATGTTTTTTCGCTGATTGGAATAACGTTTGACGAAAACTTTGGTTATTCATAACCTCACGATATTCTTCAACCGAACGAAATAAATACGGCATATTCATAACCCCTAAGCTTGGTATTACAGACTCAAGCGAAGCGCTATTAATTAAACCTATATCTATTACACCACGCTGAATATGCTGAAAATATTGTAATTGGTTACCTAAAATTCCACCGTGAAATATTTTGAATTTTATTGAGCCTTTAGAGCGCTTTTCTACATTGTCTGCAAATTGCTTTAATAACTTACCTGCCGTGCCATTTGCTTGCACTGACGTGGCTATTTTAAAGGTTTTACTGGGTTGTGCCGAAACACTTATTTGGAATATAGATAAGTTGATTAAGGCCAACATTAACCAATATTTAAACTTCATCATAAAATAGTCATCTTATTAACAAGCTGTTATTTAAGTACATACTACCCACAAATGGTATCGATAACAATAATAATTGTAATTACTTTATCAAGCTGTAATATATTCATAAAATTAGGCGCTATTTAAACACGTTTCCTGCTTCAAAGAAGGTGTATTCTGTGTTCCATGTGTGCGTCCCTCCAGGCTTGATTTGCATATAAATATAGGGCTCTGGGCATATCGTATTTTCCATGGTCCAAAAGAATAGCTTTTGCAGCGGTTGATCGATTTTAGCGCTAACCCCTGCCCCAGTAATTTTATTCACAATTTGAAAGGCATTGTCATCAATTCCCGCTCCAAAGCCTTTTAAGCCCGTGCCTATCATCCCATTCATACCGTTTTTCAATACCTGAGGATACTGGATAGTGTTACCTTCAATGGAAATACGCCCTTTGAGATCGGCTCGAGTCGCTGTCAGTAAAAATGGGAATTTTATTTCAAATTCCGGACCACTCGGACGACCATCAATAACAAAAAAGTTATGATTAAAAACCTCAGTTTTTATTTCCTTTGTACCGGTATTTGTTAAGCTATGTGAGAGAATAAGTTCAGCTTTGTCTTTGGTTAAGGTTAATCGTTTTGTATAGTGATAGGCGTACCCTTTTCCATCTGACAGTGTGTGTGTAAATTCAACCCAATTTTTCGCTTGCTTGACGGCCCATTGCCCATGGTCAACTATTTTATAAATGCGGCTCCATTTGTATTTCTCTTCGTCTGGCTTTTCGCATAGCCCAACTCCTATCCGCATAAAGGTTTCGCCTACTTTAGCCGCTTTATACCCTAATACTTGATCGTTCGCCGTAAATGATTCGGCGGGCCCAACTATCTCATTGTGCAGCTCAGCGGTGTCTGTCCATCGGCCGAAATACTCGTGACCTTTATACCGAAGACTAGAAATAACTCCTGACCAGTCGAAGCGCGTACCACGGTAGTATCCTTTTTCTGGATCTGGAACCCAAACCTTCGCCGTTACAAGTCCGTTTGATATTTCGACTTGCGGAGAGTCGTTTAACTCAACAGCGCTCGACACCGTTGCAAGCATTAAGCTCATCACGCCTAAAAAAATACAATTAATATTCCACATCGCTATTCCTGTGCTAAAGCTTGTTTACATACATAACTTCTACTTTTATAAATCTTGATAGTAAATGGCAATAAACGAGCAACGACAAGGTTTGAAATGATAGCCATAAGGTAAAATTATTTACCAGCCCATTTTATGCTTAATAAGTTGAGTTAACTTTTTGGCATTACGTTCATGCTGATATACTCTTGGATGCTTGTCATAACCTGTATATTCAAAAAATATCGTATCAATATCAGCATTATTATCTATTTTTTTAATGCTAGACACCGCAGTTTTAACATAACTTGGCCACTTAGAGCCTTGCTTCGTAATATCCATACTGCCAAGCGCACAAATAATAGGTTTATTTGGATACCGCTGTTTAATTGATGTGACTAAATCGACATAAGATTGAATAATTTGCTCTGTCGTTGGCTCTGGTGATATATGCTTAGAATTTTTTACTAACCAACTGTCATTTTGAAGTAGGTTTATAACGATTATATCGGGTGTCCACTGAGAGAAATCCCATTTACTTTCGTTGTTACCAGCACCATTAATTTGATCAAAATATTCAGGCATGGTGAAGTCAAACCAGCTCACCATAATCCCTATACCACTTAACGAGATAGTATGATGCTCCGCATCTAAATTCCGTGCTGTTATTGAGCTGAATGATAAGTAGTTATTTTTTTCAGATAACGTCTTATCAGCGACATTGTCTGCGGATTCATTTCCCATTCCGCTAGTAATTGAATCACCAAAGAAAGCGATTCTTCTACTTGGCCTTGCCGGTGGCTTAAGTAATTTTTCATTATCGTCTAACGCTAAACCAAGAAACTTAGTTGCCCCTTCATGCCCCTCAGTACGTTTATATATCTCAACTGTATGCTCACCCTGTTTTAAATAATAGGCGACGGGATAAACATGACTACCTTGCTTTGCTTTTAGCACATGCGGATATTGGTCGTTACCATCAATAACAACATTGAAATAATTTTTACCTTCAGAGTCATCTAACTTAATTTTTAGCGATTTACCGGTAAATTTAGCCTTAATAGAAGTACCAGGCCAACTGATTAATGGTTGTTTAGGGTTAACAAAATCTATTCGGCCGGTATATTGAATAAGTTTATGATCAGGCTCAATAAAATTAGCGGCAAGCAAAAATCCATTGGGAAAAATGAAGCTTATTACCAGTAATAAATTCAACAATATATTATTTTTTTTTATCATTTAATTTATACCTATATTGGTTTGTATGTTTGCGAGTAAGTGATTTAAACAGACAACTTAACTTAGTAACTAGAATACACCAAAATGTTATCGATACCAAATCAATTGTTGTATACCCCATAAAAGCAAAATTTATAGAAATGTATTTAAACCGTGAAAAACCTTTATAACCAGAAATAATCTATATTCAATTTAGGTTTTTCGATGGAGTAATACGGTGTTAAATTTTTTTGATTGACGCCTAGTTATTTAAAATGCAGTATTAAACCACTGTTATCGATAACAATAGATAGTAAGCAAAATATCAGTATCTCGTTATTATGAAAAAGAAGCAAGGGTCAAAAAAATGAAAAACCTAAGAAAATCAATGCTATTTTTACTCGTCTCTATTTTAAATTGTAATCCGGGTTTAGCCCAAGAAGCCCCTAAGACAAAAACAACGCCGAATGACCAATGTATACAGTGGTGGCAAGAGTCTACATTTAGAACCCCTATTACAGCAATTGATGTGCAATGGAAATCGTGTATCACGATAAATGGTTCCAAAGGGCATATTCTTTCCGCTGAAAATTGGCAGGATAGTAAAAATATCATTCATAATATAGTGGATAACGTATCTAAAGGGGGAGAGTTTTTATTAAATATAGAACCCAATCAATTAGCACCATTACCACTAGAAAAAAAGAAACATTTAAAAGAAATATTGGCTTGGGTTAGAGAAAATAACGAAGCTATCTACGGTGTTTCTGTCAGTCCCTTTGATAAACCTAGATGGGGTCGTTATACCGCCAAAGATGGATTTTTATATGCCCATGTTTTCAATTGGCCAGCAGACGGTAAATTAGTTATTAATAGAGCGGCTAAACCAAGACAAGCAACTTTTATTTCAGATCCCCTCACCAAGTTGAAAACGACACTAATAAATGGCAAGTTAACCATTCAATTACCAGAAAAATCACCCGATGAAATTGCTTCAGTAATTAAAATAAAATTAATACCTAATGATGATTGGGAAAACTTAACTAGGTATAAAGACATGAACAAAGCACTAAAAGCACCATCGGAAAAAGAAAATAGAGTCGTATTTATGGGTGATTCTATTACTCAAAACTGGACTCGGGATCATGGTGTGTTTTTTGAGTCTAATCCATCTTATATAAATAGAGGTATTAGCGGCCAAACTAGTGGACAAATGCTATTGCGTTTTAGACCAGATGTTGTCAACCTGAAACCTAAAGTCGTTATTATTTCTGCTGGAACAAATGATATTGCAGGAAACAGAGGGCCAACCACAATTGAGCATATAGCGGGAAACATATTTTCAATGGCAGAGTTGGCAAAACAAAATAATATTAACGTTGTTCTCGCTTCTGTGCTTCCTGCAACGAGTTACTCTTGGAGTCCTTCTATAGAGCCGGCGGATAAAATTATTGCGTTGAATCAATTAATTAAGGCATACGCTAAAAGAAACAAGCTAATCTATCTAAATTATTACGCACCAATGGTAAACGCGAATAAAGGTTTAATCAAAGCGTTAGGAAGAGATACAGTTCACCCTAACGTCCATGGTTATCACATTATGGAACCACTAGTCCAAGAAGCTATTGCTAAAGCGTTAAAATAAGCCCTGGACTACTGATTGATTTAACTGTCATAAATAATGCTAGCTGACGTTTTATTCTCAAGCTTAAGGTCTGTAGGTGCTTTGATCGCTTTTTGATAAAAAGCATAACCTCGTCGTGTGCCTACCGCAATTATCATTGAGCTAGGGACAAATATAGGGTTAACTGTATGAAGCTTTATCGTATGGTTATTACCGTTGATAGTCGCTAGCACATTATTTGCAAGACCATGTCTGCTATCTAAAATACCTAAATCGACGGACGCAGAAGATGAATTTCCATATGGACAGCTTAATGCCTCAGAATATTTAGCGTTAGCTCGACAATTAATCAAGGTATCTTTATTGCCAATATTAAAACCTGCAGCGATACAGTCTATTACTTCACAGTTTTCAACGATATCTGCGGCGCCGCCTAAACCAGTACAAATACCACGTCGCATTTGATAAACGCTACAGTCACGAATGGTTGTTTTTCCTGTAGGGTATTGCTTTCTAAAGCTGTCATACAATCGAATGCCATCTTCACTTAACGATATGATTTCATTTGGCAAGATTTCTCCGCTGTCGCTAACGGTTACCCCTTCAATATAGCCTTTTTTAGGTACTTTAAAGCCACGGTCGTATGCGTAACCACTCTTTTCTGAGAGTAAATCATTAGTGGTTTTCACTAAACCATCCACATGACAGTTTTCAATTAAGGTATCATCAGCGCCTTGAACAAAAATAGCATGTCCCATTGCTCTCATGTGTACTTTACAGCCGATAAGTTTAACCCCTACTGCAGGCCAACCAACCCGTATTCCATTCATTTTTCTAACAACTGTGCCATTTATTCCATACAAGCTGCCATATCCCCAAGGAGTCGAACCTGACGTGGTAACATCTACATTTCTGAGCGTTACGCCAGAGCCAACAACATTGAATATTTTATTACGACTTTGATACCCTGCTTTATCCCCAAAGGTTTCTACTTTAACTCCTTCGAAAATGGTATTTTCACCAGACAAATCAATAACGCGATAAAAGCCATCAGCGCCGCTTGGGTTACCAAATAAACTAAACAAGGCGGTGTTAACGCGTAAAACAACACCACTTAAATCATAGTGACTATTCTTTCCTGTAAATGAAATGAATTTATGAGATAAGGCTGTTTCAAGGGTATAAACCCCAGGCGTTAAGCGTACTTTGATATTATCAATACTGGCATAATGCTGTAGTTCATCTAGCGAATTGATAACAACAAAGCGGTCAGAATAAGGTTGATTTAACTTACTGATATTTAAAGAAGAGCATGCTGAGGTTGCTATTAAGCATAACGCAGAAGATAAGAAAGTTCTGCGATTAACAGAGGTAATGTTCAAAAATCTGTGTCATTTCGGTAAACTGGTAAAAAACAGGAATGACACATGACAAATCAATTCAACTTCGAAGATGCAGTTAAAGCACTTCAATCAGGTAAAAAACTTACTGGTAAAGAGGGTGTATTAACATCACTTATCAAACAATTAACTGAGTCAGCCCTCCAGGCTGAGCTTGAACAACATCTTTCTAATGAACAAGAGCCTAACCGTAAAAATGGCTCTAGCACTAAAACCGTTAAATCATCCGTTGGTAGTTTTGAGTTAGACACCCCAAGAGATCGCAGTGGTAGTTTTGAGCCTCAACTCGTTAAGAAAAACCAAACCACGCTCAGTGATGAAATAGACTCAAAAATTCTATCCATGTTCAGTATGGGGATGAGTTATCGGGATATTAATAAACACATTGAAGATATGTTCGGTATGAACGTTGCCTCAGGCACCATAAGCGCCATTACCGATAAACTAATTCCAGAGCTTAAAGCATGGCAACAGAGACCACTAGACAGTCATTACCCTATTGTTTGGCTTGATGCTATTCATTATAAAGTCAAAGAAGATGGGCGCTATATCAGTAAAGCTGTTTATACGTTATTGGGATTAAATATTCACGGTAAGAAAGAGATACTTGGTCTTCACTTATCTGAAAATGAAGGGGCTAATTATTGGTTGTCTGTGCTTACCGATTTAAATAATCGTGGAGTTAAAGATATTCTTATTGCCTGTATTGATGGGCTAACTGGGTTTCCTGAGGCGATAAGAACTATTTTTCCAGAGACTGAAGTTCAATTATGTATTGTTCATCAGATACGCAAT
>NZ_JBWDLI010000007.1:0-137005 GCF_056238625.1 Colwellia sp. F1
TGCTGCTCAATTAAACGTTGCCAATCTTCTAGTGTTCTTCTTAGCTTCATAATACCTCCTGAAAAATCAGAGGGTATAATTAAACGAATCAAAATGATCTGCTAGGTGTGGTTACTCGGACGCTTACCCCACCTGAACCCATTCGCTAATACAGCCGCGGCGCACAGAAGTGAAACGCAGTAGCGCCGGATGATGATAGCGTGTGGGTGTTCTTCTCTTTATGTGAGACCGTTCCTGTGCATCCTGCACTCACGGCATTAGTGCATCCATGCACGTCAGTAGGACATTGCTAAACTTCTATTCGTACCGCAAGGTAAACCCGAAGAGCCCGTTACGAAAGTGACGGGCTTTTTGCTTTGTGAGATTTAGGAAAAGTAATACCATTCCATCTTAAATTGTTCCCAATTCAATCCAATCTCTACTGTACATTTCTGTTACTCGTTTCGCATCACTAACAAATGAGTTCCATACTTGTGAACAAGCATCAACGCTATCATCATACCCCTTAAAACACCTATTCGCTAAATGATGTTGGCGTAACCAACTCCACACTTGTTCTATTGGATTTAGCTCTGGTGAATAAGGCGGTAGCTTAATGATCGTTAAATTACTAAATTTATCTGCGAGATAAGGTTGATGCCACACGGCACCATCAACAACGATTACTGCATGTCGTCCCGCTTTAGTTTTTTGCGAGATTAACGCTAAATGTTGCTCCATTATGTCCATGTTCATGACGGGAGAAATCAGCGCTTCCGTTGCCCCTGTTGATGGACAAACAGCACCAAACAAATAAGCATATTCAAATTGTTGCTGCTTAACCGCTCTTGGTCGTGTTCCTTTCTCCGGCCAGAGCCTTGTCGTTGTATTCTGCTGTCCAAAACGTGCTTCGTCTTGGAACCATACGTCTACATTTTTAAGGCTTATATTCCAGGGGATCGTGCGGATCATTGTAATTTCGAATTTTTTTAAAAGTTTCTTGTACTTCATCGGACTGCTTAGGATGTCTTGAGCGACTGGTTATCCAGGAGAAGCCAAGCTGGTGGAGTAGTCGATACACATTGATAATAGAATAATTTACTTTGAACGCTTGAGTAATAGAGGTAGCGAGAGCTTCAGCGTTAAGTCTGCCACCATTTTCTTTAATGCTATTGTTGCGAACGTATTGGCTTAACTGATTAAGCTGTAATTGAGTTAAGGCGCAAGGTCGACCTGTACGGGGTTTCTCTTTGAGTACATCAAGACCACCTTCATAAAATCTTTTAACCCAATCGGTAACACTACGGCGGCTAATGCGAAGATTTCTTGCTACTTGCGCTTTGTTAGCACCATCTTTAGTGCGCCATTTATAGAATGAGGAGTTACTCATACCATGTTCACGGCATAATTCGGGAATAGGTATACCATTTTCGGCTTACTTTGAAATGGCTAATATTTGGCTGTCAGTAAAATTTGATTTTTTCATAAAATTCTCCTGCGTTAAAGCATACGAGAAAATTCTACTTTTGACTTCTATTATTTTTCGGGGGGATTACGTTGTCGTTTGCAAGCGCGCCTGAGAAGCTAGGATCGGCAGCGTTTGGCATTATGCTTAGTGTAGTATTTTTCAATAGAAAATCTCGTTGATATGTTCTTATGTGATAAAAGATTAAAAATAACTTTGCATTATTAATTATATGGACTAATCTTTAGTTTGTTGGTAACAACACCTTGCAGGACGCATGGTCAGGGAAGCTTTAAGGACAAAGTGATGTGGTAGCATACCACTGAGGGAACAAACAGGGACTGTTTTAATCACGGATGGTTGTCCCTGTTTTGCCTTCTCTCTTGTTGTTCTTTTGAGCCTAGTATCTAGTATTAAATACCTTGCTGATATTTTAGAACATTCTCATGCAAAAATTACGTTATGATAACAGCGTTATTTTTAAAGTTTACGATAGAAACATAAACGTCAACTATATTAATAGTGATTATAGTTGACGTTGTTAGTGTTTTATCGAGCACAACATTGCAGAGTATTTAAGTCTTTTAACAATGCGTGCTTAGTAAGAAGCGTGAATTGGGTTAGACGACACCTTGTTCTAGCATAGCATCAGCAACACGTTTAAAACCGGCGATATTAGCACCTAATACAAGGTTGCCTGGTTGGCCGAATTCTATTGCTGTTTCATGTGCAGTATCAAAAATGTTTTTCATGATAACTTGTAACTTTTGATCAACCTCTTCGAATGACCATGTTTGCATGCTTGCGTTTTGTGCCATCTCTAACTGACTTGTTGCCACACCACCGGCATTAGCTGCTTTACCAGGACCGTAACAGATTTTAGCGTCAATGAAGGTATTTATTGCATCTTGAGTTGAGGGCATGTTGGCCCCTTCGCTGACAAGTTTGCAGCCATTCTCAACTAAAGACTTAGCGTCTGCTACGGTCAGTTCGTTTTGGGTAGCACAAGGGAAAGCAGTGTCAGCTTTAAAGCGCCATACGGCATGGCCATCACTAGGATAGTCAGCTGTTGGAATAAATTGAGCATCCTTATGTGTTTCTAAATAAACAGCAAGGCCCTGCTTCGATTTTTCTTTCAAGTCTTTAATTAAAGCTAAATCAATACCAGCTTCGTGATAAATTGTTCCTGTTGAGTCACTACAAGTAAGTGGTTTTGCGCCAAATTCATATAGTTTTTCCATTGCATAAATAGCAACATTACCTGAGCCAGACACTAAACAGCTTTTACCTTTTAAGTCATCCTGTATTTGTGAAAGCATATTTTGTGCAAAGTACACCACACCATAGCCTGTAGCTTCTTTACGAACCAAAGAGCCGCCCCATAATAAACTTTTTCCTGTTAATACCCCTTCATAGCGGCCTGTTAATCTTTTATATTGACCAAACATGTAGCCTATTTCTCTTGCCCCTACACCAATATCACCTGCTGGAACATCAGTGTTTGGACCGATATGACGATATAACTCGGCCATAAATGACTGACAAAAGCGCATGATCTCGCCATCTGATTTACCTTTAGGGTTAAAATTAGAGCCCCCTTTACCACCACCAATAGGTAAACCTGTTAATGCATTTTTAAAAATCTGTTCAAAACCTAAAAATTTGATGATACTTGCATTAACACTTGGGTGAAATCTTAATCCGCCTTTATACGGACCTAAAGCTGAGTTAAATTCAACGCGGTAACCTTTGTTGATTTGGATATCGCCATTGTCGTCAACCCATGGCACGCGAAACATAATTTGTCTTTCTGGCTCAACTAGGCGCTGGATTATGGCTTGTTGTTGATATAAAACGTTACTTTCTAGGATAGGGGCTAATGACTCTAACACCTCTTCAACTGCTTGGTAGAACTCTGATTGAGCAGGGCTAGTATTTTTTAAATCAGAAATAGTATCATGAATATATGACATATATTTGTTTATCCTTTAAAATTGTTTTTATAAGTAAAGAAATACTCAATCATTTTTGAGATTATAGGGTAGGAATATTAGAGGTATGGCTAAATAAAAATACCGACTTTACTGTGTAAGATTTAGTTTTGTTGCACTTATTATCAAAAAAAACATGGTTAAAGTAAATATATTTTGGAGAATAAACTTACTTAATGTAATTATATTATGTAATTTAGTTATATTTTTTATGCATCCTATTGATTCTGTTGTAAATTATAGTTTTAGTACTCAACAGATACCAAATGAGTAAAGTTTATAAACACGACAGGGCTTTAATAATAAGAATTTTTATTCATTAATTTATGATAATTATCCATTGTTTTACAAAAATTATCCACCAATAAACTTTACTTTCATGCCATTCTTTTCTAAAAGTGCTTTTATTAACTCTCTTTTGTCGCCTTGTACTTCTATTGTTTGGTTTACAACGCTGCCACCAGTTCCGCAGCTTTTTTTCAATTTACTCGCCAGTACCTTAAGTGCGTTGTTGTCTAGACCTAAATTACTAATTACAATAACGCCTTTGCCTTTACGCCCTTTAGTTTCTCTTCGCACGTGAACAAAACCGTCAGTTTTTTCATGTGTTGCTGCTTGTTTTGTCTGCTTTATACGACCGGTATTTGTGGAGTAGACCAGTGATTGATCCGTTATTGTTTGAGCAGCGTCTTCTTTTACGGGTTCTTTGCCAAAGGCGCCGGCAAGCTCTGCAAGGCTGGAAAGTTTTTCTTTCATAGTACAACTACCTAGTTATTCTAATTTGATGTCATTTTATGAAGTGACAGTATAGAAGAATTTTAGCTTAGTGAAGCAAACATTGAGCTAAAGCTCAAGCTTTTTAGTTTAAAATAATAAAGCCACTACTTAGAGTGGCTTTAGTGTACCAAGTTACGGCGTAAATACCGATCTACTTTTATAATGGTTGTGATTTAAAGTTTGCTTTCAAGCTCGGGTAGGGCATCGAATAAGTCAGCAACAACCCCGTAGTCGGCTACTTGAAAAATAGGCGCTTCAGGGTCTTTATTAATTGCTACAATGATTTTTGAATCTTTCATACCTGCTAAATGTTGTATTGCACCACTGATCCCCACGGCAATGTATAAATCAGGCGCGACAATTTTACCGGTCTGGCCAACTTGCATGTCATTAGATACAAAACCAGCGTCTACAGCAGCGCGAGAAGCTCCAATTGCAGCGCCAAGTTTGTCTGCAATGCCATCTAGCAATTTGAAGTTATCGCCATTTTGCATACCACGACCGCCCGATATAACAATAGGCGCAGCGCCTAAATCAGGGCGTTCGGATACGGTTAATTCATCACTGACATGGGTAGAGCTTCCTGCGTCAGTGGCTATTTCTAGCGATATTATCTCTGCGTTACCGTTTTGTGCGACAGGATCAAAGCCGGTAGGGCGAACGGTGATAACTTTCTTTGTGTCTAGGCTTTGTACGGTAGCAATAGCGTTACCCGCATAAATTGGACGTACGAAGGTATCACTACTTTCTACTGCGATAATGTCTGAAATTTGAGTAACATCTAACAAGGCAGCTACACGTGGCATAAAGTTTTTGCCTGTGGTTAGTGCAGTGGCAATAATGTGTTCATAATCAGTCGCTAATTCAGCAACAAGTAAACTGATGTTTTCTGCTAATTGATGTTCGTATATAGCATTATCAGCCGCTAAAACTTTACTAACACCGTTAACTTGAGCCGCAGCATCAACAACACTTTGGCAGTTATGACCAGCAACTAAAAGTGTAATATCGCCACCAATAGCCTGTGCAGCTGCAATTGTTTTAAGGGTTTCAGCTTTTAATGTTTTGTTGTCGTGTTCTGCAAATACTAAAATACTCATGAGATCACCTTGGCTTCATTTTTTAATTTTTCGACTAATTCATCAATAGTTTCAACAATAACTCCTGCTTTACGCTCTGCTGGTGGGGTAACTTTCAACAGTTTTGTGCGGGGGGTTAAATCTATACCAAAATCAGCGACCGCTTTAACATCTAATGGTTTACGCTTAGCTTTCATAATATTAGGCAAAGAAGCATAGCGAGGCTCATTCAAACGCAAATCTGTTGTTACTATGGCTGGCAAATTAAGGGCTACAGTTTGCAAGCCACCGTCAACTTCACGGGTTACATTGACCTTGTCGCCTTCAACCTTTACTGCTGAAGCAAATGTACCTTGTGGCATTCCTGTTAGCGCACCTAGCATCTGTCCTGTTTGGTTATTGTCACTATCAATGGCTTGTTTACCTAAGATTACGAGTTGAGGTTGTTCTTCTTCAACTATTTTTTGTAAAAGCTTTGCTATATTTAGTGAGTCTAACACTTCAGTTGTTTCAATTTGTATTGCACGGTCTGCACCTAGAGCAAGAGCTGTGCGTAGCTGTTCTTGACATGATTTATCGCCAATAGAGACAGCAATAATTTCCGTTGCAATACCAGCTTCTTTAAGACGCACTGCTTCTTCTACTGCTATTTCACAAAAAGGGTTAATTGCCATTTTTACATTGGCAAGATCTACATTTGAATTATCGGGTTTTACGCGCACCTTGACGTTATAGTCAATAACACGCTTGATCGGAACTAATACTTTCATCGCTGCCTCTGTGTTTCAGTATAAAAATTAATCTAGTATAAAACTATATAATAAAAACTCAGTCACATAAAAGTGCACTTACATAACTGCTAAATTGTATCGACAATACTCTGAAAAAAGACTACTACTCCTTTACGTAAGCGTCAATGTAATCTTGGTGAAAACTTTCAAAGTACGATACAATGACTTTAGTTTCTGAAATAATTGTCGTTTTGTTTTAAACAGGCGACCAACATAACATAGTAGAAACTGTTAATTTAACTACATGTAAGGCGGGTAGTTTCTTAGCTTCTTTGAAGAAAATACGACCTTGCTTGGCAACCACTAATAAGATACTATCAAACACCTGTTTGAATATCAAACGACTGTTTGAATTTTTATTAATAAAATAAATATTGGGAGATACCATGGAACGTGAATCGATGGAATTTGACGTAGTAATTGTTGGTGCAGGCCCAGCTGGTTTGTCAACAGCATGTCGTTTAATGCAACTAGCACAGGAAAAAGAACAAGAGCTGATGGTTTGTGTTGTGGAGAAGGGCTCTGAAGTCGGCGCACATATCCTTTCTGGTGCTGTTTTTGAACCTAAAGCATTAAATGAGCTATTTCCTGACTGGAAAGACAAAGGTGCACCTTTAACAACACAAGTAACGGATGACGATATCTATTTATTAAATAGCGAAAGTAACGGCATAAAATTACCTGGATTTTCAGTGCCCAAAACGATGCATAACAAAGATAATTATATTGTTAGTATGGGGAATGTGTGTCGCTGGCTTGCTGAACAAGCAGAGCAGTTAGGTGTTGAAATATTTCCAGGTTTTCCTGCGCACAGTGTTATTTATAATGACGATGGTAGTGTTGGTGGTATTATTACCGGCGACATGGGGTTAGATGCACAAGGAAATAAAAAAGATTCTTTTATGCCTGGTATGGAGCTTAGGGCTAAGTATACTGTTTTTGCCGAAGGCTGTCGTGGTCATTTAGGTAAAGAGCTTATTACTAAATATTCGTTAGATGCTGATGCTTCTCCTCAACATTATGGTTTAGGTTTTAAAGAAATCTGGGATATTGATCCTAGTAAACATCAAGAAGGTTTGGTGGTGCATACTGCAGGCTGGCCTTTAGCAAAAGACACGACAGGCGGCGGTTATCTATATCACGCAGAAAATAACCAAGTTTTTGTTGGGTTAATTGTTGATCTAAATTATAGCAACCCGCATTTAAGTCCATTTGATGAATTTCAGCGCTATAAACATCACCCTAAAATTAGCCAGTATCTTGAGGGGGGAAAACGTGTTTCTTATGGTGCACGCGCGATGACCAAAGGTGGTTTTAATTCTTTGCCTAAAATGACAATGCCAGGAGCATTATTAGTGGGGTGTGATGCCGGTACAATTAACTTTGCTAAAATCAAAGGTAATCATACGGCAATGAAGTCTGGCATGTTGGCTGCCGAAGCTATTATAGAAACTTTGATCAGCGAAGATGGGTTGAGTGAAATAGGCAAGCAAGATATTACCCTGTATACAGAAAAGTTCAAAGACTCTTGGTTATATGATGAGTTATATAATACACGTAATTTTGGTCCTGCAATGCACAAGTTTGGTACCATGTTAGGGGGTGTTTATAATACGGTCGATCAAAATATATTTGGCGGTAAATTGCCGTTCAACTTTAAAGATGACAGTGTTGATCATGCTCAACTTAAACTAGCGTCAGAAGTTGCTGTTATTAATTACCCTAAACCGGATAATAAATTAAGCTTTGATAAACTGTCGTCAGTTTTCTTGTCAAATACTAACCATGAAGAAGAGCAACCTTGTCACCTAAAGCTTGGTGATAGTAGTATTCCAATTAGCGTTAATTTAGTGAAGTATAATGAGCCAGCACAGCGTTACTGTCCTGCTGGAGTGTATGAGGTTGAGAAAACAGTTGAGGGCGATAAGTTTGTTATTAATGCGCAAAACTGTATTCATTGTAAAACCTGTGATATTAAGGATCCAAGTCAAAACATTACTTGGATTACTCCTGAAGGCACGGGTGGGCCAAATTATCCTAATATGTAGGGCAAAGGGATTAAGGGGTGGGTTGTGAGAATACAGATAATTGTCGTGTTTTTGTGACCCATTAGCCTAACATTTAAGCTCACAAATAAAGTATGTGATATTCACTTTTTGAATGTCTTTTGTTCATCTTTGAGTGCCTAGCCATTGCAAGGCTATTTTTTACGGTTGCTTAGTTCTTCGGCAACGTTAACACAGATGATAAAAAGTGGGTAGAATGATGCACTTGAAGAAGCTACTACCCTTAGCGCTTTAGGTTGCTCTATTAGTTTGTTTCAATTAAATTGAATTGACTAAGCGCTTTGATTGAGCGCTTCATCTTTTGTTCAATTTTGTCAAGCGCAGATAATTGAACACAAAACTTATCTGCTTTTTGTTTTAAGGTATTGGCATTTGTCCCTATACCGAGATCTAAACCCTGTCCTATATTCTCTATTCTACTGTCTAATGCAGACAAACGTTGCTCACTACCATGACCATCAACACTATCGCTTACCATAACCTCACCAAAAGCTAACAATATAGTGCCAATAGAGTCTGAAATAATTTCTTCTATTTCTTGTTCAAACTCCCCAGTAAAAATATCATCAAAATCCGCAAAGTCTTGGGGAGCAATAAAATAGTTGTTGGCACTTTGGTTGAATCGTGAACGAATACGCCATTTTAGCTCATCAAACCTTGTTTGAATTTTTTGTTGTGCGGCACTATTTTCACCAGTAAGACTACCAATTGCTTTATTGACAGCTTTTAAACCAATATCAACGCCTTCAATGGCAATAGAGACAATCTCAGGAACTTGATCACGTATGCCTAAAGAAAATTGAGAAATAAGGTGTTGTTGCTCGCCCGAAAGTGGAATTTCACGGCCTTTAACAAAAAGTTGATGATCACCATTTATTTGTACAAAGGTTCTGCTGTTCTCAAGAATACGAATATGATTTGGGGCTATGATCACACCATAATTGAAGTTTACAGTACATTGTTTAGCAAGTGAGTTAAAACTAATGAAAGCAATAAAGACTAAAAATATAAAATTTCTCATCGTTTGTTTATGTATTAACAAGGGGATCTATATGAATTTTTCGGTCTTTATAGGTCATTTTACTTGGCCCGTGCTCTTTGCGAGACCTGTCATGAAAATCACAAGCAATCATCTGCACGCCGTGATGTAACTTTTCAGTTGCTTCAATATAAATACTTTCCATATATTTTTGAAAGGCCGCTTCATGCTTTTCTTTTTCGAGCAAAGTGTCACCCATTCTTTTAGCATGAAATTGGTAAGTTGAAACCACTTTTGCAAGCATGTCAGTATTTACTTGCGTTTTAGGTAGCTGTTTAAGTTTCTCTCTCGCCGCTTGAAGCTCTGTAGTTTTTATATTGTCAATCTCTAACCGCGACTCGATATCTTCTGTTTTTTCTTTTAGCTTGGCGATATTATGTTCAAAATCAATAATGGTATTGCTACCTGCAGTTGCACCGATAATGCCAGCAGTAACGTATTTACCAACCTTGGTATATCCACCAATAAGCGTGCCGTTTGAGAGTTCATCTGTACCGACTTTTAAGCTACCATAAACATTGATTAAACTATGAAGTAATTGTTTTTCAATACGTATGTTTCCACTGCAACTTATTTGTGCGTATTGGCAATATTTTGCATATAAATTACCTTTGGTGTTAACGGTAACACTCATGGTTACATCGGTGACATGTGCAGTGTCAACATCATGTTTGCGCCCAATAATGCCACCTGAAATTGTTACATCCCCACCTGCTTCAATAAGGGCAGACTCAACAAAGCCTCCTACGGTAATATCACCACTGGCAATGACCTTCATGCCTTCATTTACATCACCATCAATAATCACACTGCCAGTAAAGTTAATATTCCCTGTGGCGACAGTAACATTTTTAACTTTATAAACTTCATCAACTTCCATACCGTTAGGAATAATTTTAGGCAGGCCGACTTTTTGAGATATTAATATATTTTCATTTTTTGAACTAATGGCCGTACCTTCACCTGAAATTAAAGGGACATCATCTCCTGGCTCAGGTATCAAAGGGGTTGCCGTTACTGTGTAGCCTTTTTCGCCTTCTGTGTATGGGATTTTTTCAGCAATAGGATCACCCACTCTAACACAAATAATATCACCTAAATCACGCATGTCTACACTGCCATCTTCCCTTTTTTTAGGGCGTAAAATACGGGTTTGAGCACTCTCTACTAGCGGTTTTACTATAGCGTCTTTACCTTTTACTGCGAGTTTTCCTGTGGCAATTTGTAAGGAAACTAAACTGGCAGGTTTTTCGTGAGCTGCGAGTTGTGCAAGTTTGACTAAAGACTCTTTACTAAAGCCTTTTTTCACCCCAGCCGCTTGTGCTGCTGCTAATATTGCTTTTGCTGATAAATGTTTCCCTCCTTGTGCCGTGGTGATTTCTGCTGTCGCGGCCATTTCATCATCATCAATAGTAATCAAAATTGTTGCATCAACACGTTCAAGGACTTGGTAGGTGATTTCTCTACCAATTTGGCTATTTTGTAAGGGCGTCAATACATCATTTAGTTCAGCAATAGCACTTTTAATATTGCTAGTGTTTATTTTTAACGTATTGTGCTCTGACTCAGCTATAAGCTCAAGAATTGTTGTTTCGATAACAACATCCCCACCTTTGATTGGCGTTAAATGCAAATCAATATTGTCTTTGGCGTTAACAAGTAAACTGAGCTTTGTCATAGGGTGAACTCCGGCATCATCATGAATTTATAACATGAACAACATTGATGGGGTAGCAAAACAGCTAAATAATGGTCATCATTTCAATAAGTCTACATTAATAATAGCACTCTAATAGCGACTAGATATAATTATCTTGGTGTATTTTTATAAAGCTTTTTTCGCCCACTTTACTGTAATCCACTTTATATTCTCTTCCATCAAGTGACTGTATAAATAATAAGGTTTTAATTTCGCTAAATATCTCACTTGACTCGATATGAACAATTTCTAGATAAGACTTCTTGGCTAGAGAGCGTTTTTCAGGAAGAGCTCCTTTGTAAATTCCTATTCCACGGTGACTAACAATTACCACAGGATGATCTCCATTGATAATTAATAGGTCAAATTTTTTTATTTTGTGGATAATGGTATTTCTGCCACTGGTAATAAAGTTTTTCTCGGCCAAAACTGACTCCTGTATAAAAATAATGATAGCGTAGTAAGTGATTCTTTAAAAAAGTTATATTTAGTCTATTAGGTATTATACCAGTTAGTATATTTGAATAATTACATCGCTATCTAAATATATAAATTTTTGATTTACTTAGCAATGAGTTGTTTAAATAATAGCAATTAACACTACCTTTTTTGACGCTCGGCAATATAATGCGGTATTTCTTGGCTGTTAATTAACTCTCGGCGAATTAGGTCTAAACCAATAGCAGCAACGTACTGTTGAAAGTAATGTCGAGGTGATGGAATCAACAAACATATTGATTTTAAATTCTGTTTGCTTCCCCATGCCAGCCATACAGTGCCTACAGGCTTTTCGTCACTCCCGCCACCAGGGCCAGCGACACCAGACACTGCAATGGCTAAATCTGCTGAAGAATGCTTTAGTGCTCCTTGTGCCATCGCAATAACAACCGCTTCACTGACCGCGCCTTCAGTATTTAATAATTGCTCTGGGACACCCAACATTTTTGTTTTCATTTTATTGCTATAGGTAACATAACCGGCCTCAAACAATGCTGACGAGCCAGGTACTTGGGTTATCATACTTGCAATTAAGCCTCCTGTGCATGATTCAGCTGTTGTTATTTTCAAATTCTTTTCAGCTAATTTACTTAACACATGCTCTGATAGCGTCAATGGTTCTGTTTTAATTTGCCCTATAATGTGGTCACCTAAAACTGCCTGTAGTTTTGCTTGCCACTTTTGTTTTTGGCTGTGGGCTTCTTGGTTGGTGGTGGATAACTTAATCTCTAACAGGGGCATGCCGGCGCGAAAACCTAGGTCAATACTGTTGGGCCAGTCAGGGAGTTGTTCGTTAATTATTTTTTGGAGCGTAGACTCACCTAAACCAAACACTTGTAAACGAGCAACATCTGAAATTAGCTCATTGGGCAGTTTTTTGGCTATATTGGGCGCTATTTGCTCAGTTAACATTATGTCTAATTCACTAGGTACACCGGGTGTACAGTAAATATCGCACTCTAGGTGGTTGACTGTAAAGCCGACCGCGCTGCCATATTTATTGGGGATAATACGACAATTCTCAGGTAGTATGACTTGCTTTAAATTAGGGGGATTCAAGCTTGCCCCTCTTCTTTCACACCATGCTACTAAGTGCTCTAGTGCCTGTGGGTGCTCAACCAGTTCAACCTCAGTGGCTTTGGCTAGGGCCAGTGCTGTTAAATCGTCTATGGTAGGGCCTAAACCCCCATTAATAATTAAAATATCAGACTGTTTTGCAAGTAAATTTATTTCGTTGACTAGTGACGATAGTTCATCGGCAAGAGTAACCTTTCGGTATACTTCTAAGCCTAATTCATTTAACTGTTGTGCAATCATTGCAGAATTGCTGTCAACAATGTCACCGGTCATTAATTCATTACCCGTTAATAATAATTGCACCTTGGGTTTGGTCATAAGTCAGTCTCATTCTATAAAGTTTTTCTTTAATTTACCCTTTTTATAAAATAGTTACATCAATTATGGTATTTAAAATTGGATTTACACTAGATAAGGCTTAAAATAGACTGCATCGCGCTTATCTACCATTGATAGTTAAGTGTTAGTGGTCAACAAAGGGATAATGGTGAGCAAAGTGATTATCTTTTTTAATGAGTAGTACAAAGTGAAGTATAAGAGAGAGTTGTTATTTGGCCGTTGGTTTCGTGAAGAAATGGATGGGGAAAATAAAAAAATTATTGAGTATGCTCAGCTAAGTCCTGACGGCAGTTTTGAATTTTCCTTTATCACTTTACAAGTAGAGGTTGGCTCAGCAGATCAAATTATTGAGCAAGTAATTGAACTAGGTGATTGGGGGTTAGTGGCAGATATCCACTTTACTATTACAAAAAATGAAGCAATTGATGATAAGCTTTATGCGGTCGATCTTAATGATAGTAATAATTACCAAGCTTACAAGGTGTTGACCTTGAATCATCATACTTTCGAATATCAACATCTTGATACCGACGAAATATTTACCATGCGCAAAATTACTAACAATATTGGTCATTGTTAAGGGGGATGCAGCGCATTAATCCTCAAATTTATACACAATAGGAAAATAATGAATAAGTTTAAAGCAGCCAGTTTAATTACCGCAATAAAAACACCTTATACCGCTAAAGGCGACATTGATTTACTCACTTATGACAAGTTAGTAAAACAACAAATAGATGCTGGCGTAGATGGTATTGTTGTTGGCGGAACCACAGGTGAGGGACACTTGCTTAGTTGGGAAGAACACTTAATATTGATCGCTCACAGCGTGCACAAATTTGGTGATAAGCTACTGATTATTGGTAATACCGGTAGTAATAATACAAGTGAAGCGATTAAAGCAACGAAAAATGGTTTTGCTGCAGGTATGGATGCTACGTTACAAATTAATCCTTATTATGGTCGTACATCAATTGCCGGTGTTATTGAGCACCTTACGCTCACGTTAGATATTGGGCCGGCGTTTATTTACAATGTAGAGGCGCGCACAGGTCAGGATTTAACGCCTGAAGTTATTGAAACCTTGGCAAAGCATAAAAACTTTATTGGGGTCAAAGAATGTGGCGGTAACGAACGAATTGCTCATTACGAAAAGCAAGGTATAGCTTGTTGGTCTGGTAATGATGATGAAAGTCATGATGCTCGTCACCTGCACGGTTCGCATGGTGTTATATCAGTAACCTCTAATATAATACCTGGGTTAATGCGTCAATTGATGGACAAAGAAAATAGCGAGCTGAACAGCCGTTTACATGCGCTAATACAGTGGATTTTTTGCGAACCAAACCCAATCCCTATTAATACCGCATTAATGATGACAGGTGCAGTAGCAAGCAACTTTCGTTTACCGTATAAGGCATTAACTAAACAACAGCGTCAACAAGGCTTTGAACTGCTTGGCGCACTAAACTCAAGTGATCTCATTGGTGAATCACTATTGTTGCTTGAAGATGAGGACTTTAAATATTGTATTTAATGTTTTATTAGCCAGAAGAGAGCAGGGTAGATTGTAAAAGTTTACCCTTATGCTTGATTTTTATTGGGTCTTATGCAGCCCTATTTTTGCGCATCACACATTACTTATATCGCTTTGATTCTCAGCTAAACTGACATAAACCCGCTTTTAATAAGTGACTCAAGCTAAAACAGTCTTTACTTAATTTACCTGCGGCTTAAGGTCGTCTGCTATTTCAAAATATTTCTTTACACTCTTGCCTTGATTAACCGACAAGGGACAAATAAAGGCTAAGCTCACCGCACATAATTGTAAGTTTTCTCTTGTATCATTATTCGCAATCCCATGAAGTCTGTCACCAACAACCGGTAAGCCTATACTCGCTGCATGAATACGTATTTGATGCTTTCTGCCGCTATCAATTTTTACTTGAATAAGCGATTGATCTTTTACTGGGTCATAAGCTAAACAGGTGAAAGTACTGTAAGCACTTTTACCATTCACCTCACTGGTGATTACTTGTGGCTGCTCATTAACGCTATGATCACCATGTACAATAATTTGGTAATACTTTGCTAGTAAGTTATTGTGTAAAGTACGCTTTTCAAACATTGATGAGAAAGCTCTGGCTGTTTTTTTACTGTGCGCTATCAGCATGATGCCTGTAGCAGCTCGGTCTAATCGGTGCACAATGAACACGGGTCGCTCAGGTGTTAATTTGAGCTGAACAAAACGGGCAATAGTACAATGATCACTCCATTTAGAACCTTGCGATAACATACCAAAAGGTTTATACCAAAGGCTGTAATCACCTTCATCACTAATTAACCTTGCCTCGGCAACTTGGCTGGCGAGTACCGCTTCATTAAAATAAAAGTGTAGTTTATCACCGGGTAATAAGTTTTTTTTCAACCGCCTTAGCCGTTGAGTATGTCTAGCGCGAGTCAGCCACAATGCCCCTTGGGCGATGGCTTGTTTAACTTGGGCAACACTTAAGTTATGCTCAGTAGCCTTTAAGCTGGCGCAAAGCAAAAATAATGCAGTATTATTTTCACCTTCATTGTGAGGTGTGTATGTTAGGTGGTGTTCAAAAATAAGCGGCATAAAAACTAACAATGTAAATATCAGGTAATATCATTTAGTTTAACACTTTTACGTATCAAGGGTTATCAGGTAACATATAATCCCTGATAAAAATTTATAAAGTAGTGTAATATGAACCGTGATTTAAGCCTTTTTCCAAACGACAAGATAGGTGACTTTTTGTGGGAACTACAACAAGCTGGGGGGGATCTTCAGCAACCACGAGAAATTGAATTTTCAGTTTTGTTTCCTTCACAAACCTTAGCCCTGCAATTTGGTCAGTTGCTGCTTGAGAACAATCAAAAGTTGTCTTTTACTCCCTTTGAGAATAATGAAGAATATCCATGGGAAATAACAGCCTATCCAGAAATGCCGCTAACCTATGAAAATATGAGTGCGTATAAAGAATTATTAGTAAGTAGTTGTAAGCCATTGCAGGGGAAATTTGACGGTTTTTACTGTCTGTAATGCTATTACAGTTTATCACAAGAAAAACGGTCAGAGGTAGTAGATGATTGACATTAAAAAATTTGCCGCTTTACAAAAAGCGAGTAAAGACTCTTTTGCTAAACAAAAACAAATGATGAAAAAAGTGATGGCGGGGCACACAACGCTTTGTCCGGTGTGCCAGCAACCACTTTTCTTATTTACTCCGGCACAAAAAGTTACCCCACCGGGCGTCCGCTGCAAAAAAGGCTGCACCGACCTACTACTTGACTTTGTTTAGTTCTAGGTGAAGTTTTAATGTTTGCGCCTAGAGACTAGATATTAAAGCTGAGTAAAGGTGCTAGCGCCGCTCTATCGCTTACATTCGTGCTGAGCCTGTGAACAAAACTCAGCAATGGGTTGGCACATATTACTTTTAACGCTTATTGGCAGTGTTACATCCGCTCCATTACTTCTATCCCTAGAATATCTAAACCTTGTTTTAAGGTTTTGGCAATGACTTGGCACAAGGCTAAACGAGAAGCTTTAATGTCATTGTTGATGCCGTCTTTAAGAATAGGGCAAGCCTCATAGAAGCTCATATAAAGGCTGGCTAATTCATAAAGATAATTACATAATAAATTAGGAGTACACTCGCTGATCACTGCATCTATAGTATCTTCAAGTTGTAATAGCTTTAATGCCAGCGCTTTTTCTTGAGGTTCGATAATATGGATAACAGCGTTATTATCAAGCGTGCTAGTTTGGCTTTCCGCCTTGTTAAAAATACTTTGAATACGTGAATAAGCATATTGTAAATAAGGAGCTGTGGCGCCTTCAAAGCTCAGCATCGTTTGCCAGTTGAATATATAATCACTGGTGCGGTTTTTTGACAAATCAGCAAATTTAACGGCGCCAATCCCCACCTTGTTAGATATTACCGCTAAGTCATCATCACTAATCTCTGGGTTTTTTTCTTTAATTAAGGTGCTGGCGCGAACAACCGCTTCATCAAGTAATTCGGCTAGTTTAATTGTGCCGCCAGTACGGGTTTTAAAAGGTTTACCATCATTCCCCATCATCATACCAAATGGGCAGTGTTGATAACCAACACTTTCAGGTAAGAAACCAGCTTTACGGGCAACAATTTCAACTTGTTTAAAGTGGAGTGCTTGGCGAGCGTCTGTAAAAATAATAATGCGATCAGCTGCTAGCTTGTCACTACGGTAGCGACAGGCTGATAAATCAGTGGTTGCGTATAAAAAGCCGCCACCTGACTTTTGTACAATAAAGACAGAAGGCTCACCATCCTTATTGGCCATTTCATCAATAAAAATAACTTTAGCACCTTGGTCTTCAACTGCAATGTTTTTTGCCATTAGCTCATCAATTACTTTTGGTAAGTCATCGTTATAAGCGCTTTCACCCATAATGTCTGCACGCTTTAATGACACATTGAGTTTTTGATAGATTTCTTCACTGTGGGTGATTGAAATATCAATAAACTGTTGCCAAAGTTTTGCACAGTCCTCATCGCCGCTTTGTAATTTAACTACTGCTGAACGCGCTCGGTCAGCAAAGTCTGTTTCGTTGTCAAAGCGTACTTTAGCTTCACGATAAAAGTTCTCTAAATCAGCAAGCGCTGTTTCAGCCACTTCATTACCCGCAAGTTTATCGCTTAAGTGAGCGATCAGCATGCCAAACTGTGTTCCCCAATCACCCATGTGGTTTTGGCGAATCACCTTGTCACCACGAAACTCCAAAGCACGAACAACAGCGTCACCAATAATGGTGGAACGTAAATGGCCAACGTGCATTTCTTTGGCAAGGTTAGGGGCAGAATAGTCTACAACCACAGTTTGTGCCTCATCATCGGCGTTAGTGCCACGTTGTGCCACGCCTAAAAACTCATCATCAGCCATTTGGTTTAGTTGGGTTGCTAACCAGGCTTTATCTAAATGAATATTAATGAAGCCTGGTCCTGCGAGCTCAACTTTGCTAGCAATGCCTGATAAATCTAATAGTTCAACTACTTTGGCGGCTAATTCTCGTGGGTTTGTTTTTAGCTTTTTAGCTGCGCCCATGACACCATTGGCTTGGTAATCACCAAACTGTGGGCGATTAGATAAACTTAATGCGGGGTTTGTATCTTCGGGTAAGCCAGCGTTAATCATTGCTGCACTGACTTTTTCTGCCAAAATTTGTTTAATATTCATAATGTTTAATCTTTTTAAGTTTGTTTTTTCTAATCAGTATGTGGGTTGCAAACTAGATTGGACTTTAATAAATCGGTCGAGCTTTTTCATAATGTGCTTGATTTGTTCAGCGACAAAATGAAAAGGCAAAAATAATACCGTAAAAATTCTATTTAGAAAGCGAAGATTAGTGTTCACGGGTAGAATGAAACTCTATTTCTGGATGACGTTCTTGTGCTAACGATAAATTGACCATGGTTGGTGCAATATAGGTTAAGTTATCACCACCATCATAAGCTAAGTTGTCACCTGCTTTTTTCTTAAACTGTTCTAAGGTGCGTTCATCATCACAAGTACACCAGCGTGCTGTTGCCACACTTATGGGTTCGTAAATGGCGTCAACCTTATATTCTGTTTTTAAGCGCTGTACTACAACTTCAAACTGTAATATACCAACCGCGCCAACGATCATATCATTATTAATAAAGGGCCTAAACACTTGTACAGCACCTTCTTCGGATAGTTGAATTAAGCCCTTTTGTAATTGTTTTGCTTTTAGTGGGTCACGCAAACGAATACGACGAAACATCTCCGGAGCAAAATTAGGAATCCCACTAAACTTCATCATTTCACCTGCAGTAAAGGTGTCACCAATTTGGATGCTGCCATGGTTATGTAAGCCAATAATATCACCAGCATAAGCTTCTTCAACGTTGGCACGGTCACCTGCCATAAAAGTTACCGCATCAGCAATTTTCACATCTTTACCTAAACGAACTTGTCTCATTTTCATGCCTTTTTCATATTTACCTGAGCAAATACGCATGAAGGCGATACGGTCGCGGTGTTTAGGGTCCATATTTGCTTGAATTTTAAAAACAAACCCTGACATTTTATCTTCTTCTGGAAATACCTCACGTAAATCAGTTTTACGCGGTAATGGTTTAGGCGCCCACTTTGTTAAACCATCTAACATGTGGTCAACGCCAAAGTTACCTAACGCGGTACCGAAAAAGACAGGTGTTAGCTTACCCGCTAAAAACTCTGTTAGATCAAAGGTGTGTGACGCACCTTGTACTAACTCTAACTCTTCACGCAACTCAGCCGCATATGCACCAATAGTCGTGTCAAGTTCAGGGTTGTCTAGCCCTTTTATAATGCGAGTTTCTTGAATGGTATGCCCTAAACCTGATTGATATAAAAAAATCTCGTCTGTCAGTAAATTATAAACTCCTTGAAAGGATTTACCCATACCTATTGGCCAAGTAATGGGGGCACATTTAATTTTTAGTACCTCTTCTACTTCATCCATCACTTCCATGGGGTCGCGTACATCGCGATCCATTTTGTTCATAAAGGTAATAATGGGGGTATCACGTAGTCGAGTGACTTCCATTAATTTAATAGTACGGGCTTCAACACCTTTAGCAACATCAATAACCATTAAACAAGAGTCAACAGCAGTTAGCGTACGATAAGTATCTTCTGAGAAGTCTTCGTGGCCAGGGGTATCAAGTAAATTAACTAGGCAGTCTTTGTAAGGAAATTGCATAACTGAAGTGGTAATTGATATGCCGCGATCTTTTTCCATTTCCATCCAGTCTGACTTGGCATGTTGGCCAGACTTTTTACCTTTTACCGTACCCGCTTTTTGTAATGCTTGACCAAATAAAAGCACTTTTTCAGTGATGGTAGTTTTACCCGCGTCGGGGTGAGAGATGATGGCAAAAGTTCTACGTATGTTTACTGCTGCCTGCTGGGTGTCGGTTGTCATTAATATTGCCTTGATGCACAAAAATATACAAAGTAAAAATCCTAAATACTAGCGCTAAAAAGAGCTGTCACAAAAATTATGATAACAATTAGTATTCTATGGATAGTCATGTTTAAAAAAAATTGGCGTATTGTAGCACAAATAAAAAAGCCGCATTAAGTGACTTTTTATTTATTTGTCCATTTTTGTCCCCTTTGTTTGCCAAAGTGTGAGCCTGACAACAGGTGCTAGGTAATTATTCGGGGGCTAGAAGAAGGTCGCTGCCAATACTAGAAGAAGGTCGCTGCCAATATAAGCTAAGTTTGTTGGTAACCGTTGCCACAAACTACAGTATCAACGACATAACAATAGCATCTTCATAACCAAAGCCTGTGTCGCTGGGGTAATAGCCTGTTCGCCTGCTTGTTTCAATGAATCCCGCATTCATATATAGCATTTGTGCGTTAATATTTTTTGCACGTACTTCTAGCCATGCTTTTACCGCCCCTTTGGCTTTGGCTTGGTGAATAAATTGGGCTAATAATAACTTGCCAAAGCCTTGGCCTTGTTTATTCGGGGCGACGCATATATCTAATAAGCTTGTTTCATCAACGACAAAGTCAGCGACATAAAAGCCGATAATTTGCCGTGATTGATCACTTTTTGTTTCAGAGGACACTGTAAGTTTTTCACCAAAATAACGTCTACCAATACAACTGGCGAAGGTTTTCTCACTCCAAGGGTGAGAGTGGCAAACATTTTCTATTGGCATTAATTGGGGTAAATCACTATGGCTTATAGGTGTATGTTTTAAAGAATGAGTCATAATGTTTGTTAAGTGTTAAGTGTTAAGTGTTAAGTGTTATATTACAGCAGTTTTTGTTTTATTGTTTTCCATAGTTGCTTTTTTAACGCTGGAGACTTGCTAATTGCCTCTATACTGGGGCTGTATAAATTATTGTTGTTAAAATTAATGGTTTTGTTAGCCGTGGCAGAGTGGCTAAAGTACCAGTTAAACAAGCCTAAGTTGAGGTGGTTTTTTTGATTTTTCTCCCCAAGGCTCACTTCACCAATAGAAAGCCCAACAGCTTGTAATATATCGATAAAAACTTGCTGTTTACTTAAGTCTGATAACGTTTGCTCTGTTTGCGCTAGATAAGTCTCTTGTTGCTTATTGTGGCCGGTACTTGATGCGGTATGTTTGCCAGTAACAGACCTATGCTGCCACAGGCTTATGCCCATTTCTGTGAGTTGTTCAAATTGCCTTTGATTAATAGCCATAAAAAGTACGCATAAAAAAATCTGACCTAAATAACCTGAGTTCGTCTTAATAAATAGCTTTAATAGCTTAATAAGTATATCACTAGAGATATAATGCCAGAATTAATAAAAACTGTCATGTGACTATTATGTAATAATTAGGGAGGATAAATTACCCATAATCTCTATTACCATTGTTAGGATAAAACCTTACCTAAGGCAAAGGTTGCAGTAGTAAGATAAGTCAGCAGATAAGAGCTGTAGTTGAAGAGACTACGAAGATGATAAAATGGCAGGGGTGGAGAGATTCGAACTCCCAACCGTCGGTTTTGGAGACCGCTGTTCTACCAATTGGAACTACACCCCTGCAACAAGGACGAATTATACTGATGCAGCGCCAAAGGTAAAGAAAAAATTGTTAAAAAATTCAATTGATTGATTGTTCGGCTATTTTATAAGCTAAATGAGCGCAACAAGTAATGAGGCTAGTTTTTTAACTACTAGCGCTTAAGGTGATATAGCCTTTGTGCATGTATTATCGTTTTTTACGTTTATCAACACTGAACCTGCCTCGTAATAAGCCTAACTTAATCAACAAAACCGCAAGTCTTTAAGTTACTGCTTTAAGCACTTGCTGTGAGTGCTTAAAACCAATATTTAGGGGAATGCTCTTTTATCCCAACTCTCATTGCACCTGATTCAGTAGTTTGCGTGCCTTACTCTGCGCCGAATTACCCTTTAATCCCATTGAGCGCCTTACGTATTTCACAAAATCTAAATTTTTCAGGGTAGGGGTAAACATCTTCATAAACCCCATCGGCAACATTTTTCTGGCACTTTTGCCAGTAGCTAGCGCTGAGTAGGTCTTCATGATTAATTTTAAATGCTTTTAAGTATTTTGGGTTGGCTAATGCAAAGGTCGCTAGCTCTTCTGGGAACATATCTCCAGGGGCAACTGAATACCAAGGCTCAGCAGCATAAATTTGCTCTTCAGTGACCGGGACTGGTTTCACACGAAAATTAACTTCATTCATATAGGTTATTTCATCATAATCATAAAATATTACCCGGTTGTGGCGGGTCACGCCAAAGTTTTTCAAAAGCATATCACCAGGAAAAATATTGGCTGAAATAAGCTGTTTTATGGCTTTACCATAACCGTCTAAGGCTGTTTCTATTTCTTCATCACTTGCATCAGCTAAGTATAAATTTAAAGGTACCATGCGACGCTCTATATACAAATGCTCAATTATCAATAAATCCTCCTCAAAACGCAGCAGAGAAGGGGCTACTTTTTGTAGCTCTTCTAATAGCTCATCGTTAAAGCGGTCTTTAGGGAAGGCAACTTCAGAGTACTCCATGGTATCGGCCATTCTGCCCACACGGTCATGTAATTTAACCAAACGATACTTCCCTTTAACATCAGCGCGTGTCATGTTCTTACTAGGGGCAAACTTGTCTTTAATTATTTTAAAAACATAAGGGTAAGATGGCAACGTAAAGACTGACATTACCATGCCTTTTATACCTGGAGCCAGCATGAGCTTGTCATCGCTTTTATCTAGATGATTTAAGAAGTCACGATAAAATTGAGTTTTACCTTGCTTATGAAAGCCAATTGCTGAATATAAGTCAGCGCTTGTTTTATGGGGAATTAAACTTTTTAAGAATTTAACTAACGCATAAGGGTGTATACAATCAACAAAGAAGTAAGCACGGGCAAAGCCAAATACCACAGCCATATCTTCACTTCTCGTTAATAAGGCATCAATATATAAACCACCTTTTTCATTGTTGAGTACCGCCACAATAAAAGGTGTTTCACCCGCAGGTGATAACACCCTGCCAATTAAGTAAGCGCCTTTATTTCGATAAAAAGTAAAATCTAGAATATCAAACTGTAAGTCTTCCACTTTAAAGCGTGTTTTGTGAGCTTTACGGCGAAAAGCTCGAATTAATATATCAACATCGGCTTCAAGGTCGGCAAACGGCACCGTACTTTTATGTGCATTCATGATATCGCAAATAGTTTTCTTTAAGCCTTTTTTAGCCGGTTTGTAGCTAGTATAAATATTAGGCGTTGGTCTATCGTCTAGACGCTGGGCAGTGCTTTCGACAAATATGTAATCATTGTGATAATACTTGCGTTCAAAGAGTCGACAAAAAACGGAATTGTAATATGTTTCCGCAAGCTCGGGCTGTTTATGCTCTGCCAGTAGTTTGATGTACTCTTTTTTTACCTGTAACCATAACTCCTTATCAAGGGACTCAGTGAGGAAGTCTTTTTTTATTGTATCAAAAGATTCTTTAACGCGTTCTTCATAAAAAGTGGTTCTAGCCTTTGCGGCCTGTTGTACCTCTGCCCATTGGCACTGTTGAAAACGTTGTTGTGCTGATTTAGTAATTTGAATGAAAAGGTGTATATGGCGATCAAACCCGTTAATAATAGTATTGGCAATGGAAGTAGCAAGGTTATTCATAATCAGACACAAATATTAAGTAAAGGTAATAAAAGCATACTTGAAAAACTTGTAGTAAGCAGGCTCTTTTAGTCAAACTAGATAAAATACGGTTGAATACTCAATATAATGAAGGGTTATAGCGACGAGAAATTATTATTTAACTTGCTATCAAAGGCGTCGAACTTTAAAATTATCCGTCTTATTTTAGTTATTACCGTGACCAAGGCCTTCTACAATATAATTATGCGCGTATCTGATTTCTCATTTGACTTACCCCCAGAGCAAATAGCTCGCTTTCCTATGGCAGAGCGAACTGGTAGCCGCTTAATGACACTTAATGGCAATACTGGCGCAATAGCCGATCTGGGCTTTAAAGACATATTGGCACAATTACATCCTGGTGATTTACTAGTGTTCAATAACACCCGGGTTATTCCAGCGCGTATGTTTGGGCAAAAAGCAAGCGGCGGTAAAATAGAAGTATTAGTCGAAAGGCTAATCGATAAAAACTCAGTGTTAGCGCATATTCGTGCCAGTAAATCACCTAAAGTTGGTGCAGAACTATTACTAGAAGGTAAGGCTAAAGCCACTATGGTCGCACGTCATGGTGCTTTATTTGAGCTAAAATTTCATGGCGAGCAATCTGTGTTATCTATTTTAGATGACATTGGACACATGCCGTTGCCGCCTTATATAGACAGGCCAGACGAAAACAGTGATCGTGAACGTTACCAAACCGTTTATAACGAAAAAGCTGGCGCAGTAGCAGCTCCCACGGCAGGGTTACATTTTGACAATGCTTTATTAGCACAAATTAAAGCCAAAGGCGTTGAACTTGCTTTTGTTACTTTGCATGTAGGGGCAGGTACTTTTCAGCCGGTAAAAGTTGATGAAATTGCTGATCATGTTATGCACGCAGAATATGTCGAAGTGCCAGAAAGTGTGATTAGGCAAATAAATAAAACTAAGGCAGCAGGTGGGCGTATTATCGCGGTAGGAACAACGTCAGTGCGCTCGCTAGAAAGTGCGGCTAAATCAGCACAAAACAAAGGCACAGCACTAACCGCCTTCTACGGTGATACCGATATTTTTATAACGCCAGGTTTTAAATTTCAACTTGTGGATGCGTTATTGACAAACTTTCATTTATCAGAGTCAACCCTGCTTATGCTTGTCAGCGCATTTGCTGGTTACGAGCATATTATGCATGCATACCAACATGCTATCAGAGAAAAATATCGCTTCTTTAGCTATGGTGATGCTATGTTTCTCACTAAACAAGTATTAGACCTAAACAACTAATAAGGTAGTGAATAAAAAACGACCAAAGCACAATGGCAAGATTACCTAGACATTTCTCAGCTTAATGTAAAATATTACGCGGCTTCAAGCCGCGCAAGATGAACTGATTTACGGGCGGGCATACACACATTTACCATCTATTACTTGCCCTGCATCGTCGCTGTTTTGCAGGGATGAATTGTTTATTCTCTCGGTTTTTCACTTAACTCTTTACGTTTAGCGCTTTACGCTTCACAATATTGCAAAAATAACCATCAGCCTGTCTTGCTGGTAGGTAAAATATTATTATGACTAAAGAAATAACACAAAAAATGAAATTCGAATTACTCAACACTGACGGCAAAGCACGTCGTGGCCGTTTAACCTTTAAGCGCGGCGCGGTTGAAACACCAGCTTTTATGCCAGTAGGGACTTACGGTACAGTAAAAGGCATGAAAACAGACGAAGTTGAAGCTACCGGTGCACATATTATCCTAGGTAACACGTTTCACTTAATGTTACGTCCAGGCACGGACATTATTGAACAACATGGTGGCTTGCATGGTTTTATGAATTGGGACAAACCCATTTTAACTGACTCTGGCGGCTTTCAAGTATTTAGCTTAGGTAAAATGCGTAAAATCACTGAAGAAGGCGTACGTTTTAGCTCTCCCGTTAATGGTGAGAAAATAATGCTAACACCAGAGCGTTCAATGGAAGTTCAGCGTAGCTTAAATTCAGATGTGGTGATGATATTTGACGAATGCACGCCTTACCCTGCCACACATCAAGAGTCTAAAGACTCAATGGAGTTGTCTCTTCGTTGGGCACAACGTTCGAAAAATGCCCATGGCGATAGCCCCAATGCCCTTTTTGGTATTGTGCAAGGTGGCATGTATGAAGACTTGCGTGAAGTGTCAATCAATGGCCTAAAAGCGATTGAATTTGACGGCTACGCCATTGGCGGTTTATCAGTGGGTGAGCCAAAAGAAGATATGATCAGAATATTAGATCACACCGCCCCCTTGATTCCTCAAAATAAACCCCGATACTTGATGGGTGTTGGAAAACCTGAAGACTTAGTAGAAGGGGTTCGTCGCGGTATTGATATGTTTGACTGTGTAATGCCAACACGTAATGCGCGTAATGGTCACTTATTTGTTAACACAGGCGTAATCAAAATTCGCAATGCTAGTCACAAAACAGATACAGGCCCTTTAGATCCAACCTGTGATTGCTACACCTGTAAAAATTATTCACGTGCCTATTTACATCATTTAGATAAATGTAAAGAAATATTAGGCTCGCAATTAAACACCTTACATAACTTACATTTTTATCAAAAAGTAATGCAAGGTTTGCGCGATGCAATAGAGCAAGGTAAATTAGACGCCTTTGTTGAAGAGTTTTACACATCAAGAGGTTTATCTGTGCCGCCATTAGCCACAGGTAGCCAGCAAGTTTAGCCCACAAAGCAAGCGAGCTTAAAAAGAGTTTTAACACTTGAAAGCAGCGTAACTTGAACAACGTTACTCGTGCTTATCATTAATTATAAAAGAAGTAAGGAAAAATTATGAGTTTATTTATCAGTCAAGCACACGCAGCAGCCGCACCAGCACCCGCCGGTGGTGGTTTTGAAATGATGATCATGCTAGCCGTATTCGGTTTAGTATTTTATTTTATGATCTACCGCCCGCAAGCTAAACGTGTAAAAGAACATAAAAGCTTAATGTCTGCGTTATCTAAAGGCGATGAAGTGTTAACGCAAGGCGGTATTGTAGGTAAAATTGTTAAAGTATCAGATGAAAAAGACTTCCTTGTTGTTAGTATTAACGAAGGTAATGAAGTAACTGTACAAAAAAGTGCAATTAGCGCAGTGCTACCTAAAGGCACAATGAAGAACTTATAACGAGTTAACTTTTAGGCAGAAGTGGCTACATTAAAGTAGGTACTTAGGTTGGGTTATACCAACCTGTATTCACGCTAAGTTAAACAACTTAAGTGAGCAGTTTGTTTAGTAACAAGCCTGCTCGCCTGTAAAATAAAAAACAAATAAAAAATAAAAGGACAGCTTGTGTTAAATAAATACCCTTTATGGAAAACACTTATGGTAGCGTTCATCGTTGCTTTAGCTGCGCTTTATGCCACACCAAACTTGTATGGTGAAGACCCAGCAGTACAAGTATCAGGTTTACGCGGCGTTGAAGCAAATGTTACCACCCTTGATGAAGTTAAAAGGTACTTAGCTGATAACAAGATAGAATACGCTAAAATTGTTTTAGAAAATGGCCAAGTGCTAACCCGCTTTAAAAATACTGAAGACCAATTAAAGGCACGTGATGTGCTTGATGATAACTTAGGTAAACAATACTCTGTTGCACTAAATTTAACGCCAGCAACACCTAGCTGGTTATCGTCTATTGGTGGTACTCCAATGAAGTTGGGGTTAGACTTAAGTGGTGGTGTTAGCTTCTTAATGGAAGTCAACATGAAAGAAGCCATTAACAAAGCCAAAGAGGGCATAGTAGGTGATTTTCGTGGTGATTTACTTAACGAAAAAATCCGTTACCGGAGCGTAAAAGAAGACGCTGACGTTATTTCAGTGGTTTTTCGTAAAGAAGAAGATCTTGAAAGTGGCGAATCATTACTGAAAAAACGTTACCGTGATCTCATATTTACTACTAACAGCGACGAATTAACCCTTAGCGCACAAATGACAGATGACAAGCTAAAAGAGATTCGTGAATACGCTTTACAGCAAAATATCACCATTATTCGTAACCGTGTTAATGAACTGGGTGTGGCAGAGCCATTAGTGCAACGTCAAGGTAAAAAACATATTGTTATCGAGTTACCGGGTGTGCAAGACACAGCAAAAGCGAAAGAAATCCTTAATGCAACTGCCACTATCGAATTTCGTTTAGTGGACACAGAGGGTGACTTGTCAGCGGCAATCAATGGTCGCATACCACCAAGTTCAATATTACTTCATGACAAAAATGGTCAACCTACGTTGTTAAAAAAGCGGGTTATGCTAACAGGTGATCATATCACTGATGCTAAATCAGGCTTCGATGAATATTCACGCCCACAAGTTAATATCTCTCTAGATAGCGCAGGCGGCAACAAAATGTCTAATGGTACTAAAAGTAACATTGGTAAGCCTATGGCAACAGTATTTATTGAATATAAACCAACAGAAGCGCGTGACCCAGACGGCAATATCGTTTTTGAAAAAGTACAAGAGATTATTTCAGTTGCGACTATTCAGTCACGTTTAGGCAAAAGTTTTCGCATCACGGGTTCAGGCTCACAAGCGGAAGCACATAACCTAGCTTTGCTATTACGAGCAGGGGCATTAATAGCACCAATCGCTATTGTTGAAGAGCGCACTGTTGGGCCAACCTTAGGTGCTGAAAATGTACAGCTTGGTTTTCAAGCCATTTTATTAGGCTTTGCTTTAGTTTTCCTCTTTATGATTTTTTACTACCGTGCTTTTGGTGTGGTGGCAAACGCAGCATTACTGGCGAACTTGGTTTTAATTGTTGGTATAATGTCTTTAATTCCAGGGGCAACATTAACCTTGCCTGGTATGGCTGGTATTGTATTAACCGTGGGTATGGCTGTTGATGCTAACGTGCTTATATTTGAGCGCATACGTGAAGAAATTCGTGAGGGCAAAAGCATTCAACAAGCAATTCATCAAGGTTATGAAGCAGCATTCTCAACCATTATTGATGCTAATATCACCACCTTAATTGCAGCGCTTATCTTATTCGCAGTCGGCACAGGGCCAGTGAAAGGGTTTGCGGTAACATTATCCATTGGTGTTCTTACCTCAATGTTTACTTCTGTGGTTGCCTCTAGAACCATAGTTAATATTTTTTGGGGCGGAAAAAGCCTTAAAAAAATATCAATATAGTTAGACGGAAATATTACTTATGATGCAAATTTTTCAATTAAATAAAACCGTCGAATTTATGCGTTACCGCAAATTTTCAATGATTTTTAGTGCGTTACTAATGTTAGCGGCAATTGTTTCGCTTTCGGTTAATAAATTAAACTTCGGTTTAGACTTTACCGGCGGAACATTGATAGAGGCTGGCTTTGAACAACCGGCTGACTTAAACAAATTGCGCCAACTCATGGAAAGCCATGGGCATGAAGATGCAAAAGTGCAGTTTTATGGTAGCAGCCGTGACGTTGTTATTCGCCTTGGTTTACGCGATGACATAAAAGCAGAAACGCTAGGTAATGAAATACTGACCATTCTTGAAGAAGGTACCAACCAAAAAGTTGATATGCGTCGCATAGAGTTTGTTGGTGCCAGCGTTGGCGATGAATTGACAGAGCAGGGCGGATTAGCCATGCTAACCGCTCTTATTTGTATTCTCGTTTATGTTGCTTTTCGTTTTGAGTGGCGCTTTGCTGTTGGTTCAGTTGTGGCATTATTTCATGATGTGCTATTAACACTAGGTTTATTCTCGTTTTTACAATTAGAGTTCGACTTAACTATACTGGCCGCAATATTAGCGGTAATTGGTTACTCCCTCAATGATACTATTGTTGTGTCGGATCGTATTCGCGAAAACTTTAGAAAAATACGAGATACAGAGCCGCAAGAAGTTATCAATATTTCAATATCACAAACGCTAAGCCGTACTCTCATTACGTCAATAACGACATTATTAGTATTAGCTGCATTGTTTTGGAAAGGTGGAGCATTGATACATGGTTTTGCTACCGCTTTACTCTTTGGTGTATTTGTTGGTACTTACTCTTCAATTTTTGTTGCTTCATTAGTTGCTTTAGCACTAGGTGTTTCAAGAGAAGACTTAATACTTGAAGTTATTGAGAAAGAAGGTGAAGACCAAGAAGGCATGATGCCTTAGCATAGTGTTGGTGTGGTTTTGGCACCGTCATTAACAGCCGTATAATAAATAATTAGCCGAACACTTTGTTGTTCGGTTTTTTTCTACTCTACATAAGCCATAATAATGCGCTCACTCTTTGCACTCCACGCATGCATGCTGTATGCTGCACGCCTTTAATATTTATTGGTATAATTAGCAGGTAGTCATATACCAATTGGTATATATCGCTGATATCGCTGCTCATATTCCATAACTTCACCCAAGAGACTCGTTATGAGCACCACTACTACCAAATTTACTGAGCTGGGTTTGTCAGAGCCGCTACTAAAAGCCGTGCGTGATCAAGGCTATGACACACCATCACCCATACAAGCACAAGCTATTCCTGCGGTTATTGCCGATCGAGATGTTATGGCTGCCGCCCAAACAGGGACAGGAAAAACAGCAGGCTTTACCTTACCCTTATTAGAAAAACTCTCTAAGGGAGGTACCGTCCAAAGTCGCGTTCAATCAAATAATGTTAGGGCGTTAGTGTTAACACCAACCAGAGAGTTAGCAGCACAAGTAAGTGACAGTATTACTACTTATGGTAAATATTTAAACTTGCATTCAACTGTGGTGTTTGGGGGAGTAAAAATTAATCCACAAATGATGCGACTGCGCAAGGGGGTTGATGTACTTGTAGCCACACCTGGGCGTTTAATGGATTTATATAATCAAAACGCTGTCAAGTTTTCTCAACTAGAAGTGCTTATATTAGATGAAGCTGATCGCATGTTAGATATGGGGTTTATTCGTGATATAAAAAAAATAATCTCAATATTACCAAAGCAACGTCAAAATTTACTTTTTTCAGCAACTTTTTCACCTGACATCAGAGCGCTAGCGAAAGGCTTGGTGAATAACCCATTAGAAATTTCAGTTAACCCAGAAAACTCAACCGCTGAAAAAGTAGCACAATGGCTAACACCCGTAGACAAAAAACGTAAATCAGCGCTTTTAACACATTTAATTAAAGACAATGCGTGGCGACAGGTGCTGGTATTTACTAAAACCAAACATGGCGCTAATAAGCTGACAAAATACTTAGAAGCTGAAGGGTTAAGCGCAGCAGCAATTCATGGTAACAAAAGCCAAGGCGCACGTACAAAAGCCCTCGCCTCATTTAAAGACGGCACAGTACAAATATTGGTTGCTACCGACATCGCTGCCCGCGGAATTGATATTGACCTACTTCCTAATGTAGTCAACTTTGATTTACCCAACGTGCCAGAAGATTATGTTCACCGTATTGGCCGAACTGCGCGTGCAGGTAATACGGGACAAGCGGTGTCACTCGTTTGTGCAGATGAATTGAATTTACTGTGGGATATTGAACATGTCATTCAACAGCATATCGAGCGTAAAACCATCACACAATTTGCCCCAGTGAATGAATTAGGGGCATCTCGAGCAATTAGACCGTTGAAAGCTAAAAAACCGAAAAAACCAAAAAGTAAAACAGTAAAAGTAGAGCACAAAGATGGTCAACGCTCAGCGAACAATAATGCTCAACAAAGGCGGCGCAAAGCCAAACCTGTATCGCCAAGCAAAAGCTCAAAGCATAGTCGTTAAGTTGAGTATATATTTACCAAGCTATAAGCTTGGTTGACAGCGCTGGCTCAATTCGACTAGTGCTCCGCTGACCCAATTCCTATCCAAAATAAAGCGAGGCTAGCAACAACCCAGGTGCTAAAATTCATCTGGGTGCTTGTGAAGCACTGGCCGTCTTCCTGATAAAATCTCGCCTATCTTAGTGGTTATATTGCATTGTTTTAGGAAACAGTGTTTTTCATTGTTGATATTTATTCACTAAACAGAAAAAAGTATACTTTGAGCAGTAGTTACTAAAGCCCCCACCTTCTAGTGGAGTGGGTATATATCATCATTATAATTGGATTTTTTAATGCCGTGATAGTTAGGGCTCGTTAAATTAAGATTAATACCAATAATGTAGAAGGACTATATTGTGATCATTTCATCTCCATCAGACTATCGTAAAGCGGCAAAAGCTAAGCTCCCCCCCTTTTTATTTCATTATATTGATGGCGGTGCTTACAACGAACACACATTGCGTAAAAATACAGAAGACCTGGCGAATGTTGCGCTAAAACAAAGAGTACTGAACGATATGTCAACGCTTGACTTAAGTACTGAGTTGTTTGAGGAAAAACTAGATTTGCCTATAATTCTTGCCCCAGTTGGTTTAACAGGTATGTATGCGCGTCGCGGTGAAGTTCAAGCAGCAAAAGCAGCAGCTAACAAGGGGGTCCCTTTTACTCTATCGACGGTTTCTATATGTCCTATTGAAGAGGTAGCTCCAGCCATTGAACGCCCTATGTGGTTTCAACTTTATGTGCTTAAAGATCGCGGTTTTATGAAAAATGCATTAGAGCGTGCTAAAGCCGCCGGTGTTAAAACATTAATATTTACTGTCGATATGCCAGTCCCTGGTGCTCGTTATCGAGACATGCACTCAGGCATGAGTGGTAAAAATGCAGCTGTGCGTCGTATTTTTCAAGCAATGCGTCATCCTCAATGGGCGTTTGATGTTGGCGTGTGTGGTAAGCCTCATGATTTAGGGAATATTTCTGCTTACCGAGGAGAAGTGACCAAATTAGAAGACTACATTGGTTGGTTAAGTAATAATTTTGACCCATCAATTTCTTGGAAAGATTTAGAATGGATCAGAGAATTTTGGGACGGCCCAATGCTGATCAAAGGTATTTTAGATCCAAACGACGCGAAAGATGCAGTTAAGTTTGGCGCAGACGGCATTATTGTTTCAAATCACGGTGGTCGTCAGCTAGATGGTGTTTTGTCATCAGCTAAAGCATTACCAAGCATTGCTGATGCGGTAAAAGGTGATTTAAAAATCGTTGTGGACTCAGGTATTCGTTCAGGCTTAGACGTGGTTAGAATGTTAGCCCTTGGAGCAGATTGTACTATGTTAGGTCGTTCATTTATTTATGCTTTAGCAGCCCAAGGACAAGCAGGCGTTGAAAACTTGATAGCGCTGTATGAACAAGAAATGCGTGTTGCTATGACCTTGTGTGGCGCTAATACACTGAAAGACTTAACAAAAGACGCCTTAATTTCTATTGAATAATCAGCGTTTGTTATTTAACAATCCACATATTGTAGTATTAATACTCGGCTTCCCTTAAGGGAGCCTAGTGACTAAACATGATGAAATCACTAAAGCTGCTTGTAAAAATGCTAAAAGTCTCGCCTATTGATCGTGTAAATAATCAGGCTGTGGTATATAGTTCACTAATAAATTTATTATTTCCTAATGTGTTGTAATTATGTTGTTAGCAAATGAATTATCGCTATTTGCCATGGTGGTCGAAGCAAACTCTTTTAATAAAGCAGCAGCAATCGCTGACATGTCGACATCTGCCTTAAGTAAACGCATCACCAAATTAGAAACAGATATAGGTGTGCAATTACTTTATCGCACTACCAGGCGCATAACATTAACGGAAGCAGGCGAAAAACTTTATTTACATGCGAAAGATCTTAATAAACAAGTAAATGAAGCCTTGGGTGAAGTCAGTGGTTACAGTACCAACCTCAGTGGCCATATTCGTATGACAATTCCCACAATATCGGGAGAACTTTTTTTAGCTGACACTATCGCAGAATTTGGTCAGCGTTACCCAGATATTTCTATTGAAGTGCGTTTAGAAAATTCGTTTGTAGATTTAGTAAAAGAAGGCGTTGATCTTGCGATAAGAACCGGAGTTTTAGATGATTCAACCCTGATAGCTAAACCCTTAATCACCTCGCACTGGGTAGTATGCTGTTCGCCAAAGTATATTAAAGAGCAAGGAAAGCCAGTAACGCCAAGTGAATTAACGCAACACAATTGTTTAGCGTATACTTATCAAAATCAAGGCGGGTATGAATGGCGTTTTAATCAAGGAACAAACCAACAACAAGTTAAAATATCAGGCAGTTTTGCTACTAATAATGCTCAAGCTTTACGTAAGGCAGCATTAGGTGGTTATGGTATCGTTTATATCCCTCGATGCAGTGTTTATGAAGATCTCAACAAGGGGAATTTAATTGCATTATTACCTGACTTTCAACCCCGATCATTAGGTGTTTATGCGGTCTACCCATTTACCAAGCATTTACCACATAAAATTAAGTTACTGATCGAACACATTAAACAAGGTTATGAGAATTTACATCATTATTTTTGATCACTGCTTGCATTATAGCGAGTCTAATCACGCTTAATTATTATTAATTACGATAGGTATTAACACACAATGATAACCATAAAAAATCTTATCCATGAAAAACTGCAGATTAAACAATGGCAGGTTGCTCAGGGCGATACCTGGTGTGTGCTCGGGAAAAATGGCTCAGGAAAGCAATACCTAGACCAATTATTAACTGGTGAATTAACCTCTTATAGCGCTGACAATGTAACCTTACCCAAGCCTAATAAAGTTGCCATAGTCTCTTTTGAAGCGCAGCAAGCTATTTATGAACATGAATTAAAAATAGATGCGACTGACTACAATGACAGCCAAGATGTAGGTACATTAGCAAGAACATTTTTACCAGCAAACAAACTTAACCATTCATTAATTACAGCGTTTGGTTTAGCGCACAGGTTAAACACGGGGTATCGCCAGCTTAGTACAGGAGAAGGTCGTAAATTGCTAATCTTACAGGCATTATTTTCCGGTATTGAATTGTTGGTTTGTGATAACCCCTTTGACAGTTTGGATGAAGGCTCTTGTGTAGCGCTTTCTAGGGCGCTGGCCTCATTACCTGGGCAGGGGATCAATATTTTATTAATATTAAGTAACCGGCAAGATATTCCCCAGTGGTGTGAAAAGATTGCCTTTATTGAACGAGGTCAGCTTGACATTATTGGTGACTTAACCAGTAAAGAGACAAAGCGCCAACTCGATGCTTTACTTGCACCCTTGCCAAACAACCTTGAGTGGCCAAAAACACCCCATTCACTGGCTGACTATAAACCTACTTATCTTGTTAAATTAATTAATGGCACAGTGCATTATGGTGGTGTTAATGTATTTGAAAACTTAAACGTAACCATTAAACCGTTGCAGCACACATTAATTACAGGGAAAAACGGCAGCGGCAAATCAACCTTAATGCAATTGATAACTGGGGACTGTACACAGTGTTATAGTAATGATATTGAGGTGTTAGGCTTTAAGCGTGGCTCAGGTGAAAGTATTTGGCAGCTTAAGGCACATATGGGTATTGTAAGTTCAGAATTTCACCGCCAATATCGGGTTAAGGGTGAACTACTAACAGTGGTGTTATCAGGTTTTTTTGACTCTGTTGGCTTGTATAAAAAACCTGAAAATCATCAAATTGAACTTGCCCGTCAATGGCTAAAAATGGTTGGTTTATTAAACGAACAACACAGTATGTTTCAAGATTTAAGCTATGGTGAACAACGGTTAGCGCTAATAGCACGAGCGTTAGTTAAGTCACCTTATTTATTAATTTTAGATGAGCCAACACAAGGGTTAGATGAACTAAATCGCCATAGGGTACTTAGCTTTTTAGCAGTACTAGCACAACAAAAACACAGTACGCTTATTTTAGTTAGCCACCGTAAAGACGAACACTTACCTATTTTTACTCAGCATATAAGCTTATAGGCGTCTGTGCTTTTATTAGGCATTAAACTAGAAAAAACTTGTAAACTGTTATGGTTAATGTATAATGCGCGCCTCGATGAAGGGATGTTAAGTTTACTTCTACTTATTACGTTTAATAAAACGTATATGGTTGGTGAAGTTAACAAAATGATAGATAGCACTTACCAATAAGTAAGAGTGCTCAGCTTATTGAACATTGTTTTTTATAACTTACTTTGCCAATTTTTTGTCAAGTAACACCTTACTAAATAACAATAAGCTCATCGATATGAGTGGGGTTCTCCGCCCAATAGACTTGCCCAGCTGAACATTTCGTTTTCAGCAGAAATATAGCGTGACAATACGCTATGCGCTTTAAGTCTTCCTGGTGGTTTCCTCGTATGATGTACGTAGGTTAAGACTTAGCAATTTAAAATTTATTTTATTCAGTACACTTTCCATAAAATTTTTATGTCTGAAGGTTCGCTATATTTTGCTCTTTATTTTTGCTACTTCTCTTGGTTAAAGCGATTAATAACTGTTTTTTTCCCAAGACTTTTCAATGCCTGCCTTAAACGATGATATTAAAAAATGACAGATCAAAAAAATACAGCAACAAATAATACCGAACAAAACACAGCCAACAATAGTCTCGTTGAAAAAGCCACAGTGAGCTTTGACTCTTTAGGTTTACCAGCAAACTTAGTCAGTGCATTGACTTCAATTGGCTTTACTTCTGCAACTGGCATTCAAGCACAAACGATCCCGCCTTTATTAGCGGGTAAAGATGTTTTAGGTGAAGCTCAAACCGGTACGGGTAAAACCGCAGCTTTTGGTCTACCTGCTTTAGCTAAAATAGACACGAGTATTAGAAAGCCACAACTGATGGTGTTAGCCCCTACCCGTGAATTAGCAATGCAAGTAGCAGCAGCGCTAGAGTCGTTTGGTAAAAACATGCCGGGGTTACGTGTAGCTACTTTATACGGTGGTCAATCTTATGGCCCTCAGTTTCAACAATTAGAGCGCGGTGCGCAAGTTGTTGTTGGTACACCAGGACGTTTAATGGACCATTTACGTCGTAAAAGCCTTAAGTTAGGTGATTTAAAAGTGTGTGTACTTGACGAAGCCGATGAAATGTTAAACATGGGCTTTTTAGAAGATATTCAATGGATCTTAGATCACCTACCTGAAGCAACACAAATGTGTTTGTTTTCAGCAACTATGCCACCAGCCATTCGAAAAATTGCGAATCGCTTCTTAAAAGATCCTGAGCATATTAAAATTGCAGCAGTTAAAAAAGCCAAAGCTAACATTACACAATACGCGTGGAAAGTCAGTGGCATTACAAAAATGACCGCATTAGAGCGTATCGCTGAAATTGTTGATTACGACGCGATGATTATTTTTGTGCGAACTCGTAATGACACGGTTGATATCTCTGAAAAACTAGAACGTGCTGGTTACCCAGCATTAGCACTCAATGGCGACCTTAACCAAGCGCAACGTGAGCGTTGTATTGAGCAAATGAAATCTGGCAAATCGTCAATTTTAGTTGCAACCGACGTTGTTGCTCGTGGCTTAGATATTCCACGTATTTCTTTAGTTATCAACTACGATTTACCAGGTGACCATGAGGCCTATGTTCATCGTATTGGCCGTACCGGCCGTGCAGGACGTGAAGGCATGTCAATAGCTTTTGTCCGTCCACGTGAAATGTACTCACTTCGTCACTATGAACGTCTAACCTCAGGTACTGTCAATTCATACGAATTACCTAATATAAAAGAATTAGGTAAAAAACGTATTGAACGTGCCCGTGATGAAATAGCAAACATTGTTGAATCGAAAGATTTAGCCAACATGCGTGAAATAGTTGAAACGATGGCAAACGATTCAGACATGTCGATGGTTGATTTAGCGGCAGCTTTATTATTTCAAAAACAATTAAAACAACCATTACAACCTAAAGAAGACCCTAAGCCACGCCGTGACGCACGTGAAAACGACAGCCGTGACCGTAATGGTCGTGGTCGAGATGCTCGCCGTGACTCTCGTGCAACTAGCCGAGGGGAGCGTAATGGTCAGCGTGGTAACCGTGATGATAAACCGCGTAAAGCGAAAGTAAACCGCAATGATGTTGATTGGCAAACATACCGTTTAGAAGTAGGTAAAGAGCACGGCGCTCGCCCTGGTGATATTGTTGGCGCGATTGCTAATGAAATATCATTAGACAGTAGCTACATTGGCGCAATAAATCTGCATGATAAACATAGCTTTGTACAATTGCCTAAAGGTATCCCAGCTGATTTATTCAAACAACTAAAAGGTGTGCGTGTACGTCGTCAACCTTTGTCTATTACCGCGTCAGAAGAGCAAGTTGAAAGACAACAAGCACCACGTCGTCGTGCTGAACGTCCACAACGCAGTAATTAATACTTGTGTTGCAAACAACTTATTAAAGACGCTTTTTAGCGTCTTTTTTATTTTAGTCGGTGTTTAATGCCTAGCGATATTTTAGGTTATTAGATGATAGCAACTAAACGCTTGCTTTTCTTGTTCTTGTACCAAGTGGTACTAGCCTACGAAAGCAGAGCAGAGAGGCAAATAACTTAAGGGGCTGGGCATAATTGCAATAAAATGCAATTTTTTACAATTTTTCTATTGAAAAGCATTTTACTACCCCCATTTACTATTTCAACAACAGATAAATTAATATTTTACTCTTTAAGAGAGTAAAGGTAATTAGATAGGAGCTTCCCCTCATGGGTAAAATCATTGGTATTGACTTAGGTACAACTAACTCTTGTGTTGCTGTATTAGACGGCGACAAAGTTCGTGTTATTGAAAATGCAGAAGGTGACCGTACTACTCCTTCAATTATTGCTTACACTGAAGATGGCGAAACCTTAGTGGGCCAACCTGCTAAACGTCAATCAGTGACCAATCCAAAAAATACATTATTTGCTATCAAGCGTCTAATTGGTCGTCGCTTTGATGATGAAGAAGTACAACGTGACATTAAAATAATGCCATTTGGTATTGTTAAAGCAGACAACGGTGATGCTTGGGTAACAACCCGTGATAAAAACGTTGCACCACCACAAGTATCTGCTGAAGTGTTAGAAAAAATGAAAAAAACAGCAGAAGACTACTTAGGTGAATCTGTTACAGAAGCGGTAATTACCGTGCCTGCATACTTTAATGATTCACAACGTCAAGCCACTAAAGATGCTGGACGTATTGCTGGCCTTGATGTTAAGCGTATTATCAACGAACCAACGGCTGCTGCGCTTGCTTACGGCATGGACAAAAAAGAAGGTGACAAAGTTGTTGCTGTTTATGACTTAGGTGGTGGTACATTTGATATTTCAATCATTGAAATTGACGAAGTTGACGGCGAACATACCTTTGAAGTATTAGCAACTAATGGTGATACTCACTTAGGTGGTGAAGATTTTGATAACCGTTTGATTAACTACCTAGTAGCTGAATTCAAAAAAGACCAAGGTATGGATTTAACAAGTGATCCATTAGCCATGCAACGTTTGAAAGAAGCGGCTGAAAAAGCTAAATGTGAACTTTCTTCTGCACAACAAACTGATGTTAACTTACCTTACATCACAGCGGATAGCTCAGGTCCTAAGCACATGAACATCAAAGTAACACGTGCTAAGTTAGAGTCATTAGTTGAAGATATGGTAAAAGCAACCTTAGAGCCGCTTAAACAAGCACTTAAAGATGCAGACCTTTCGGTAAGTGACGTGAATGATGTAATACTAGTGGGCGGTCAATCGCGTATGCCACTGGTACAAAAAGCGGTAAGTGACTTCTTTGATAGAGAACCACGTAAAGACGTTAACCCAGATGAAGCAGTAGCTTCTGGTGCAGCGATTCAAGCGGGTGTTCTTTCGGGTGATGTAACAGACGTACTATTATTAGACGTTACACCGTTATCATTAGGTATTGAAACGATGGGCGGTGTGATGACAAAAGTTATCGATAAAAACACCACTATCCCAACGAAACAATCACAAACCTTCTCAACGGCTGAAGATAACCAAGCAGCGGTAACGGTTCATGTTTGTCAAGGTGAGCGTAAGCAAGCATCTGCGAACAAATCACTTGGCCAATTTAACCTTGAAGGTATTGACCCAGCACCACGTGGCACACCACAAATTGAAGTAACGTTCGATATCGATGCTGATGGTATTTTACACGTAACCGCTAAAGACAAGAACACAGGTAAAGAACAAAAAATTACAATCAAAGCCTCTTCAGGTTTGTCTGATGAAGAAGTAGAACAAATGGTACGTGATGCGGAAGCAAATGCTGACACTGATGCTAAGTTTGAAGAATTAGTACAAACGCGTAACCAAGCTGACGGCATGGTTCACGCTACTCGTAAGCAAGTAGAAGAAGCTGGTGATGATTTACCAAGTGAAGACAAAGAAAAAATTGAAACGGCGATAACTGAACTTGAAGAAAGCCTTAAAGGTGAAGATAAAGAAGCGATTGATGCTAAATCTCAAGCGCTAATGGAAGCTTCAGCTAAGTTAATGGAAATCGCTCAAGCAAAACAGCAAACTGAAGGCGCACCTGAAGGTGCAAGTGCTGAAGCTGATAGCTCAGACGCTGGTGGTGACGATGTTGTTGATGCAGAGTTTGAAGAAGTTAAAGACGACAAGTAGTCGGGGTTTTTAACTGCGCATTGTAGGCTAGAATCGTGTAAAGCTTTGATTATACTGTTTTGCACGAACACCGATTTTTTCTTTAGAGAAAATCTCACTACCTAGTTTCAGGTAAGTGGTTTCCCGCTTACAAAAATTAAAGCGCTGGCCTTACCCCCAGCGCTTCTTACGTTAAAGCGTATGTCAATTAAAGTGCAAAATAAAAGAAGTTATTTATGTCTAAACGTGATTATTATGCAGTGCTTGGAGTGTCGAAAGATGCGAGTGAGCGCGATATTAAAAAAGCCTATAAGAAGTTAGCGATGAAGTTTCATCCTGACAGAACTAAGGGTGATAAAGTAAAAGAAGAAACCTTTAAAGAAATTCAACAAGCATATGAAGTATTAAAAGATGATCAAAAGCGTGCCGCTTACGATCAATACGGCCATGCTGCTTTTGAACAAGGTGGATACGGCGGTCACGGCGGCGGTGGTCACGGTGACTTCGGTGATGCCTTTGGTGATATATTTGGTGATATATTTGGTGGTGGTAGAGGTCGAGGTGGTCGTCAGTCTCGTGCACAGCGTGGCTCAGATTTACGCTATAACGTTGAGTTAACCCTTGAAGATGCGGTTAAGGGCAAAAGCTTAGAGATAAAAGTACCTACCTTTGTTAGTTGTGAGCCTTGTGATGGTTCAGGCGCTAAAAAAGGTACTTCTGCTAAAACCTGTACAACCTGTCATGGTCATGGGCAAGTGCAAATGCGCCAAGGGCTTTTTGCTGTTCAACAAACCTGTCCTACGTGTAGTGGTAAAGGTAAAGTAATCTCAGATCCCTGTACTTCATGTCGTGGACAAGGACGCGTTGAAAAAACTAAAACTTTATCTGTTAAAATACCCGCAGGTGTTGATACAGGTGATAGAATTCGCTTGTCTGGTGAAGGTGAAGCAGGCGAACATGGTGCACCAGCAGGTGATTTATACGTACAAGTAAATGTGCGTGAGCATGACATCTTTGTTCGTGACGAAAATCACTTATATTGTGAAGTGCCTATTAGTTTTGTTACTGCAGCATTAGGTGGTGAAATTGAAGTGCCAACCCTAGGCGGCAAAGTTAAATTAAAAGTGCCAAAAGAAACACAAACAGGGAAAATGTTCCGCTTGCGGGGCAAAGGTGTTAAATCAGTGCGTAGTGCTATTACGGGTGATTTAATGTGTAAAGTGGTACTTGAAACACCTATTAATTTATCAGGTGACCAGGCAGACTTACTTCGCCAATTAGAAGAAAAAATGGGTAAAAGCAGTAAAAAACATAGCCCAAAAGAAACAGGCTTCTTCGATGGTGTGAAAAAATTCTTTGATGATTTAAAAAGCTAACCGAAGAGAGTTTAAGCGCAATAAACTGCAGTTATTAACGATAAAAACCACAAAAATTATTTTTGTGGTTTTTTATTATTAGCCTCATTAGTTATTTTCTTGTTGCTCTCTTAATCAACTTGGTAAAACTTACAGAGATTACTCTTTTTTACCTTGAACGTTTAAGCGAAAAATACTGAGCACTATAGTCAACAATAAAACCAGTAAAGAAAAGCTACCAGCGCCGTAAACTTCAATCACTTCAATGTAAGGCTGGTCATAGTCAGCACTTTCTAGAGGTAAAGCATACAAGGCGTTACTGTTATCAGCGCTATAAGTTGCAACAATATCGGTATAGCCTACCTGATATAAATCAATTAAAACATCGTAATAGTCAGTGCTATAGTCAGAGATAAAGGTGGTAATAACTTCATACTCGTCATCGCTTGATTCAGCGTCAATTACGAAGTTATCAGTCGTGAAATAGTGCAGCCAAGGCCCACCGCCTTTGCTAATGTACAGTAACGCATATACTTCTGCTTGGCGATGTTGTGTATAGCTATACAAGTCAGCATCAAAAACCACGCTAAAGGTTTGGTAAAAACCATCACCGTCAACATCATCAAGTAAAAAACTTGAAGCGCTATAAATACCATAATCAGCATAATAATTAGGCCGGCTTTTTCGCGCATCATCTGCTTTTATCGCACTATTGCGCAATGATTCTCGCGTTTTTAATATCGTTTCGCGCTTATGTCTTGGAGGAACTTGGAGAGTGTTGTCTATCTGCGCTTTATTTATCTCAAATTTATTTTTTTGGATAATCCGTTGTCTTTGTTCATCATTAAGCTCACGCTTAGGTAGGCCTTGCGAGATGGTCTTATATAACACAGGCTCATTCGCTGCTTCATCAACACTAATCTGTTTAGCAACGACTAGTTGAGTTATGGCCAAGAGTAGGCTTGTTGATAAGAAGGTAAATTTAAGCGCTTTGGTGAGGTTATTTGTGTTAAGCATGAGCTATCCTTTCGAGCTGTGAATATGCTGCTATTAAAACGTACTCAAGATGAATGTAAGCTGAATGGTTTTTCAAATTGACTTTAACCTGTGAAAGCGTAAGGGAGTTAAGATAAAAAGCGCTATAGTTAAGGAATGTTCGTTCAGCTTACATTCAGTTGCCAAGCGGTATTATTTTAAATAAGCTTACAAGACAGTAATAAGTTTATAACGCTATAACATGGCGCATTTGGAACCCTAATGAAATTTTTTCTAATCCTCTTTTTCCTTTTTTCTATAGTTTACACTCCGATCAGTGTTAATGCTGCGTTCCCCACCCTGAGCACGCACCAAAAAACTAAACAGCAGTTAAGGGTAAGTAATAGCAAGCAAGCGGCTCAAATAGCCCAGAATCGTTTGGGGGGGAAGGTGCTTAAAGTACAAAAACAACAGGCGAATTATCGCGTGAAATTAATAAAAGCCAATGGTCATATCATTTCAGTGGTAGTTGATGCGAAAACTGGCCGAGTGAGTGGCAAATAGTATGCGCTTATTATTGATAGAAGATGACTTAGCCTTACAAGAAAACCTATATCAACATCTCGTTGAAGCTAACTATGTCGTTGATGTTGCCAATGATGGCGAGACAGGTTTATTTCAAGGACAAGAATACCCTTACGATGCCGCAATAATCGATATAGGCTTGCCTATTATTGATGGCATTAGCGTAATAAAAGCATTACGTGAAAACAATATTGGCTTTCCCATTTTAGTGTTAACTGCAAGAGATCGATGGCAAGACAAGGTTGCTGGTTTAGATGCAGGCGCTGATGATTACTTAACAAAACCATTTCAAGCAGAAGAGTTACTTGCCCGCTTAAATGCGCTAATTAGGCGCTCAGTTGGGCAGGCAAGCCCACTAATTATAAATGGGCCATTAACACTTAACACTAAAAGCCAAGAAGTCGCCGTTAATAATCAAGTAATAAAGCTAAGTAGCTCTGAGTACAAATTGCTTGAGTATATGATGCTACACCTTGGTGAAGTGAGCTCTAAGAGCATATTAACTGAACATATATATGACCAAGACTTTGACCTTGATTCTAATGTTATCGAAGTTTTTATTAGACGTTTAAGGAAAAAACTTGATCCTAGCGGTGAATATGGTTTCATCGAAACTAGGCGCGGACAAGGTTATAAATTAAAGCGATTGAGTAACGAATGAACTCTTTAAAAGCGCGGTTACTGGTTAGCACGCTCATTATGACAGTGATCATGCTGCCTATTATTGGTTTTACTTTAAGTAATGCTTTTGAACGCCAACTCACCTTAGCAAGTCAAAATGAGCTCAAAGCTTATAGTTACTCTATTTTTACTGTAGCAGAAGTTGATAGTCAGCAATTGCTTATGCCAGAGCACTTATTAGAAAGTCAATTTAATGTAAACCAGTCGGGCTTATACGCATTAATAACGCCGTTAGTTAATGATAAAAGTACACCACTATGGCAGTCACAATCCTTATTAACAGTATCTTTACCCCCGTTGTTAGCTTCGCCTGCGGTCGGAGAGACAAAGTTTTCAACCATAACAGTAGCGAATAGTCGCCATTTACTTTTTAGCTTTAGCGTTAGTTTTTCTGACAACGGAGATAACTTTCCCGTTACTTTGCATATTATTAAAGACCAGCAGCAATTATTAAGCGCGCTTAATGCTTTTAAACACAAACTTTGGGGATGGTTGCTGGCACTTATGTTTGTCTTTGTTAGTGTGCAAGTTTTTTGGTTATTATGGACACTGAAGCCATTAACTTTATTAACCAGTGAGCTTGAACAAATAGAAAAGGGCGAAAAAAAGTCATTAACGGCAACTTATCCGCTTGAACTGCAGCAGGTAACACAACAATTAAATACCCTATTAGTAACAGAAGAAAACCAACGTAAGCGTTACCGTAACGCTTTAGCAGACTTAGCGCATAGCCTTAAAAACCCACTGGCTGTTATACAAAGTCAAAAAGAAATTTCAGCAAGTGGGAGTGAACAACTACAGCGTATTAATCAAATTATTGAACATCAGCTAAAAAGTGCGCAAAGTGCGGGACAGTCGTCTTGGTATTTAGGTGTTCAGGTAAAAACTGTGGTTGATAAATTAGTGAAAACATTAGCTAAAATTTACCAAGATAATGAACTCTCTTTTGCAGTCAATATTGAAAAATCAGTACTGTTCAAAGGTGATGAAGCAGATTTAATGGAAATTTTAGGTAATATACTCGATAACGCCTGTAAAGCGGCCAAAGGAAGTATAGCCATTGACGCTACCAGCAAAAACAAAAAGCTAACGATTAAAATTGCTGATGATGGCGACGGGGTAAAGCAATCTGAGCAAGCCTATATTTTATCAAGGGGTGGTAGAGCAGACACCTACCAAGCGGGGCATGGTATTGGTTTGGCAGTTGTTAATGATTTAGTGAACAGCTACCAAGGCCAGTTATTAATTAGTCAATCAAAAAAACTCGGTGGAGCCGCATTCACCCTCGTGTTTGAGCTGTAATTGTTGCCCTATATCGGCGGCTCTGTCGATAATAAACTTGCTTGGCGATTAAACACCAACCTTATTCAGCTTGTGTTCAGTTTAGAGCAGTTATGCTTGTTACTTACGATCAGTTATAAGGATTATTAAGATGAAATACTCTACTTTATTATTGAGTTTACTTATTGGCAGCTTGGCGAGTTGTTCTGCAACTTCCCAACAAAGTTATCAGTTAGAGAGCCAAGTAGCGCATGACTATAAGCAACAAGAGCCACTGCAACTGAGTGAGGCAGAGTTAGCGCAGATGCTGGCGCCAATAGCGTTATATCCTGACAGTTTGCTAACGCATATATTGATCTCTTCAACCTACCCGATAGAAGTGATAGAGGCGCAACGGTGGTTAGTTAAAAATAATCAACTTAATGAAGCACAAATAGCCCAAGCTATTGAAAAGTTTGATTGGGATGCCAGCGTTAAAGCGCTAGTGCCGTTTGAACAAATACTCAACCGCTTAAGTGATGATTTAAGTTGGATGCAACAATTAGGCAATGCTTTTCTTGAAGAGGAATCTCGTGTGCTTGCCAGTATACAAACACTGAGACAACAAGCCAGAGTAGCGGGCAACCTGAGCAAAATGGACAATGTAGCTGTAAGCTATGAAGAGCATGATATTATTATTGAGCCAGCCAAAAAGTCAATAGTTTATGTGCCGTATTACGACACTCGAATGGTTTATGGAACGTGGCATTGGGCGTCATATCCGCCAGTATATTGGCGACCTGCGCACCGTGTTTATGTTAATCACCGTAACCCTTTTTATTGGCATTCGGGTGTTCATATATCATTTAATTACTTTTTTAGTTCATTTCATTGGCATAAGCGCCACGTTGTTGTTATTAATCCGTCTAAGTCACATCAGTATCGCCCAGGTCGTGCTATTTCTCACGGCGGCTACGCTAAGCGCTGGGTGCACCAACCTATCCATAGAAAAGGTGTTGCGTACCGCAGTAAAAACACGCGTCAGAAATATTATGGCAACAAGGTAAATAAGTATCACTGGGTAAAATCTTCAAAAACTATTCGGGGTAAGTTGCAGCAAGACTCGTTGCGGGGAAGCCATGTAAATAAACGTAGCGCAAGGGAGACAAGGCATGTTAGAAATAAACAAAACCTAGATCACTCCTCGCCATTGCAATCTACCCACGCTAAGAGAAACACGCGTGTTAAACAAGGTAAAATTGAACAGCGAAGTAATAAAGTACAATACGACAAAGTAAAGCAACACAAAAGAGTGAAGCCGAGTAAGTTGCAGCAAAGCAGCGTCGAGACTAAAGGTCAGAAAAGTATACGTACACAGGTGCGAAAGGCGCAAGCAACAGTAAAGAAAAACCATCCTGCAGTAAAGCAGCGCTAGTACAGAGCAAATAAATACAATAAACAAGATAGCAAAATATAGGGTTAGCGCCTGTAAGCTAGCAGCTTAATCGCTTTGAAAATTTGGTAGTACACCACTACGACTATGTTCAAAAACAAGGGATGTTTCTACGGTAGTTACTTCATCGCGAGAGGTTATATTTTTAAAAACAAATTGACGTAAATGCTCACTATCTTTGACCGACATGTGAATATAGTAATCAAAACTTCCCCCCATATGGTAAAGGTTTAGTATTTCTGGATACTTTAACAAGTCATCACGAAATTTGTTAACAATATCTTCTGAATAAGGCTGTAAACGAATCGCTGCAATAGCTTCAATATTACCGCCAATAGTATTAGGGTTAACATCAATAAAAGCGCCTTTTATTACGCCATTTAGCTTCAAACGCTTTACTCGCTCTAGGCAAGTTGACGGCGCAATGCTTGTTTTTTCAGCTAATTCCTTATTAGTTATATCAGCATCTTGGTATAAAATTGTTAATATTTGTAAATCGATGTTATCTAGTTTTTTCATTGTTCACCTGTAAATGACTTCTTTTAAGTAAGGCTTTAACTGCTATGTGATTCTGATAAAGAGTACACCTAATATAAGCGCGACTACTAGTGTTCGTACTGCGTTATGATAATTTTAATATAAAACATATCATTATCATGTCTTTTTAGCATTTTATCTGCAGTAAATTAACTTTTTTACGCTAAAAGACAGCGAAAAGCATCAAAGAGCCGGATAAACTATCATAACAGACTATAGACAACTCAAAGTGTAATACAGTAAAATCGTTTTAGTGTTGTATACTGTAATACGCTATTAAATACATGAATCATCACACGAATATAGTTTACGGTCGTACTAACGACACTAATAAAAAAGGCTTACTTTATGACTTTGCTTTGGATACCCTTGCTATCCTTACTTGGCAGTATAATTTCTTCAATGACGGGGAAACTAACACGTAATCAATCGACAACTTTGTCGCTGTTAATGCCCATCATTGCATTAGCAATGACGGTTAACTTGGCCCCCGCTGTTTTTTCTGGTGAAGAAATTCGACAAACAATCTCATGGATCCCGCTGTTAGGTATTGATATCGCTTTGCGCCTAGATGGCTTATCACTTCTGTTTGTTTTTATGATATTGGCAATTGGAATTTTAGTTATATTCTATGCGCGTTATTACCTCAGCAGTGAAGATTCAATGCCTAAACTCTATTCGTATTTGATGTTGTTTATGACGGCAATGCTGGGCATTGTTATGTCAAACAACGTTATTCAACTGTGGTTCTTTTGGGAACTTACCAGTATTAGCTCCTTTTTATTAATTAGTTATTGGTGGCAGAAATCTGAAGCGCGTAAAGGGGCGATAATGGCCTTAACGATCACTGGTGGTGGTGGTTTAGCATTGCTTGCAGGTTTACTATTATTAAGCAACATTGCTGGTAGTTATAATTTAGATGTTATTTTAGCGAGTAAAGACCTGATTCAGTCACATGACTGGTATGAAGTCGCTTTGGTATTAGTACTGTTAGGCGCTTTTACTAAATCAGCCCAATTTCCTTTTCATTTTTGGTTACCGCATGCCATGGCAGCGCCAACCCCCGTAAGTGCCTACCTGCACTCAGCCACTATGGTAAAAGCAGGGATATTTTTATTGGCACGTTTTTACCCTGCACTAGCAGGGACGGATATTTGGTTTGTTATTGTGAGTATCACAGGGCTTACTACCTTGTTATTCGGCGCTTATGTTGCTTTGTTTAAACACGATCTAAAAGGGCTATTAGCCTATTCAACGATTAGTCACTTAGGCTTGATCACATTATTATTCGGCTTGAATACCGAGCTTGCCGCCGTCGCGGCAATTTTTCATATTATTAATCATGCAACGTTTAAAGCCTCTTTATTTATGGCTACGGGAATTATTGACCATGAAACCGGTACCCGTGATATGAGGAAAATTAATGGTATGTGGCGGTACATGCCGTATACCGCGACTCTAGCAATGGTTGCAGCGGCGGCAATGGCAGGCGTCCCCTTGTTAAACGGTTTTTTATCTAAAGAAATGTTTTTTACTGAAACACTGCAGCAACAGTTATTGGGCTCTATGTCGTGGATAATACCGGTACTGGCGACTGTGGCAGGGGCCTTTTCTGTTGCTTACTCAGCGCGCTTTATCCATGATGTTTTCTTTAATGGTGAACCCATTAATTTACCTAAACAACCCAATGAACCGCCGCGTTATATGCGAGTGCCAATTGAGGTACTTGTTGCCTTATGCTTACTTGTGGGTATATTCCCTAACTTTATTGTAAACGATATCCTAACTTCCGCTTCTTTATCTGTGCTTGGTGGTTATGTGCCAGAATTTAAGGTAGCAATATGGCACGGCTTAAATCTGCCACTATTAATGAGCGCTATTGCAGTAACAGGGGGAATACTGATTTACACACAGCGTCACCATTTGTTTAAATTTCAACGCTCACTGCCGCCAATGAATGCGAAGAAAGGTTTCGATAACCTCGTTTATTTGATGATTAAGTGGAGCCAAAATAAAATAGTTTCCATCGAGAATGGCTCGTTGCAGCGCTATTTAATGTTAATGTTTGTGGTGGTATTACTGGCCGCTGGATGGCCGTTGTTTGAAATGACTACGCTAGTGGGTGCAAAAAACTTAACGCCCATTAGTATGCATAATGCATTAGGCGCTGCGTTATTAATGATAGGAGCGTTAAGTACTGTTATTTGGTATCGCACACGGATGGCGTCGCTATTGATGCTGTCAGTGGTTGGGTTAATGGTTGCGGTTATATTTACGCGCTTTTCAGCGCCAGACTTAGCATTAACACAATTAACCGTAGAAGTAGTCACTATTGTGCTACTAATGTTGGCTTTATTTTTCTTACCACAACACTCACCAAAAGAATCAAGCTCGATGCGTGTGTTACGAGACTTAGGCATATCATCTGCTTTAGGTGTTGTAGTTGGAAGTATTTGTTACGCACTAATAACCCGCCCGTTTGAATCTATCTCTGATTTCTTTATTGCCAATGCCAAGACAGGTGGCGGGGGAACCAATGTTGTCAATGTTATTCTGGTTGACTTTCGTGGTTTTGATACGCTAGGAGAAATAGCCGTGTTAGGCATTGCTGCGCTAGGAATTTCTAAATTACTCGTTAAACTACCGCTGTTTATGCCAGGCAGTGACAGTGATGGGCGCCCCTGGGCGAAAGAGCGTTACCCTATATTACTAGCCAGTATTTCTCAGTCGTTATTACCACTAGCGCTCTTGGTGTCGTTTTATATCTTTTTGCGCGGTCATAACCTTCCAGGTGGTGGTTTTATTGCCGGATTAGTTACGGCTATTGCTTTTATTTTACAATATATAGCGCATGGTTCAAATTGGATTGCAGAACGTTTAACCATTAATTATCGCAAAATCATTGCAACAGGGCTGGCTATTGCACTATTTACTGGGATTGGCAGTTGGTTTTTTGATAAACCTTTCATGACAACCTGGTTTGATTATTTCTCTATCCCGCTTATTGGTGAAATAGAACTTGCCAGTGCATTAGTTTTTGATTTAGGCGTTTATATTACCGTAGTCGGGGCAACGTTAATGATTTTAGCGCATCTGGGTAAAGTGACAGCTAACGCCCCCAAAGCAGAGGTTAATCTTTAATGGAATTACTTTACGCAGCCAGTGTTGGGCTTTTAGTTTCTTGTGGTGTGTTTTTAATTTTACGCTCTAGAACGTTTCCCGTTGTTTTAGGGTTAACCATGCTTTCCTATGCTGTTAACTTATTTCTTTTTGCCTCAGGACGCCTTAGCCTTAACAGCGCTGTAGTGCTTGGGCAAAGCAGTGAATATGCCGACCCGCTACCACAAGCGTTTGTGCTAACGGCAATTGTAATAGGTTTTGCCATGACAGCGTTTGTGGTTATCTTATCAATAAGAGGGCGTGCTGATTTAGGTAATGACCATGTCAATGGGCAAGTTCCAGATAAAATAAAAAAGAGAAAAGTATGACTGAGCATTTAACCTCCCTGCCTGTTTTATTGCCAATGTTGGCAGGTATTCTTTTATTATTGCCACCCTGTGGTAAAAAGAAAAGCATTCGGCGGTTTGCTTCTGTTGCCTTAAGTGTTATTACCTTGTTAGCTTCATTGGCGTTGTTATTTAAGGTACAAGCCGATGGCGTTCTAGTATACGCTGTGGGTAATTGGAGCGCGCCTTTTGGTATTGTACTTGTTGCAGATTCGCTGTCAGCGTTACTGGTTTGTTTAAGTGCATTACTGGGGTTGGTATGCGTTGTATATGCTTGTGCAGGCGATGATGAAAAAGGTAGTTTTTTTCATCCTCTGGTGCTGTTTTTAGTTTTTGGCGTTAATGGGGCATTTTTAACAGGCGATGCGTTTAATCTATTTGTATTTTTTGAAGTGTTGCTTATTGCATCGTATGCCTTATTAATGCATGGTGGCGATAAAAAAAATACCCGTGCCGCCTTGCAGTATGTAATTATGAATCTTGTAGGCTCAGCCGTTTTTTTAATTGGTTTGGGGGTTCTATATGGTGTTTTAGGCACACTGAATATGGCTGACATGGCGCAAAAAGTATCGCTATTACAAGGGGATGATGTTTACCTTGCTAAAATAGGTGGCTTGTTGTTATTAGTGGTGTTCGCCTTAAAAGGTGCTTTATTGCCGTTACATTTATGGCTACCTAATACCTATGCGACAGCAATGCCGATTGTTGCTGCCCTGTTTGCTATCATGACCAAGGTCGGTGTGTATTCAATGATGCGTGTTTATACACTAATCTTTGGGGAAAATGCCGGTGAATTAACCCACATGGCGCACAATTGGTTGTGGTGGTTAGCCTTAGCTACCATTTTAATGGGAGCAGTGGGCGTTTTAGCGAGCCAAGATTTAAGAAGGTTAGTTGCGAATTTGGTGATTGTTTCAGTGGGGACTTTAGTGGCCTTAGTTACGGTACAAACCGTTGAAGCGAGCTCAGCCGCTATTTATTACTTGGTACATTCAACCTTAGTCACGGCAGCACTTTTTATTTTAGCTGACCTTATTGGCCGCCAACGAGGTAAAGTTGGTGACCGAATAACACCGGGCTCACCTGTGGCTCAGCCTATGTTATTAGGGGCTGCTTTTGTCGTTGCTGCGGTAGCAGTGATAGGCATGCCGCCTTTATCGGGGTTTATTGGCAAAATATGGCTGCTAAAAGCGACCTTAAATACAGAATATAGTTTTATATTTTGGCCGCTTTATTTACTGGCAAGTTTAGCGATATTGTTTGCCGTTTCTAAAGCAGGGAGTACAATGTTTTGGCAACACCAGACAAATAACAAAAGCGCTAAAACTAAAACTACTGACCACAAAGCCACGGATAAAACAGCCCAAGAACGTGTTCATCCGGCAGAGCTAACCGCACTACTTATTCTGCTTGCTGGTGCGCCTTTAATGAGCATCTTCGCTGGGCCACTCACTGAGTATGCTATTAATGCTGCTACTCAACTGCATGACTTTAATAGCAATATTCACGTTATTCTTTCAGGAGGCCAGTAATGCGCTGCACCAATCGATTTACATGGTTACCGACCCCAATACTTAGTCTTTTATTATTTTTGGTATGGTTACTATTAAATAACAGTGTGTCAGCGGGGCATATTGTTTTGGCTACCATGCTCGCTATCATTATTCCTTTGGTTACTAGCCCATTTAGAACCAAGCAGCCTGTGGTGGTAAAACCTGTTTTAGCATTGCGCCATTTATTACTTGTTTTATATGACATTATAGTGGCCAACCTTCAGGTAGCACTCTTAATTCTAGGGCCAAATAAAAAATTAACGCCCGGTTTTGTTAAGGTACCAATCGATTTAACACAAAGTATGCCGATTACTATTTTAGCCAGTACGGTGTCCTTAACACCTGGAACTGTCAGTGCGGAAGTTTATCCTTGGAGAGAAAGTATTGTGGCTGGGCAGGCTCCTAAACAGCGTTATTTATTAATACATGTTTTAAACCTTACCGATGAGCAGGCATTAATAGAGACAATTAAACAACGTTATGAGGCACCCCTGAAGGAGATATTTCAATGCTAGAAATGGTAATCTTAATTGTGCTTGCTATGATAGGCGTATCACTGTTATTAAATGTATGGCGCCTGTTAAGAGGTCCTTCGGTTTCTGACAGAATACTTGCCCTTGATACCATGTATGTTAACAGCATCGCACTGATTATTTTATATGGCATGGGCATGGGGACAGAGCTGTATTATGAAGCTGCCTTATTAATTGCAATGCTTGGTTTTGTTAGCACTGTTGCAGTATGTAAATACTTATTACGTGGCGACATTATAGAGTAACGGAGAGTAGAATATGGTTGAATGGATTATTTCAATATTATTATTAATTGGTGGCTCATTTGTGCTAATAGGCTCTATTGGCTTAGTGAAAATGCCTGACTTTTTTATGCGCCTTCATGGGCCAACCAAAGCAACAACATTAGGTATGGCAGCACTGTTAACCGCGTCAATGGTTTTCTTTAGTACTTCACAAGCAGGGTTAAGTGTAAAAGAAATACTGATTTCTATTTTTCTTTTGCTTACCGCACCAATCAGTGCTTATATGATGATCAAATCAGCTATACACCATAAGCTTAACAGTATAGAGCGTACTAAAGGCAAAGAGAATATTGGCGAAGATATATAAACAATATTATGATGTTAATTGTTATAACCGAAGCTTAAGGTAAACTGGGAAAATGGCGCTGTTTCAGGCGTCATTTTTCGTTACCATACTTGCGTTTTTGCTTAATACTAAATCTTTATTTAATAAAACATTACTCATTGAATACCATCTAATAAAAGTTTACTTACTGAATTTTTACTAACACTATGTCATACCATTACCAAGATTTAATAGCGCTTTTTGATCAAACCTTCAGCCAAGAATACAATACAAAATTAATTAAGGGTGGAGACGAGCCCATTTATATCCCCAAAAATAGTAACTGTCGTTATAACCAAATAGTTTTTGCCAGGGGTTACTATGCCAGCGCTTTCCATGAGATTGCTCATTGGTGCCATGCGGGAGCTAAAAGACGCTTATTAGAAGATTATGGTTACTGGTATGTGCCAGACGGACGGAATGAGCAGCAGCAAGCTAGCTTTGAGCAGGTTGAAGTTATCCCTCAAGCAATCGAGTGGGCTTTTAATGCAGCAGCGCAAAGAACATTTCACGTATCGTCAGACAATTTAAACGGCTTTCAAGCGGATAATAGCGCCTTTAAGGAGAAAGTGTTTCAGCAGGTCTTGGTGTTTCTAACGCAGGGGTTCCCTAAAAGAGCCAATCAGTTTATTGAGGCGCTAGCACAATTTTATCAGACAAGACTCCCGCTTACCCTTGAACACTTTATTGACAAGCAACTAATTGAAGAAAATAAAATATGTTTAAACTAGGCTTAGTAATCAACCCCATTGCGGGCGTAGGTGGTAGTGTTGCCTTAAAGGGCAGCGATAATATGCTAAATCAGGCGCTAGCATTAGGGGCAGAGCTGAAAGCGAATGAGCGCACACAAACTGCGCTAAAGGTTTTATTACCTTATAAAGATGATATAACCATCTATACAGCCAACAACCAAATGGGTGAGCTTGCCGCTAACGCCTTAGGGTTTAACGTTAAAGTTGTTTATCAAAGTAATAATATTAGTACACAAGCCGGTGATACCGAACAAACTGTTGCTGCATTAATTGCTGAGCAGGTCGATATTATTTTATTTGCTGGAGGGGATGGTACAGCACGTAATATTGCCAAAGTTATCAGCGTAAATTCAGCGCGAAAGTCAGGCTCGCAAGTGCCAGTACTTGGTATCCCTGCTGGGTGTAAAATACACTCTGGGGTGTATGCTATAACCCCTATAGCCGCAGGGCGCATAGTTGAGCTGATGGTTACCAAGCAACTCGTTACCTTAACAGACGGCGACGTCATGGATATAGATGAGTTGTTATTTCGCCAAGGTGTAGTGAAAGCTAAACGTTTTGGCGAAATGCAAATACCCAGTGAGCTTAGGTATGTGCAAGCGGTAAAATCTGGTGGGGTAGAGTCAGACGAACTTGTCCTACATGACATTAGTGAAGATGTTATCGAGCAAATGGCTGACGACGATGAACGTTTATTTATTATTGGCTCGGGTTCAACCACAGATTTTTTAATGCATGAATTGAATATTAATAGTACTTTACTGGGGGTTGACCTAGTTCAAAACCAAGCTTTAGTTGCCAATGATGTGACTGAAAGCCAACTGTGGCAGTATCTTGTAGAAGCTAAAAAAAACAACCAAAGGGTGAGCTTAGTTATTACGCTCATTGGCGGGCAAGGGCATATTTTTGGCCGAGGTAATCAGCAGTTAAGCCCCAGGATTATTCGCTTTATTATTGAACAAAGCGGTAAAAAAGAAAACATTATCATTATTGCTACTAAGGCAAAGCTAACAGCATTACATAATAAACCGTTAATTTGTGACACTGGCGATCACGCGTTAGATCAGTTATTGTCGGGCTTTATGCCAATAACCACCGGTTATAAAGACCAAGTACTTTACCCTGTATCAAGCCCTTTATAGTATTTTCACTCTATTGCTAAGCGGTAGTTCCAAACCAGTACACTATTGTCATTACAACGATTACATACTTTTAAAAGGCAGGATTTATGAAATTTAGCCCATTAGTACAAGAACTTATTGATGCATTAAAATGTTTGCCTGGCGTTGGCGCAAAATCAGCCCAGCGTATGGCGTTTCAGTTGTTAGAGCGTAATCGCCGTGGTGGTACTAAGCTGGCAACGGTATTAGCGCAAGCAATGACAAACATTGGCCATTGCCAAGCATGTCGCAATTTTACCGAGCAAAACTTATGTGAAATCTGTCAAAGTCCAAAAAGGAAAATAGCGACCAGCTTATGTGTTGTTGAAAGCCCTGGCGATGTGATCGCTATCGAACAAACAGGAGAATACTCAGGCAAGTATTTTGTTTTAATGGGACACTTATCTCCCATTGACGGTATTGGGCCTGATGATTTAGGTTTAGATATTTTAGAAAAACAATTTGCCACAGGACAGTTTGAGGAAGTTATCCTAGCCACTAACCCAACGGTTGAAGGAGAGGCCACTGCACACTTTATTGCCGAGCTAGCACAAAAACATCAGGTGAATATCTCCCGCATAGCCCATGGAGTCCCCGTAGGCGGCGAACTTGAATATGTTGACGGAAATACCTTGTCTCATGCATTTTCAGGAAGAAAAAGTTACTTTTAACTGTTTAATGCGTACGCGACTTTTCAATATATTTTTAACGCCCGTCCTTACTGCATGTTAGGAAGTAAAGTGTTTGTATGTAAGTGGGTATTCACTATTTATTAGAAGTAATAACTCTGTACTCAAGTAAAAGTCTTTTAAGCCAATGATGTCAAAAGAGTAATAAGTGCCTCTAACTAAGGGGTTTGTGATCTGGGCCGATAACAATCTATTTTATGCATGAATAAATCTCTCCATCCCTTGAAAAAAAATAAATAAGCCTCAAATCTAGTAGCAGACCGTAAGCTGTATAATTGATTGCGGCTTTAGTTAAGTCAATTGTGTATTTTACCCTATGGGTAATAAGTTACTTAATAAATAATTTATCAAATTGAAAACCGAGCAGGATAAAAGATAATGACAACAGAAAGCACAACACAAAAACATGAATTTGCCTCAGACAATGCAAAAATACTTCAGCTAATGATTCACAGCCTTTATTCAAATAAAGAAATATTTTTGCGTGAATTAGTCTCGAATGCGGCAGATGCTTCAGATAAGTTACGCTTTAAAGCGTTATCAAATGCGGCATTATTTGAAGGTGATGGCGAGCTAAGAGTACGCGTAAGCTGTGATAAAGAAAACAACACAGTCACAATTTCAGATAACGGTATTGGTATGAACCTTGACGAAGTGATAGAGCATTTAGGTACTATTGCTAAATCAGGTACGGCTGAGTTCTTTTCGCAACTTTCAGGTGACCAAGCAGCTGATTCACAATTAATTGGTCAATTTGGTGTTGGTTTTTATTCTGCTTTTATTGTTGCTGATAAAGTAACAGTTCGTACACGTCGTGCCGGTGATGATGCTTCTGAAGGTGTTGAATGGGTAAGTACAGGCGAGGGAGACTTCACTACCGCAACTATCAATAAAGCCAATCGCGGTACCGATATTATTCTGCACTTAAAAGAAGAAGAGAAAGAGTTTGCTGATGATTGGCGCTTAAAATCTATCGTAACTAAGTACTCTGATCATATTTCTGTGTCAGTTGAAATGCTTACACCAGAAGTGCCTGCAGTTGAAGCAGTAGAAGAAGTAAAAGATGATGAAGGGAATATAACAACGCATGGTGTTGAAGCGCGTGATGCCGAACCTGCTAAATGGGAAGCGGTTAACAAAGCAACGGCGTTGTGGACGCGAGAAAAATCAGATATTTCTGATGACGAGTATAAAGAGTTTTATAAACATGTCTCACACGACTTTGGCGATCCACTCTTATGGGAGCACAACCGAGTAGAAGGTAAAACAGAATATACCTCGTTGTTATACGTACCAACTAAAGCCCCTTTTGATATGTACAACCGTGAAAAGCAACACGGTTTAAAATTATATGTACAGCGTGTATTTATTATGGATGACGCTGAACAATTTATGCCAACCTATTTACGTTTTGTGAAAGGTTTATTGGATTCTAATGATTTACCATTAAACGTGTCTCGTGAAATACTGCAAGACAATAGAATTACTCAAGCCATCCGTAAAGGTTGCACTAAACGTGTATTAAAAATGCTTGAGAAATTAGGCAAAAAAGACGCTGAAAAATATCAAGGTTTTTGGAATGAATTTGGTCAAGTATTAAAAGAAGGTCCTGCTGAAGATATTGCCAATAAAGAACAAATTGCTGGTTTATTACGCTTTGCTTCAACCCAGGAAGACAGTGCTATTCAAAATGTGTCTTTAGCGTCTTATGTTGAGCGTATGAAAGAAGGGCAAGACAAAATTTACTACGTGGTTGCTGACAGCTTTGAAGCCGCTAAAAATAGTCCTCATTTAGAAGTCTTCCGTAAAAAAGGCATTGAAGTATTATTAATGTCAGACAGAATTGATGAATGGCTAGTAAGTCACTTAACGGAGTTTGACGGTAAGCAACTACAATCTGTTACCCGCGGTGGCTTAGATTTAGGCGACATGGACGATGCAGAAACCAAAGAAGCGCAAGAGAAGCTTGAAAAAGAATACGATACGGTTGTTGTTCGTATTAAAGAGGCGCTTAAAGGAAAAGTAAAAGAAGTGAAACTGTCGCAACGCCTAACAGACTCACCGGCTTGTATTGTAAGTGATGAGAATGACATGAGCAGCCAAATGGCAAAATTAATGGCTTCTGTAGGTCAAGAAGTACCAGAAACATTACCTATTTTTGAAATCAACGGTGAGCATGATCTTGTTAAACATGTTGCTGATCAGCAAGACGATGATAAGTTCACTCAATGGGTAGAGGTGTTGTTTGAGCAAGCAATGCTCGCCGAGCGTGGTAGCTTAAAAGACCCAGCAAGTTTTGTTGCTCGCTTAAACAAACTGATGCTGAGCTTAACTCAATAACATATTAAATAATATAATATGGCTATAAGTAGCTAACACTGTAGACTTTAGTCGAAAAAAGGAGCAATTCACTATAAATGAATGCTCCTTTTTTGTATCCTAGGCTTGTTTGCTTGTAGGCATACTTGTATAGTGTTTGCCGCAATAAATAGAATAGTAAAGAATTATTACATTAGTGTGATCACAAGGCTTAAAATCAGTTTAATTTAGCCAATAGCGTTGAACTAATGTAATTGTTTTTATTTTTTAAACATCATCACTTAAAGGTTAGTTTATATGCGTATTGTACTTCTTGGCGCTCCTGGTGCGGGCAAAGGCACACAAGCACAGTTTTTAATGGCTAAATATGGCATTCCTCAAATATCAACGGGAGATATGTTACGTGCCGCAATTTCAGCTGGTAGTGAGCTAGGCAAGCAAGCTAAAGCGGTTATGGATGCAGGGCAATTAGTGTCTGATGATCTGATTATAGGGTTAGTAAAAGAACGTATAACGCAGGAAGACTGTAAAGCAGGCTTTTTGCTTGACGGCTTCCCGCGTACCATCCCACAAGCAGATGCAATGAAAGCAAACGGGATCAATGTTGATTATGTGCTTGAATTTGACGTGCCGGATGAAGTTATTGTTGAGCGTATGGCTGGCCGCCGTGTACATTCAGGTTCAGGCCGCGTTTATCACCTTGTCTATAACCCACCTAAAGAAGAAAACAAGGATGATGTCACCGGTGATGAATTATCAATTCGCCCAGATGATGAAGAGTCTACCGTGCGTAAGCGTTTAGCTATATATCATGAGCAAACAGAGCCGTTAGTTAACTTTTATCAAGCGGAAGCTAAATTAGGTAATTGCCAGTACTTAACCGTAGATGGTACACAAGCTGTAGAAGCGGTTAATGCATTGTTGAATAAAGAATTAGCCTAATAATTGTTTGTATCAGCTTAGTATGCGCTGACATAACTTAAGTAAAGCTCGCTTCGGCGAGTTTTTTGTTTTAATAAAGAAGTTAATCACATTGCTATAAGGTTATCCCATGGATTTAAATATTACCATTACCGCATTTTACGCAGGTATACTGACACTGCTTTTTATTGCTTTATCTTTTAATATTATACGGTTACGCTTTAAATTAAAGGTAGGCTTGGGAGACGGTGGAGCACAAGCGCTGATTAAAGCGATCAGAATACATGGAAATTTTGCAGAATATATTCCACTGGCATTAATTTTATTAGCGGCCTTTGAACTTAGTGGGGTAGCTAGTTTATGGGTACATCTATTGGGGGCTATACTTTTTTTAAGTAGAATTTCACATGCGATCGGTTTAAAACAGTCAATTGGTACCTCAAAAGCGAGAGCGATAGGTACTATCAGCCTTTTTAGTGTGTTGTTAGTATTGGCAATAGCCAATATTTTTGTATTTTTAGGTTAATTAACAAAACATGATGAACGGTTAATAGTATACACAGCTATTATCAGACAATAAACGAGCAGCCTAACCGTGGTTATGTTTATTGTTTTTAAACTCGCCCTTGGGAGCTCATTAGCAAACTGATAACATCATAAAATTAAAGAAATATAGAATAACTATGTATAATCAATTTTGCTTGTTCTAAGCTCGCTAATGAAGCTCTGAGGTGTGAATAAATTTAATGGAATTGGTATAAGTGTTCTTGCGCTGATATTTTTATATTTTCATCAGGAAAATATTGCTGGCATAACAGTAACGCTTTGTTTATCAGCTCATGGCCTAAGCCACTCCTTCGTATTTTATGCGCAACAGCGACTCGGCCAATACAGATATAGTCTTGATAAACTTGTCCTTTAGCTAATATACGCAAGTAAGCGATCAGCTTGTCACCTTGATAGCCCAAAAGATGTAATGTTTCACTGTCTCGATCTAATGCGTTTTTATCACCATCAAGCTCAGAGTAATAACATTGTTGCTCTACCACAAATATATCGACTCGTAGTTTCAACAAATCGTACAGTTGATCTAAGGACAACGCACTAAAGTGTAAAACCTGCCAAGTGATTTTCTGCCGTTTATATTCATATTTATGATCTTTTTAAGCTGAGCGGTCTAGCTGCTAGAAGTTTGTATTGTAAACAATTATGCAAAGCGCTTTAAGCTTTTTATACGCCATGATTACCTGATGACGATACTCACTTTATAACAAAAGCCTATTTGTGCACCTATGGAAGTTAAAGCATAGTTAAATTGTTATTTAATGTAACCCTGAATTGTCTTTGATATTAATGAGTTATAGGATTGCTTTTGCTCTGTGTTGTAACGGGATTTCGTTTTGTAGAGGGGCTAGAAATACCTGTTTAATTCACTACTTTACTCACTATTTCATTACAGTATGGTTTATGGTTACTTATGAGAAACTTCTTACTTCTTCAAGGTCCTGTTGGTCCTTTTTTCAAGATTTTAGCTCACTATTTACGTCAGAAGAAAAATGTAAATGTACAACAAATCACCTTCAATGGTGGCGATTACCATTTTAGTGATAAAGCCAATTCAACTGCCTATACAGGCCCGTCGAGTGAATGGTCTACATTTTTATCAACGTATGTAAATCGTGAGAAAATTACCGACATTATCGTGTTTGGAGACTGTCGTTATTATCACCGAGAAGCAAAAAAAGTGGCGGATAAATTGTCTGTGTCTTTTTGGGCTTTTGAAGAAGGGTATTTACGGCCATCATTTATTACCTTAGAAAAAAATGGTGTTAACGGTAATTCACTTTTTGATTTTGAACAATATCAGTCCGAGTTAGATTTTACAGAAACGCAAGCAAAGGCTAAACAAGAAAACATGCTGCAATTGAAGCGCTCATTTCTTTTTATGGCAATTCATGCAAGTACTTACTACTTTTTTAAGTTTCTTTATTTTAATCACTATAAAACGTATTTACATCATCGGCCTTGGCATGTCTTTGAAGAAAGTTATCACTGGATAAAGTCAGGCATACGAAAAATTAAATATAACGCAAAGACACCCAAGGTAAGAAAAATACTTGAAAAAGAATTGTCAGGTAAATACTTTTTGGCTCCTTTACAGGTGAGTGTTGATAGTCAAATTTTATACCACTCACCTTATCGCTCAGTTGAGGAGTATATTGGTGATGTAATTGAATCGTTTGCAAAAAATGCGGAACAAAAAGATTATTTAGTGTTTAAACATCACCCCATGGATAGAGGGTTCAATCATTATGCGGGGTACATAAAAAAGCTCAGCTATGCTTACGATGTTAGTGGGCGAGTCTTGTATGTTCACGATCTCAACCTACCTGCTTTATTAAAGCACGCTAAAGGAACTATTACGGTTAACAGCACTGTTGGCCTTTCGTCACTGCATCATAATATTCCAACGATTACATTAGGCCGTGCTATTTACAATATTGACGGTATCACGAGTCAACAAAGCTTAAATGATTTTTGGCGCTCAGCTTGTAAGCCTTGCAAGGTCAAGTTTAAAAAATTCAAAGAGTCGCTTTTACTTGCGAACCAAATACCGGGAAGCTTTTATCAAAAACAAGAGTTAACTTTACAAGCTGTCGCAGACAAGTTTGTCAATTAAGAGAATAAAATAGTAAGCGCTTTAAGGAAATACCGACATATGCACAATGAAAAATTATATAAATTGGCTTTGCAATCGCCTAATTATACACAATGCATGGTTAAGTGTGATCTTTAATGAAAAACAGCTCATCTTCTTTGCCAACAGTTGTCAATAGAACGTCATTTAAAGTAATGATGGACACTATACATGCCTTATTGATGCGCGAATTAAAAACACGCTTTGGTACATCAAAACTCGGGTACTTTTGGGCTATTGCCGAACCGGTTGCACAAGCCGCAGTATTAGGTTTAATTTTTACCTTGTTGGGGCGACATAGCGTAGGCAATATTCCAATCGCATTATTTTTATTTACTGGTATTTTACCGTTTAAATTATTTGCTAAATTACTGCCTCAATTGTCGGCGGGTATTTCAGCTAATAAAGCCTTGTTTGCGTATCGGCAGGTGGCACCGATTGACCCGATAATTACACGACTAATAATAGAGGTGGCGACATACATCCTTGTGTATATCTTTATTATGTTATGTTTGGCGTGGTTAGGTTTTAGTGTCGTTCCTGATCAACCCTTGCCTTTGTTTATTGCTAATGCCTTGTTAATTTTATTGGGTACAGGGCTAGGAATAGCACTTTGTTCGGCTGTGCAATATTGGAAAGACACCCCTAAGCTACTGACCATGGTGTTATCACCGTTATTTTATTTATCAGGGGTATTTTATAGTGCAACCATGATCCCGCCAAAATATTGGTTTTTGTTAGATTGGAACCCACTATTCCACCTAATAGAGCTTAGCCGTGAAGCTTATTTTAAAACATACACCTCCCCAATAGGCAATTGGCTATATGTTTCTAGTTGCGCTTTAGTTGCTGTTGTTTTCGGCTTGAGTTTATACCGTATTAATCGTGTTAAGTTTGTTGCGCAATGATTGAACTGTCAGACTTTAGTAAATCTTTTTCAACCAAACAAGGGCGAAAATACGTTTTTAATAAAGTAAACCTAACGTTGCCCATGGATAAAAGTATTGGTGTTTTAGGGCCAAATGGCGCGGGTAAATCAACTTTTATTCGCCTGTTAGGCGGCGCTGATTATGCCACCACAGGTAAGGTTACTAGCACGCTTAAAATAAGTTGGCCACTTGGCTTACAAGGCGGACTACAAGGTTCAATGAGTGGGCGAGAAAACGTGCGTTTTGTCGCCCGTATTCATGGTTTTACCAATACTAAGATTATTGAAAAAAAGGTCGAGGCGTTTGCAGAGATAGGGATTTACTTTGATGAACCCGTGAAAAGTTATTCAAGTGGGATGAAAGCGCGCGTTGCTTTTGGTTTAACCATGGCGTTTGACTTTAACTTTGATGTCCTGCTAATTGACGAGCTCAGTGCGGTTGGCGATGCCAACTTTAGAAAAAAAAGTGAACAAATTCTTACAGAAAAATTTCAACAAACCAAAGTGATCATGGTAAATCATTCTTTGGGTGAATTGAAAAAATACTGCCAAGCAGGTTTATTGATAAAAAATCAAAAGCTGCTTTATTTTGACAACATTGATCACGCGATAGCGCAATATGAAAGGCATTATGTTAAAAAACACTAAACCACTGACGCCGATAGCGCGCAAAGTTATAAAATTAAAGAAGGCTCCTTTACAGTTTGTAAAAGACTCTACAGTGTACAAAAACACTGAACAAACGGCATATGCTACCTGGGGAAAGTTTGGTTCGTTTTTATTTGTGCTGATGGCTTCAGTGTTAATTATTGGTTATTACACGCTTGTGGCTTCTCCGCGTTATGTCAGCAGTGCTTTGTTTGTGGTTGAACAATCGAAAAATTCAAGTGTAAATTTAAGTGGTTTAGCTTCGTTAGGCGCGGCATCACCATCGAGTAAAGATGCCTATATTATCAAATCGTTTATTGAATCGAGTGAAATGGCTAAAATACTTGATGAAACATTAGGGTTAAAAGCGCACTACCAAAACAAAAAATGGGATTGGTTTAGTCGGTTAAAAACTAATAGCAACGTGGAAGCGTATAACCACTTTTATAAAGCTCACCTTGATGTAGTTTTTGATGAATTGTCTGGAATTGTACACGTTGAAATTCAAACCTTTATTCCAAGTTATTCAAAGCAGGTTGCCTTACAGATTTTACAGGCAAGTGAACAATTTATTAACCAACTCAGCACTAAAATGGTTGATGAACAACTCAATTACGCTAAGTCTGAAGTCAAGCGTGCTCATCAATCGTTAACAAGAGAGCAAACTAAGTTAATGTCGTTTCAAGATGAAAATCAATTAGCTAACCCTGAAAAACTAGGCGGTGCATTACTGGGTGCTGTTAATAAGCTTGAAGCGTCCATTATTCAGTTAGAGTCTGAATTGAAAGTATTATTAGCGTTTATGCAACCTAATGCATCAGATGTTGTTGTCAAAAAAAATCAAATTAATGCACTTAAAGCGCAATTAAGTGAAGAAAAAGCACGCTTAACGGCCAAAAACAGCGATTCACTAAATAAACTAAATGCCGTTTATCAAGAGATTAAATTTAATACTGAATTTGCGCTGCAATTATATAAAAGCTCGCTCACTGCTTTAGAAGCGGTAAGAGCAGATGCGTATCAAAACCTCAAACACTTATTAATAGTGCAAGCACCAAAGCTAGCAGAAGAAGCACAATACCCCAGACGCATTTACAGCATTATTACGTGGTTTATCTCATTACTACTTATTTATTTATTAGGAAGGCTGATCGTGGCAATTATTAAGGAACATTCAGCATGATAAAGGTGGCATTTTATTTTGCTTTGGCAATGTCTATCATAGGCAACAAAGCAATAGCGGTAACCTTAGCCCCCAGTGCTAGCGAACAAGAAATACCGCTATCTCAACCAAAAAACACCGCTACTATTTATGGTAGTTGGTTGTTTCAAGGAAACTTTTCCAAGGTTTCATTTAGTGGTTTTAACCCTAATTATGCTATTACGCAGGGTGACCAAATATTGGTGCAACTTTGGGGAGGAATTAATTTTCAAGGGCAACTAACCGTTGACGCTCACGGTAATATTTTTATCCCTAAAGTGGGGCCGGTTTTAGTGAGTGGTGTTAAAAACACTGAATTGAATAAGGTTGTAAAAAAATCAGTTGAACGCATTTACAAGGCGAATGTTGAGGTTTATGCCAATTTAGCCACCAGCCAAAAAGTAAAGGTATTTGTTGCTGGTACTGTGAAAGAGCCGGGGTTATATGAGGGGCAAAGCGCAGACAGTATATTGCGATTTATTGACCAGGCTGGCGGAATTAGAGCAGATATTGGTGGTTATCGTAATATTCAGCTTAAACGTAATAATAAGATCCTTAAAGCGTTTGATCTGTATGACTTTTTAACAACGGGTGAATTACCGGTACTCGCCATGCAAGAAGGTGATGTCATATTTGTAGGCGCTAAAAATGGCGAGGTGACTATTCAAGGTGATGTTGGCTTTGAAGGTAAGTTTGAAGTCAATCAAGCACAAACGTTATTAACCGATATATTAACGGCTGTGGCAATAAAAGAAAATGCAACCCATGTCACCATTGTTAATTCAAAGGGCACTGAGGGTGATGCAAAACAATACTTAATCAATGAGCTTAACAGCGCACGTGTAACACCGGGTAGTTTTATTAAAGTAAGCTCGCAAATACGTGCGAAAAGCATCAGTGTGGAAGTAATAGGTGAGCATAATTCGCAGCAAGAGTTTGTACTACCATGGGGCTCTACCCTGAGCGAATTAATCGCCAAAATAGACTTCACTTCTTTGTCAAATAAAAGTGCCATTCAGTTATACCGGCCATCAGTAGCACTACGCCAAAAAGCCATGTTATTAGAATCATTAAATTCCCTAGAGCAAAATGTACTCACCACACGCTCTCAAACTACAGAAGCGGCAAACTTACGCGGCACTGAAGCCGAAACAATATTGCAGTGGATTGAAAAAGCTAAAAAAATAGAGCCTAAAGGGCAAGTATTATTAACGCATTTAAGTAAAAACAACCCTATTTATTTACAACAAGGCGACAGAATAGTTATTCCCGCTCAACGTAATTTAGTCATGATCCACGGTGAGGTGCTATTTCCTACAGCTATTGCTTATCAAAAAAACTTATCGCCCACCGATTTTATAGACCAAGCTGGCGGAGCTATGGCTGATTTAAGTGATATGAATATTCTAATCATGAAGCCAAACGGTAGTGTAATTAGCGTTAATAAAAAAATTAACAGCAAGAAAATAATAACCGCAGGTGATGAGATTTTTGTTTTAGCAAAACCCGATGAAAAATCATTTCAATTAACCAAAGATATAACGCAAGTTATTTATCAAATAGCAGCGTCAGCCGCTGTGTTTCTGGCCATTTAAGGCGAGGTAATATGAAAATTAATCATGTAATGTCAGCAGATACTCCAAGCAGTATCTTTGATGCCATTCTTAATTACTTTAAGATTTATACTCATAAAATAGATTTTGTTGTTTCAATTAACCCCATTGAAGAGGCTGATATTTATCACTATCACCGGCCACATTTAGAAAAAAGATTGAAAGAAAATTCAGTGGTTACTGTTCACCATGATCTTACTGATGAAGATCCATGGTTAGATAAAAATGCCTTTATCAGTCGGTATCAAGAAAGTAAGCAAATAATTTGTTTAAACTCAAATCAAGCAGCTTTTTTAAACTCACGAGGGATAAATAACACCTCAATAATACCGCATGGTTACCGTGATGATCTATTTGAAGTAAAAGAAAAAAAGCGTAAAAAAACCTACAGCATTGGCATATTGTCTAAGCGATACGGGCGAAAAGTCAAAGGGGAAGCGTATCTTCTTGAACTTCTAAAGCGTGTAGACACGGCCAATGTACAGTTCATTTTGGTAGGGGAAAACCGACAAATAACTTATCAAAGAATGTTAAAAATGGGGATTAAAGCAAAAGTTTATGAACGTTTGCCTTATCGCCTTTTTGGAAATTTGTACGAGGAATTAGATGCACTTTTAGTGCTCAGCTATCATGAGGGTGGCCCAGCTAATGTGCCTGAAGCTATCGCTTCGGGCACGCCTTATATTGGGTTTAATGTTGGGATGGCAAGCGATTTGATTATTGATAAGCACAATGGTCGATTTTTTTCAGGTGACTTACACCACGATGCAAAAATATTTAATGCCTTGTTTGGTAAAGATAGACAAATTGAACAGCTTTCACATACTACTTATCACTTTAAATCAACCGCTTGTATAACGTGGCAAGAGTGTATTCAAAAAAACGTAGATGAATATATAAAAATAGTTAATCGCAATACGATACAAGTAAATGAGAGATAAGCATGAAGGTTATTTTAGCGGATGATACACATTTTCATACACGAAACTTTAATTCACTCTTTAGTTATTTTAAAAAAAATCAAATTGACGTGATTCATGCCAATGCGCCAAAAGAAATGATAAGCCTGTACGGTGATTATTTTGCTCATTCAAAAGCGCTAAGTGCCAGAGTAAGCAAATTGCGCCTTTTATCAGAACATGCACTTTTTGAGTATCGCTATGGCGGCCTGAATGTTTTCAAACTGTGCAAATTAGAGCTATTAAGCTTTGTTATGGCGAAGCCGCACTGGCGAGACTACCCCTTAGCTAATAATCTCAACGTTATCTTTAATAAGGCTTTTAATCACGACTATGAGGCCTTGTTACATAATATGGCAGCGGTGGAGTATTGGATTAATTGGTGGAAAAATCAATTAACAGCACTACCCCAAGCGCAATATGCTTGTATATTTTCAGGTAGTTTAATCTACGCTAAAGTGTTATTGGAGCTATTGAAAAAACGGGCATGTGATCCGTTAGTTTTTGAATCATTTTTCACCGGTAATGATTACTATTGTGAATGGAAATATGAACATATTCCTAACAATTCAGATTTAAAGTTTACAAGTTTTTATAACAGGATAGCCATCGATGAAGAGTCGTTTGAAAAAGATAAGATTAAAGCGACCAATAAAATATTATTAACTAAAAATAAAAATGTACAACAACCTAGCAGTCAAACTACCCGGTTATTTGAGGTAAATACCAAGACATTATTGATATTAGGACAAGTTATAAATGACTTTTCTATTTTAGGCGACAATAGGCAAGAGACTAACCTTAATGCTTTATCATTTTATAAAGAACTTATCGTAAAAACAATTAAAAAAACAGAGCTACAAATTATTTTTAAAGCGCATCCATGGGAGAGTAAAAAAAGAGGAATCGGGTATCCGTTAACAAAAACAGAGTTAACGCAGTACATTCAAACAACATTAACAGAAGCAGAGCAAAATAGAGTTAGAATCGTTGAAAACTATAATATCCATTCATTATTTGAACAAGCTGATTTTGTGGCTAGTTTGTGCTCTCAGTCCTCTATAGAAGCAGCATTTGAGGGACTAAAACCATTTCAGTTTGGCGATGCTTTCTACGGCAATAAAGGTTTTACCTATGATCTAAATAACATTGATGAGTTTTTAAACTGTTATGCAGAAAATAAATGCAATAAACAATTCGGTAAATTAACATTAAAAGAGTTTGATAAATTTGAACGTTTTTTAGTTAAATCATTATGTTATCACTTAGTATCAGTGCACCAGTCAGGGGAGTTACGGTTAGCAGAGATATTTAGTGAAACACCAACAATTAACATAGTGTCGAAAAAAACGGCTGTGCAAAAAGCAGTCGTGTTAGAGCCAACAAAAACGGCTGAAAATCTGTTTGTGCCAAACCCGTGCAGAATAAATAAAAAATTTAACAAGCTGATTAAACAACCTTACAATTTTTTTCGTGATAGTCATTTTATGTTTAGGCCAATTCGATTCTTTTTTAAAAAGAATCGATAAAGGATTATCGGTATTTATGACAATTTTGACGCGCTCTAACGGTATATTTAAACGTAAAACGTTAATTGAACATTGCTTCAAGCAAAAGCTATCATTACTTGATCAACATGAAACTCCTACTAGTGAGGATAGTGTTGTTGGTTGGGGGCTTAAGGCGAACACTAAAAAAGCCAAAGATTTTGCTGCTCTACATGGTTTGAAATATTTACATCTTGAAGATGGCTTTATTGGTTACTTAGGTCACCCAGCGCGTAAAGGCCACCCTGTCGGCTTAATTGCCGATGAATTAGGTATGTATTATGACGCACGCAAGCCTTCTATATTAGAGCACTATATTAAAGAGCCACTTGAAGAGCAGGCCGTTTGTAGAGCTAAAAAACTTATCCGAACTATGGTTGAAATAGGGGCGACGAAATATAACTGCTATCAATCAACGCAATTACCGGCCAGTATCATCGATAAATTATCGGTTAATCAAAGCGCTTGTATTTTAATTATAGACCAAGTAGCAGGTGATTTATCGGTTGCTGGTGCGATGGCTGATCAAAATAGCTTCATTAATATGGTGGCTCAAGCGAGAAAAAACCATCCAGATGCGCGGTTATTATTGCGCACTCATCCTGATACCCGTTTAGGAAAAAAGAAAGGGGTATTAGCTAAATTGTGGCAGCAGGGTAAAGTAGATGGTGTTGAGATCATTGATGAAAACTGTCATCCGCATGCGCTAATTAATGTGGTAGAGGCGGTCTATACCGTTTCATCTCAAATGGGGTTTGAGGCATTGCTTTTACAAAAACCCGTGTATTGTTTTGGCTTACCTTTTTACGCTGGTTGGGGCTTAACCCATGATGCGTTGGTGTGTGAACGTAGAGGGCAAGCAACCATTGAACAATTAGTTTATGCAGCCTTAATAAAGTACTCTACCTATTACGATCCCATTAAAAACCAAGCTTGTGAACTGGAAGAATTACTAGATATTATTGGCAATCAATATAATAAACACACGCCATATTCTCGTTTATATCTGGTTGGTTTTTCGCTCTGGAAACGTGCGTTTATGCAGCACTTTTGTCGTCATTTAGCACTGGATCTTAAGTTTGTTCGTACATTACCAAAGCATATAAAAAAAGATGAGCATATATTGGTTTGGGGCGCTAAACATCCTGAATTAACACCTTGTATAAGGGTGGAAGACGGTTTTATTCGCTCTAGTGGTTTGGGGGTCAATTTATGTCGGCCATCTTCGTTGTCGTTTGATAAGCAAGGCATTTACTTTAATAGTCGAGTGCAGTCTGGTTTAGAGAAGATGTTAAATACCTGCACACTCTCAAAAAGTAATATCAGTAGAGCCGATGCGCTCATACAGCTTATTCGGGCTTCAGGGGTGAGTAAGTACAATGTAGGCCAGGTAAGCCAGTTTAACCGGCCGGTTGATAACAAAAAAGTTATTTTAGTGGTAGGCCAAGTTGATGGCGATGCATCAATCTTAACTGGTAGTCCTTATATAAAGAGCAATGAAGCATTATTAACCGCGGTACAACAAGCCAACCCCCATGCTTATATTATTTATAAACCACACCCAGATGTTGTTTCAGGTAATAGGGCGGGGCATATCTCGAAGGATTGTTTAGCCACTTGTACTAACCAGGTTGTTACTGATTTACCATTAACGAGCTTATACCCATACATTGACGAGCTACATACAATGACCTCGCTAAGTGGCTTTGAGGCTTTAATACAAAATGTGAATGTACATACATGGGGACAACCTTTTTATGCTTGTTGGGGCTTAACCGTTGACCATTACCCTTTAACCAGAAGAAAAGCAAAACGTACATTACAAGAGCTGGTATATATCTCGTTGATTGAGTATCCGGTATATATTGATTGGGACACAGGGCTTTGGAGCAGCCCTGAATCGTTAATTGCCAAAATAGCGAAAACAAACAATACCGATGTTAAAAAAGTACCATGGTTAGTACGCTCTAAAATAAAAATGAGTTATTTTTTGGAAATGTTTAAATAATTAGCTGGTTTTGGTAAGGCTGAAAGCGTTGTTGATACCCAATAAAAATATGCGCTTATGCTCACGAGCGTAGAGCGCATATTATCAAATACACTAATAATCGATTATTTATTATGGCGCTCTTGCAATACTGCCATGACTTCGCTTAAATCAATTTTTTGATCCGCAAGTAATACCAAGGTGTGATAAAACAAGTCAGCACATTCACCTAATAAGTCATCTTTGGTTTCAGCAACGGCAGCTAGTGCAACCTCAACACCTTCTTCACCTACTTTTTGTGCCATTTTTGTTGTGCCACGTGAAAATAAGTGTGCAGTGTAGCTTTCTTTAGGATTGTCACCTTTTCGGCTAGCAATTACTTGTTCAAGTTGGCTTAAAAAGTTTTGTGTTGTTAGCTTTTGTTCAGGGAAACAAGACTCTGTACCTAAATGGCAGCTTGGGCCTATTGGCGTACAAGCAATTAATAAGCTGTCTTGATCGCAATCACTCAGCACTTGTTCAACATTTAGAAAGTTGCCTGAAGTTTCTCCTTTTACCCATAATGCTTGTTTTGAACGACTATAAAACGTTGCTTTACCTGAGTCGAGCGTAGCCGCTAATGATTCTTGGCTCATATAACCTTGCATTAACACCGCGCCAGTAGCGCTATGTTGAATGATGGCAGGAATAAGATTGTCCATTTTCTGCCATGCTAATGTGTTCATATTCTCTTTATTTACTAGCATGGTCTTACCTCAATGCCTTGTGATTTTAAGTATGTTTTTAATTCATCTATCGGGATGACACCTTTATGAAAAACTGACGCAGCAAGTGCGCCGTCAACATCTGCTTGTTGATAAACGTCAGAAAAATGCGCTATGGTACCCGCACCACCTGACGCAATTAATGGCACATTACAAACGGCACGTGCTTTTTTCAGTTGTTCAATATCGTAACCTTGACGAACACCGTCTTGGTTCATGCAGTTAAGTACAATTTCACCGGCACCTAAACTGACAACTTTTTCTATCCAGTCAAAGGTGGTCCAAGTCGTTTTTTGAGTGCGATTTTCATCACCCGTAAATTGATAAACTTGATAAGTACCTGTGTCTTTGTCATAAAAACTGTCAATACCAACAACCACGCATTGTTGACCGAAATGATCAGCCAGACGAGAAATTAAGGAAGGGTCACGCAGAGCAGGGGAGTTGATGCTTATTTTATCTGCGCCCATCATTAATATTTCTTTTGCATCCGCTTCACTTTTAATCCCCCCAGCAACGCAAAAAGGAATATCAATGACTTGCGCGATACGGCTAACCCAACTTTTATCCACCACGCGGCCATCAGAGCTGGCGGTAATATCATAAAAAACTAATTCATCAGCACCTGCTTCGGCGTACTTTTGTGCTAAAGGAACAATGTCACCAATAATTTCATGGTTTCTAAACTGTACGCCTTTGACCACTTTACCATCACGAACGTCTAAACAAGGAATTATGCGTTTGGCCAGCATGCGATCGCCTCCTCAAGGGTAAATTTACCTTCTAGCAAAGAGCGACCTAAGATAACACCGCTAACGCCTGAGCCAATTAATGCTTTTATATCATCTAGGCTGCCAATGCCGCCTGAAGCTTGCCATTGAATGCTGGGGTATTTTTGACAAAGCTCAATGTAAAGGTCAACATTTGAGCCTGACAAGGTACCGTCTTTTGAAATGTCAGTACATAAAATATGTTTAATGCCGGCAGCAATATAAGCATCAAGCAAATCTTCTAAGTTAACACCACTGTCTTTAATCCAGCCGTGGGTTGGGAGTGTTTTATTGCCTTGCTCATCAATTTTAATGTCGAGTGCTAAAACAATTTTTTCACCGCCGTAAGTTTTTAACCATTCAATCACTAATTCAGGTTGTTTAATGGCCAATGAGCCAATAACTACCCGTGTTGCGCCTAACTCTAGTAACTGCTTTACGTCATCTTCGCAGCGAACACCACCACCAACTTGCGTTATCATAGTTGCATGGTTTACGACGGTTTTAAGTGTTGATAATTGGCGTTTTGTGCTGTCTTTTGCGCCATCTAAATCAACAAAGTGCATTACGGTTGCGCCTGATTTTGCATAAGCTTGCTGACGTTCTTGTACTGTGGTGTTGTAATTGGTTTTTTGGTCATAGTCGCCTTGATACAGACGAACAACTTCGCCATTAATTAAGTCTATCGCGGGGATCATCATAATGGGCTTAACTCCGATTTCATTTGTGAAGCGTCGAGCTCTAAAAAGTTTTGAATAATTTTACTGCCTAATTCACCTGAACGCTCTGGGTGAAATTGACAGCCAATAAAATTGCCTTTGCCGATAATGGCTGAAAATTCGCTACCATACTCACAGCTTGCCAAGGTATATTCGCTAATAGGCGCGGCAAAGCTGTGGACAAAATAAAAATAGTCGCCCACGTTAATGCCTTTTAATACAGGGTGATCAACAACCTGAGTTAAGGTGTTCCAGCCCATATGTGGTAAACGGTTATCTTGGGCGTTCAGTGGGGCAATTTTTGTTGGGATCATGCCTAAACATTCAATCGCTTTATTTTTGCCGCCTTCAGGTGACGATTTTGTCATTAACTGCATACCTAAACAAAAACCTAATACAGGTTGAGTTAAATTTTGTAAGGTGGTTACTAAGTCTTTTGCAATAATATTGGCCATGGCATGCTTAGCATTACCTACCCCTGGAAAAATGACTTTGTCAGCGGCTTTAATTTGTTCAATGTCATCGGTGATTGTTGCGGTAAAGCCAATACGTTCAATTGCAAATTTCACTGAGGATAAATTAGCGCAACCTGTGTCAACAATGACATTGTTACCTTTGTTAGAGGTAATACTTCCCATTATAAAGTTCCCTTTGAACTAGGTAATTCATCACCTTCAACTTTAATTGCTTGGCCGAGTGCGCGGCCAAATACTTTAAATAAGCTTTCAACTTGGTGATGGCAATTACCTTCACTGGTCGAAAGGTGTAAAGTAATTAGCATGGAGTCAGCTAACGAGCGGAAAAAGTGAGAAACCATTTGCGTAGACATGGTGCCAACATGCTCTGAGGTAAAGTTAGCGTCAAATTTAAACCAAGGACGTCCAGATAAGTCCATAGTACATTCTGCGCGACATTCGTCCATAGGCAATACAAAGCCAAAGCGTGCAATACCGCGTTTATTGCCTAAGGCTTCTCTTAATGCTTGTCCTAACGCCAGTGCAGTATCTTCAACACTGTGGTGATCATCAATGTGGTAGTCACCTGTTACTTTACATTGCAAATTAAAGCCGCCGTGGGTACATATTTGATCTAGCATGTGATCAAAGAAGCCTAGGCCAGTATCAATATTACTCCCACCTTTTTTGTCTAAGTTAACGCTAATGGTAATATCGGTTTCTTTGGTTGTTCTGGTAATGGTCGCCGTGCGCGGTTTTTCTAATGCTGACAGTATTTGCTCACTCACTTGTGACCAATTACAGTTATTTCGGTCATATTTTATACCCACAATACCCATGTTAGCGGCTAAGCCTAAATCGGTTTCTCTGTCGCCAATAACATAAGAGTTGGTGAAGTCTACAAGGCCTTGTTGTAAGTAATCACTTACTAAACCAAGCTTAGGTTTGCGGCAGCTACAGTTGTCTTCTTCAAAGTGTGGGCATAATAAGGTGTCTTGAAAGTAAACCCCTTGCGAGGCAAAAATTGCCATCATTTTGTTGTGGGCTAGGTCAAAATCAGCTTGTGGAAAACTGTCTGTGCCTAATCCGTCTTGGTTTGACACCATTACTAAAGTAAAGCCTTTTGCTTGTAGCTTTAGTAATTCGGTAATAACGTTTGGCTCAAAAACTAGCTTCTCTAAGGTATCAAGTTGTTTATCAATTGCAGGCTCTTCTACTAAAGTGCCGTCTCGGTCAATAAATAATATTTTCTGTTGTTTGTTGCTCATCATAATACTTCTTTAAGTTGTGCTATTTCTTGTTCATTGCCAATACTTATGCGTAAACAGTTTTCTAGCTGCATTTGGGTTGATTGATCACGGATTAAAATATTATTAATCACTAATAAATCAAAAATTCGTGTTTTTTCATGCTCATTGATACAACGAAATAAAACAAAATTAGCATCGCTCGCAAATACTTCACTACACCAAGGTTGTTCGTTAAGCCAAGCAGACAAGCTTGCTTTGGTTATGTTGCAAGCTTTAACGCGTTCGGTCATTGTTGTCAAATCAGCGCTAAGCGCGACACTGGCAATTTCAGCTACAGGTGCTGAAATCGGGTAAGGCGCAATAACTTTACTCAGCAAGCTAATAATGTCGCTATTTGCTAAGGTAAAACCACATCTAAGCCCTGCTAGTGCAAAAGCTTTTGATAAGGTTCTTAGTATAATAACATTGTTATACTTATTAAGCAGCGCTGTGTTTGTTTGCTCGGGAGAAAATTCAATATAGGCTTCGTCGACTACCACTACCGCAGTTTCTTTGAATAATTCAATAGCTTGAATTATTTCTTCTTTGGGTAATATGTTGCCAGTAGGGTTTCCGGGGGAACATAAAAAAACGACCTTCACCTTGCCAACTTGTTGCTGCATGCTTTGAAGGTCAAGCGTGTTATTTTTAAGGGGGACTTTAACAATACCAGCACCGTGATTTTCAGCGCTAATGGCATACATGCCATAAGTTGGCGGGCAAATTAATATGTTGTCTTGATAAGCGCGACAGAAGCTGCGAATAATCAATTCAATGCCTTCATCAGCACCACGTGTTGCCAATATTTGTGAGCGTTTGAGACCACAATAATGACTGTAAGCATTAAGTAGGTTATCTGGTTGAAAATCAGGGTAACGATTTACATTTTCGCTACTCACTTGATACTCCCCTGTGCCGGGTGCTTCATTAGCATTAAGCCATATTTTTTTATTTGCTTGGCTCGATTGGTCGCCACTTGCAAATAGCCTGCGGGCAGACTGATAGGGGACCATGTCAACGAGTTCTTTTCGTGCCAACTTATTGATGATTGACATTTTATTTGTTTTCCTCTAAACGTATAGTTACCGCTCTTTGGTGAGCATCTAAGCCTTCTGCGTCGGTTAATTCAATAATACACTCAGCTAAGCTTGCTAAACCCTTTTTACTGATTTCTTGTACCGTAAAGCGGCGAGAAAAGTCTGCGAGTGACAAGCTTGAAATCACTTTTGAATAACCATAAGTGGGTAGCACGTGGTTTGTGCCACTGGCGTAATCACCGGCAGACTCTGGCGTGTAGGGACCAACAAAAATAGATCCAGCATTACGTAATTCTGCTAACAATGTTTGTGCATTCTCTGTTTGAATGATCAAATGCTCAGGGCCATAAATATTTGAAACTTCCACAGCTTGTGCTAAATCTTTGGTTAGTATTAATCGAGACTGTTTTAGTGCCTGTGCCGCGATATCTTGCCTTGATAACTGTGTGAGTTGTTGCTCAAGCTCAGTGGTTACTTTAGTGATTAGCTGTTTGCTGTCAGTTAATAAAATAACTTGGCTGTCAGGGCCGTGCTCAGCTTGAGATAGTAAATCAGCGGCGATAAACGCAGGGTTGGCTTGTTCATCGCCAATCACTAATACTTCAGAAGGGCCGGCGGGCATGTCGATTGCAAAACCAGCAACTTGTTGGGAAAGTTGTTTTTTTGCTTCAGTAACATAACGATTTCCAGGACCAAATACTTTATTAACAGCAGGAATTGTTTGCGTACCATACGCTAAAGCAGCAATGGCTTGAGCACCACCGACTGTGTAAATTTCGGTTATGCCACAAAGGGCGGCAGCGACTAATATTTCATCGGCTAACTGGCCATTTCTATTGGGCGGACAAACTAATACTGTGCGTTTGCAGCCGGTAAGTTGGGCGGGGACACCTAGCATTAATACGGTTGATGGTAAGGGGGCACTGCCAGCTGGAATATATAAACCGACACTTTCAATGGCTTCGGTTTTTAATGTGCAGCGCACACCAGGGCAAGTTTCAACGAAAATGTCTTGCGGGGTTTGCGCACTGTGAAAGCGTTTTATCTGTTCGTAGGCAGTATTTATGGCTTTTAGGCGTTTGTCTGACAAGGCTAGTTCTGCTTGTGCAACTTGCTCAGCGGTAACCGTTAAACTCGATAAAGCAATACCGTCAAATTGCTCCGTTAAGTCATATAGTGCTTTATCACCTTGATGCTGCACACGTGATAAAATATTAGCAACTTGGGTTGATAAAAGTGCATTGTCGGCTATCGCAGGGCGAGAGAGGGCATCTTTTTTCTGCTGTGTTGATATGGTTTGCCAGTCTATTATTTGGGTGCTCATAAATGTCTCTAATTTTTACGGTAGGCGGTAACTTGTCCGCGCGGTAAGTTATTCATAAGGTTAATTGCGTGATTAATATCTCGCCTACGTTAAAGTATTGTCAGTGAATATTAAAAGTCTGGGTTAACCCATCATCTTTTCAATTGGCATTACCAGTATTGAGTTACAACCGAGTGCTTTTAACTCTTCCATTGTTTCCCAAAAAAATGTTTCAGTAGCAACAACGTGTACGGCGACTAAATCATCACGGCCAGCTAAAGGTAAAATCGTTGGGGTTTCTTCCCCTGGCATAAGTGCGCTCACTTCATTTATTTTGTCTTTTGGTGCATGCAACATGATGTACTTGCTTTCTTTTGCTTTCATCACGCCGCGAATACGTGGCAATAAAGTATCTAAAATGTCTTGTTTTTCGCTACCTAAAGGCTCAGAGCGTTGAATAAGTGAGGCTTTAGAGCGAAACACTTCGGCAACCTCTTTTAAACCATTGGCTTCAAGTGTTGCGCCAGTTGACACTAAATCACAAATACCGTCAGCTAAGCCAACTCTTGGCGCTACTTCAACAGAGCCTTTTAATAAGCAAAACTCAACCTTAATGCCATTTTCTTTGGCAAAACGATTCAATAATTGAGGGTAAGTTGTGGCAAAACGTAATCCATTTAAACACTGTAACCCTGTGTAGTTAAACTCTTCAGGCATGGCAATTGAAAAGCGACAACCGCCGAAATTTAAAGCGGTGGTTTTAATGTAACTATTTTTGCTACCAATCAGTGCACGTGATAATTCTTCTTCTTCAAGGGTGTTGTCACCTACAATGCCTAAATCGCAAACGCCATCCATTACTAGACCGGGGATATCGCTGCTACGAACGCGCATAATGTCAACCGGCATATTGCTAACATGTGCAATTAAACGTCGGTCGCTAACATTGAGTTTTAATCCACAACGTTTAAATAATGCTTGAGTGTCATCACTAAGTCGTCCTGATTTTTGCATGGCTATGCGTAAGCGTGGCGCGGGTGTTGTCATCTGTTTAATTCCTATTATAAGTTTTTAATGCTAAAAATTTGTATATACAATTTTCAGGGGCATAAAATGAGAAAACCCCCGAAAGATTGACAGCTCTTTCGGGGGTTTATAAATATAATGCTTAAGTTTATACCACGAAAAAGCGTATGCCCTTCGTAGTTTTTATTATTTATTTGAAATAATAAAAGACCTGAACGGGCAGTTCCATATGATGGTGGTGTCGGTTGTTCAAGTTAAAGGTCATAATGTGTTAAACTTAAGGTTAATGAATGATTAATGTATCTGTAGTGCTAGGGTACTGATAAACCAATAAAGCTTCAAGGAATAAATAACTTTTTTTATGATAATTTGTTCTATGGTAGTTTTGTTCTAGGTATTGACGTTAGGTAGGGAGTGCTTGCTTTTATCTGCACTAGCGTCGTTTAACCCTTTTATCTCCTTTAAACCTGACAAGAGATTAAAGGTTTTTGCCCAATAACCGATATAAGATACAACAAGTGAGTAGTTTTAATGCTTGTTTCAACGTTCAACCCGCTTAAGGGAAGTAATATTATTTATAAGATGTTATAACCTGTAGATGAGGATGTATGGATATTTTTACCACAGCATTAACGCGCGTAGTGCAAGTGCCTATTAAGCCAGCGAATAGTAAAATAAAAGCACTATCAAAAATGACCAGTACTGGCGCATTAAATGACGATTTAGATCATCTTGAAAATCATGATTCGTATTTCAATAAAAAGCGTGTTGATAAAAAAAATCCCGAAGAGCAGCCTAACAAAGGCAAAAAAAACGAGGAAGATAGCCCGGAAAACAAACATAAAGCCGAGGTTAATCCAAGTGGAACTAATATTAATGATGCTCAAGAAGAAACACGTTCGCGTAAAAATTCAGACCATGTTGCTGGAAGTGATACTGATGGCATTAGTGTATCTAAAGATGGTGTAAAGCATTTAGATATTTATATTTAGTGGGTTGATACCCCCTGGTTTATCGCCTAGTGCTTTCTTATTTAAAAAGGGTGTGGCTTTAATGCTATTGCTTTAATAAGTGCCTTAAGTCCATTTGCTCTGAATTTTCTCCAAGAAAAAGCAAAGCAAATGGATGAAATAAAACTGAGCCAGCGTTTAATGGTTTCGTGTTGTAGGACGACTTGCCATCCGCCATTGATATAAACCACCTAGTAAAACAATTAACAGCATTGCGGTGAGTGCTTGCCAAATAAAGTTATCTTTTTTTACGTCATTTTGCGAAGCGTGCTTTTCAAGTTTTTGGCCTTGTACTTGTTGTTTTTCTTGCTCAGCTTGGGTGTCCTTTGATGGTTCAAGCATTGCTTTATTGGTTTGCTTTTGTTGCGCTGCCTGTTCAGTCATATCACGCATTGTTTTGGCATCAATTAAAGGGGCTAAACCAAAACCTTGCGCTAATTGCTCAACATTTTCACGCAGGGCATCATTTAACATTACTAATTTATGTTTATTAACCGTGTCGATATAGCGCTTTACTAATTGCTTTAAGCGCTGAGGATCCGCTTGCCAATAGTCTTTACGCTCTGCTTCTAGCATGCGCTCCATCATGCGAGCGAGGGCTGCGGGGTTTACCTTGTCAAACCATTCGTTAAGTTGTATGTTAAGTTTGTCATTAACGTAAACGTCCATGTATTCATTCCATTGGTCATCACGAACGAGGTTAGGATCAACCACTTGCCAGCCAAAAAAGTTGTCCATGCGAGAGGCCAATGATACGGCGCCGGAATAGCCTTCTTTTTGCATTTCTTTGATCCAACGCGGGTGGAACATACGAGTGCGCAATTCTTTTGACATAAATAAAGCCGCATCTTCCGCTTTTGCTTGGTTAGCGTTTCGTAAATTGGTAATAACCATATCGGGGCTTTTACCATCAATATTACGTATAGCGAGGCTTAAACCACCAAAGTATTCAAAAGGATCATCGCTGCTTAACATACCAAATAGATTAGATGAACGTGCGAATGTGGTAATATCAGTCCCTGATAACTGCGTTGCATATAAACCGATTGCTTCACCTTGGCTGTTTTTTGCTTGCTCGCCCCAGCGACTGCTATCTGCGCCAAAGAAGTAACCCATTTTTCCTAAATAATTGTCGGCTATTTTTTTGTCGCTCTCCCAGGTATCGCTTGCCCAAACAGCCGTGTCTACCCCAGAGCCATAATCACCAGAGCGGTTTGAAAAAATACGAATGGTTGACAGATATTCCGCTTCTTCTGCAACTACACCTTGTTCAAGCAATTCAGTTTTTACCCGTTGGCTATGCTCTTGAATATAATTACGCCATAACGGATTGCTTTCTGCTTTTAATGCGGCTACTTGATTAACCGCCTTGGCTAACAACTGCATAACGTTTGGAAAAGCATCGCGATATAAGCCGGTCGCAGAAAGTACCACATCAATGCGGGGTCTGTTAAGTTCGCTGTACTCAATCACTTCTGTACCGGTTACACGTCCCCCTGCATTCCATATGGGTTTTACCCCCATGGCATATAATACTTGTGCTTCAAGTACACCATAGTGGCGCATGGTTTCTATCGACCATAATGAAAAAGCCATTTTGTCAGGAAACTTACCGTGTTTTCTATGGTAATTATTAATCATTTGATCAACTAAGCTCTTACCTTGTTCAAAGGCGGCTTGGGTCGGCACTTTAGATGGGTCAAAACCATAAAGGTTAAAGCCTGTTGCCAGTGATTCAGGGTGACGAATAGGGTCGCCGCCTGTTTTTACCGGTATATATTTAGCCGATAAAAAATCTGCCATGCTGTCAAGTTCACGAATCCCCGACATGCTTTGATACAGTTGGCGACCATGTTTGATTTTGTCGGCTAATGGCGTGTTTAATTTATGTAACGCAATCGGTTGCTCTGCTGTTTCTTTACCATTAAGTAAAATATAATTTAAAACGGTTTGGTAGCCGGTAAGGTTTTTCAGTGATAGTTGTGCCTCGGTAGCACTTTGCTCGCGGCCAGTATCTTTGTCATGTAGGTGTTCGTCTACTTGCTTGGTCTTGGGCACACTTTGTACAACTTGATGGTAAGTGTGGCTATGTGCTAAGTCAGCGCTATTGTTGTCAAAAGCGGGGTTATGAACATGCGCTGGTAAGGGGTAGTGTTCATGCTCAAATGTGCTAGCAAGTTTGGTAAAGTCTGTGCCTAATATTTGTATTAATGTTGAAATAACTAAATCTTGCTCAGCTAAGTGGCCAAAAGTATGTAACCCTAATGGTTGGTTAGCGGTTGCAAGGTTTTCTAAGTGGTTATGTAACAAGTCAATAAAGTGGTTGTAGTCTTGCGTTATTTGCGCTCTGGTTAAATTAAGATCTTTACACAGGTTTAATTCAAAACAAAGTGTCACTAATTGCTCAGCGGTTTTTTGCTTTACGCCACCTTGGTCAAGTTGCTTATATTGATGCATTAATTCATGTAATGCACTCATTTCACCGTGTAATCCTGCAGCGGCAAACGGTGGTGTCATATGGGCAATAACCGTTGCATTGCCACGACGTTTGGTTTGCATGGCTTCGCCAACATCATCAACAATAAAGGGGTATACGACAGGCGTATCCCACACAGCTAAGTTACCTTGGTCGTACACCGAGAGTCCGCGCTCTTTACCGCCTAGGTATTCATGTGAACCATGAGTACCTAGGTGAATAATAGCGTCTGATTGCCAATATTTGCGGGCATAAAAATAAGCCGCAAGATAAAAATGATTGATTGGCACATCGCCTTGGTGATAAATCATGTTTTCGTCATTTTTATGATCTGAGCGGGGTGGTTGACGCATGATCAACATATTACCGTTGCGAATACGGGGTAAAATAAAAAAATCTTTACCGTTTCTTTCAACCGCCATAAAGTTATCTTTAGGATCGCCCCAATGATCACTAATTGCTTGGGTGACGGTTTTCGGTAGAGAGTTAAACCAGTTAAGGTAAGGTTCTATTGGCATTAATTCTGCCAGATCATCTTCAAGTAGTTGTGTTAGCTGAAAGTCACGATAGAAGGGATCAAGTATTTTACTGACATTATCCGTTAAGTATTTCTTATCACGAACCGCTGTTTGGTAACCGTCATTTGCTAAATGTTGGCTAATGGCTTCAATACTCGCAGGCACATTCATAAATGAGGCACCAACGTCTTTGTCACCCCACATAAATAACGTTAATTTTTTATCTTTATTTGGTTTGTATTTAAGGTTGACGATATTAACGGCTTTATTAACTAAGTGGTTTAACTGGTAGTCAATCACTTGTGCGCTTTGGCTTTCTTTGTCTATGGCAGCAATAATCATAGGATCAACTACGCCAGCACTTTCAGGAAGTACTAATGTAAATGCCATCATGCCAGCAGAAACACCTTGCATGTCTTCTTCCCATGCTGTTTGGTTGCCGCCATAGTAAGTCATTGCTTGTAATATAGGGACTGAGAATTTTTCAAACTCCGCTTTACGTTTACTTGCCCAGTGAATACTGCGAAAGTTAATTATTAAATCTACGTCGGTTTGCTGTACTGCAGTGTTTTTGTTATTTACTGTGGGTAACTGCAATAGTTCACTGTAGTCACCACTGCTGGGGCTTAATTTGAAGAAGAAAGGCACAACATAGACACCTTTTGCTTCTAGTCTTTTTATTGTGTCATCAATAACTTGTGTTTGTTCAGTTTCAATTAAGGCACGTTGCATTAACAGTGCAATTTTCGCTTGGTTAGCTCTTGGTTGTTTCCAGTGGTGGTAGCTGGCGAGATCTTTACTGATAATGCTGGGCTGTTGTGGGTGATAAATGCCTTTATCGGGATAAATAATGGCTGGTTCAATCACTAATTTTGCTGGTTTTTTGTGTGTTAGTACTTGGCTGTCTAGCGCATTGTAGGCAATAAAATTAAGTAAGTGAGTAAAGTTGTGTCGGCCACCGTTCTGCCAGTAATCGTCGATACGTTTTTGTGTTTGTGGGCTTAAGCCGTATTGTGCTTGTGTATTATTTAACCAGTTTAAACTAATGACTTTAGTGGAACTTTTCTGTTGTTTTAACTGCCCGATATTCTTTAAATAAGGTCGGTACGTTTTTTGCGCCTCACGGGCTGACACCGCGTCAAGAATAACAAGGTCATTCGCTTGAAATAGCGCAGTTAAGTCGGTATTAATAGGAATGCTTTTTGCTGTTTTGTGGTTGATATTCCAGTGAATAGTGTTGCTCGGTTCTGCGACTTTTTTTAATAAGTTTACTTTGGCTTTATTAGTATGTGCTGCGCTGATAAACAGCACATTAATTGTATTTTCGGCAGTGTTCTCGACAGTATTACCGACCGTACTTTCTTGCTTTATGTTTGCTGCGCTTGCAGTCGCAAAAAATACAAGGCTAAAGAAAGCAAAGTGCTTGAATAGTAGGGCGACAGCTGGGAGTTTTTTAAGTTGTTTCATGTTTTAATTATTCTTTAGGGTTACAAGAAGGAATGACTGATAAATTGTTTTAGTCAATTGCGTTATTCCGCGACATATATGATTGACCCATCATCCATTTCATAAGCAGTACCTGCTTTTTTTCCACTGCCACTGCCTGTTTTTCCTTCGCTTTTAAAGTTCTCTATTTTGTTGCCTTTTTTAACAATTATTTCCATATTTTCTTTACCAGCATTTTTTATTACAGTGACATCTTCAGCTAAAAATGGGCTGAGTGGATTTTGTGCAATAGCAATTAATAAAGCAGCAACTAACACTAAAAATACATCCACTAAATTAACAACGGATAAGGCAGGGTTAATACCTTCGTCTTCATCAAGCAGCTTCATGTTGGGTTTCTACTCTGTGGTTAATATTGGTCTCGTTTATTACAAGGTTTTGTTTTGACTCGCGTAATAATGGAGTAAGGACAACAAGTTCTTCAGCTAACCAACGTTTTTTAACGCTGGCAATCCAGAAGGTAATAGAGGCGATAACTAACCCGAAAATAACAGCAGAAAAAGCGACAATTAAATTTTCACTAATGCCTTGAATATTCCCATCAGCTAAGCTTTTAAGGGCGGGTCCCATGGGCACCATTGTGGCAATTAACCCTAACATAGGTGCTAAACGACTGACATTTCTTACCCTTTCAAGAAGTGCTAAAGCATTCACATCGAGTTGATCTTTACTGACATTAGGGTAATTGTTGGCTAGCTGTGCTAGCGGGTAACCGCTTAAGTGTAAGTGGCTATTCTCACCTAGTTCACTGTTTAATAGACGATGAAGCGCTGGTTTGTTTTGTTTCCGCTGAATGCTTTGCATAATATATTGCCCAGTGGCAAACAGTGAATAAACAAATAAAGCACCGATTAACACCAGCACGGGAGCCATAAAAAGTTCAGACAATTGGTACATTGCCTGCTCAAGTTGGTAAATCATATGTATTCTCAAATAGTGGGGGGTTATCGTTAATCCTTTATCGATAACCTCTTAATAAACTTAATGGATTTGCTATGCTACCAATTTAATTTAAAGTGCTTTGGCCCTAAAAGAAATATGGCCTGACGCGCTTTGTGCGTTGTAATAGCTTGTGAGCTGTAATTTGTAGCTAGCTGTGGCTGTTTTTATAATATAAACGCCATATTGAGACCAAAGTGTGTGGCCACCGTTTAAGCCGTATTGGTACCAAGGTAAGGAGTCAAAAGCTCGTACGGTATATTCATTCTGTTCAAAATCGTAATAACGTAAGGCGTCTAAATCAATGGCGGTATAGGTATTGTCAAAGTCTTGCATTGCGGTTGCATCAGCAGCTAGGTTTATTTCAAAACTCGCTGCTGTTTTATCGTCATTACACGGCAAAGTTATGTCCCAAGCGTCACTGGCGCTCACAACTTGCCCAATAGCAAAGTCAACATAAACACCGTCGTAGGCAGCGCAAGCTTCAGCGGTATCTATCACAATATCAGACTCTACCAGTGCAAAAGCCGTGTCGACATCCGTTTGGTTGCTGTAGGTTAGGGTGATATTAGCTAAATCACGCCCTTGTGTGGTCAGGGCTGTTGCTCTGAATTTACTGTAAGTTTCATCAGAATTAACAATATAAGCATGGCTGTCATCGGCTGTTACTACATGAGTTGTGGTGTTGTAGGCATAAAAGCCATCAAGAATTCGTTTTGTATCATCTGTGGTAAATACTGTTTCATCACTTGGAACATCTGCTAGTGTAACGGCATTAAAGTTATCTAACTCAGACTCAGGTGTCGCGTTAATAAAACTATCAGGGATTGCTTTGCCCTCGTCATCAAAAAACTCACTGTTTTGGCTAGTCGCGTAAACCGAAACAGGCGCATCAGGATTGTTATTATTGAGAAAAATATCACTACGTTTAAAGGCAATATCCCATTGATTATTGGTTTTAGCATCGTCATCAGACAAACTAACCTCAGTCATGGTGTCTAAATCAAAGTAAAAGAATGTTGGTTCAGTTACCGTTCCTGTGGAAAATGGGCCGTAAATAGTTGTTTCTGATATCGGCTCTTCTGGTGGCTGGGTGTTTGCTGAATCATTACTGCTGCTACCGCAAGCTGTTAGTGCTAATGTACTTAGTAATGACGTTAAAATAAGAGTGTTGCTTTTCATGTTAATTTCCTTAAATTTATTGTTATATTGCTGATTTTTAGCAAGATAAGAATGCTACAATTGGTAAGTAATACCGAACGAAACAAACCGACTGCTGATCGGTCTTGCGTCAAATAGTTGCTCGCGAACGGCATTAATATCTTGGTGTTGGTTTAGTATGTTTTCGAGTGTAAGGCGCCATGAGAAATGTTTGGAAAATTGCTGGCTTAATTTAAAATCGACAGTGAACCAGTGATTGTTTAACGTGCCGTTGTCAAAACCTTCTGTTGGTATGGCTTCATCTTTTTGGTATACAAAATAAAGCATACTGTTAATGTTATAACGCGTCGTTAGGTAACCTATACTTGCTTTTACTTGGTGAGCAGGTCGGCTTTCTAGCCGTTTACCATGACTATTTTTGGTATGTAAATAGCTATAATTTAGTTGGTTTGTCCACTGGTCATAATTTGTGCTTATAGACCAGTCTAAACCTTTGAGGATCGCTTCATCTATATTGGTATAAACTGAAATGTCGAGTGCTTCAATAACAGAGCGATCTGGATCAGCTACAGTATCAATTAAATCTTTTGCTTGAGTATAAAATAGGTTGATATCACTGCTTAAATCAAAGCTGCCTAAAACTGAATTTTTAATACTTGTTTCATAAGACAGTGATGTGTTTACGGTAATTGAGGTTTCAGGGGTTAAGTCTTCATTACCATAAACTTTGTATCCTAGCGAACTATGATCAAATTCATAAAAGCGCTCTTTTAAAGTAGGTACTCTATAACCTTGTCCAATGCCGTAACGTAACTTAAGTGTGTCACTGCTGGTGAGTAAATCATGCATACCACTTAAGCGCAGGGCTGAGTGAAAACCAAAACTTGAATCGTTCTGAACCCTCAAGCCTACTAAGTACTGGCTATGTTTGTTAATCCAATTAAATTGACTAAACGCCTCAATGCTTTCTTTGCTAACCAAAGGGACTTCTTTACTATTATTTGAAATTTTTGTTTGCTCTAGCGTATCTTTATGGATTAAGCCGCCCGAAACATTTTCAAAGCCAGCACTTGAGAAAACATATTTGCCATTGATTTCATATAAACCAATGTCTGCTTTGCGTAAACTAGCACTCCTGCCACTGGTTTCTTGGTGTTTCATCATTCGACTATTTAGCTGCCATGAACGTTGAAATTTATTGTTGTTGCTGGGCAAAATTTGACCTAAGTCAATATCGACTTGTTGGCGTTGTACATCGGAGATAAATTGTTCTAAGGCATTTTGCCCGGCGATACGCCCAGTGTTCTTTTCTTTGTCTTCATCAAAAAACTGATATTTAAGTGCGGTATCTATAGTACCTAGTTGTCCAAAGGTTGCTAAATTGATAAATACTTTATCTAAGGCGCCGGTGGGAGTAGCGCTATGGTCACTGTCATAATCAAAACCTGGGGTGTGTTTTAGTAGAGTATTAAGTTGGTGCCGCCAACTGCCGGTAGTCAAGGTAGCTCCTAAGCGCGCTTGATGTGAATAGAGATCATCGGGTAAAGCATTGCTGGTGTAACTCCCAATTTCATAACTGACATTAAGTTGATTTTGTGTGCTGTTATTAGTGATGATATTGATCACGCCACCCATGGCTGAACTACCATACATCACAGAAGCTGAACCGCGAATAACTTCAATTTGTTTGATGTCTTGTGCACTTATTTGATCAAGGTCAACCGCTGCGCCTGTAGGTGCTATTAATGGTTGGCTGTCGAGTAAAATTAAAACATTATCGCCGTCAAAACCTTGCATTTGAATGTTGTAGCCGTCTTTAGGCGTTCGAGTGACAACAACGCCAGGTATAAAGTTGAGTGCTTGTGCAATGGTGCCCTGAGTAAGTAAGTTTATTTGGGCTTGTTCAATAACGTCAACTTGAACAGGCGAATTTGAGAGTAACTTGGCCGTACGAGTGCCAGTAACAACAATGACTTCGTTAATTTTTTGTGATGTTGTGGTTGATTGTAGCTGCCGGTCTTCATTCTGGGCGTTAGCAGTATTTGTTAATGTTAATACGAGATTAATCAATAACGCACGGGTTAGAAACTTAATTTGAGGTGTAGAGTATTTAAACATTGATATTAATGGTAATCATTATCATTTGCATGGATGATATAGTAATAATCAGTGGTTATCAACTGATAATTATTCGCATTATTATTCGTCTTTGGGTTTTCTTTTTATTTTTTAAGTTTCAGTTTAAAAGGTAAAACAGTATAATTAATCACAGCCCCAATTTTACAATTTACTGTATTTCACTTAATGACTTTAGTTGCTCAAGCATTTTCTTCTGATGGCGTTTTAGCTAAGACTATTAACGGCTTTTCGCCACGCCAAGCGCAAACCGATATGGCGTTAGCGGTGGCGACGGCTATTGAAAATAAGTCAACACTCATTGTTGAAGCGGGAACAGGAACAGGAAAAACATTTGCCTATTTAATCCCGGCATTCCTGAGTGTTAATGCTGCGTCAAGCGACGATGATCTGAATACTAAAGTGATTGTTTCTACAGGCACGAAGAACCTACAGGAACAGCTATTCCATAAAGATATTCCACTGGTTAACAAAGCCTTGGCGAGTAATGTACAGGTTGCCTTGTTAAAAGGACGTGCCAATTACTTATGCCGTTATCGTTTAGCGCAATATCAAGATACCTGTGGTCAACTCGATGCAAACACCTTAGCTGACTTGGTTAAGGTGAAAGCGTGGGCCAATAGTACGCAAAGTGGCGATATTGGTGAGCTGGTTAATGTGACAGAAGATTCAGCGGTATTTCCTTATATTACCAGTACGCTCGATAACTGCTTGGCAAAAGATTGTCCCGACTATGAGCAATGCTATTTGGTTAAGGCCCGGCATAAAGCCATTGACGCTGATTTAGTCGTGGTGAATCACCATTTGTTTTTTGCAGATATGGCGCTTAAAGACACGGGCTTTGGTGAGCTCATTCCTAAGGCACAAGTCGTTATTTTTGATGAAGCGCATCAAATTGGTGATATTGCCAGTGACTATTTTGGAGAGGCTTTTTCTACCCGTCAACTGGTTGACTTATGCACAGATGTTTTGCAAATATATCGCAGTAAATTAACCGATGTAAAACAGCTAGGCTTAGCGGCGGAGAAGTTAGAAAAAACCTGCCAAGAATTTAGATTACTCTTTAACTATGATCCTGAGCGCGGTAACTGGCGTGATAAATATCAGCAGCAACATTTTGTGCAAAAATTTGCACGCTTAAAAGTAGACTTAGATTTTTTATACCAAGTGATAAAATTGTGTGTTTCGCGTAATGAAGCGATAGACAATTGTTTTGACCGAGCGGTGAATTTACTCTCGCAGTACAATGTGATGGCGAATGTCAATGTTAATGGTATGAGTTTTTGGTATGAAACGACGCCACGCCATGTTGTACTGCATTTAACGCCTTTAAGTGTTGCCGATAAATTTAGTGCTTATGTCAAAGGCTCGGGTGCTGGCTGGGTATTCACTTCAGCAACCTTGGCTGTCGACAATCGTTTTGAGCATTTCGCCAAGCCTTTAGGTTTACACAATGCTAAGCAACTGCTTCTAGAAAGCCCGTTTAATTACCAAGCACAATCGCAACTTATTGTGCCCCGTTATTTACCTGAAGCGAATGATAAAAACCGTGCGCAACATTTAGCCAAATTAGCCAAACCGTTAATTGTGGCCAGCAAAGGTGCTTGTTTTATGTTGTTTACGAGTTACCGGGTGATGAATCAGGTGGCAGCAATTTTAGCGGACGATATTGATAACCCTTTATTAGTGCAGGGGCAAATGGGTAAGCGCGTTTTATTAGAGCAGTTTATTGAAAATGATAACGCGGTATTGCTTGCTACCGCCAGCTTTTGGGAAGGGATTGATGTGCGAGGCGATAAGCTAACCTGTGTTATTATTGACAAGTTGCCCTTTGCGTCACCCGATGACCCTTTACTGCAAGCACGGTGTGAAGATGTCAAACGACAAGGCGGCGATGCCTTTGCGCAAATACAGTTACCACAAGCGATAATAGCCTTAAAACAAGGCGTTGGACGGCTCATTCGTGATGTAAGTGACCGCGGTATTATGGTGGTTTGTGATAATAGGCTAGTAAACCGTCCTTATGGGGAAACCTTTTTAAAAAGTTTACCTGAGATGAAAAGAAGCCGCGATTTAAACAAAGCGATTGCCTTCCTAAATACATTATAATGCGGCAGCTTTAACGCAACTGTAGGCGAGATTTTAAGCGTGCTTGCTGAGAATATTAATTTAAAATAAAGGTAAAAATAGTGAATTATTTAGCCATTGATGCTTCAACTGAGGCATGCTCAGTTGCTTTACAGGTAAACAGTAAAGTTTATAGCTGTTATAAACTGTGCCCACAATCACATAGTTTAGAGTTACTTCCTATGGTGGACAAGTTACTTAAAAAAGCCAATATTACATTGTCAGCCTGTGATGGTTTGATTTTTGGCCGGGGACCAGGCAGCTTCACCGGAGTACGTATTGGTGTGGGTGTTGCCCAAGGCTTAGCGTTTGCCGCTGATTTACCCGTCATGGGAGTTTCTAGTTTACAGACGATGGCGCAATTAGCGTTTATGCAGCACCAGCAACGCCAAGTCATTGCTGCTATTGATGCACGAATGGGGGAGGTCTATAACGGTTATTTTGTACTGGATGATAATAACATTATGCAAGTACAAAACCTTGGTGATAACCAAGGTGAGGCGGTCACTCCACCTGAATTAGTACAAGCCCGACTAGAAAGCTATGTTACAACACCAGTCTTCGGCGTTGGCACGGGCTGGGATGCTTACCCAGCGAGTTTATCATCACTTAAAAGCAACCATGGCACACCCGAAGTCTTATTTCCTAGTGCTGAAGCTATGTTAGTTATAGGTAAAGCAGCGCTTGAACGTGGTGAAGGTGTGGCAGCTGAAGCGGCTGAACCTGTTTATGTACGAGATACAGTGTCATGGAAAAAATTACCGGGCAAGTAGCAGGTTAGCCACCCGTGTAAAATACCTATATTTAAGGGGCAGCCATTAAAGGGGAATCAATTGCCTATGACTTACTTTTTTGCTAAATTGATATTATGAATGTTTCTAGCTCTGTTGGCTCAACAGCACCGTTTGGTCAATTAACCACTACTGATGTTAATAATAAACCGAATGTACCGCTTAAAACAACGGTGCCTTCGGCTGACATAAATAAAGCAGTCCAAGCACAATTATCAAATAAAAAAACAACACAAAATATTGTGATTGATGAGCAAGCAATTGCACTTTTTAAAGCAAACCAAGCTCAAAACCAACAAGCTTTCCAATCCCCGCTTATGCAGCAAAATACAGTAGCATCGTCTTCAGCTAATGTAGAGCCCCCCTCAATAAGAAATGAAACCGCGGTTGCAAGTTATCAATCGGTAAATAATTTAGCCGAGCGAGAGTCAATACAAAAACTGTTTGGTGTTGACTTATTTGCCTAATTGGCTTGTCTTATTACCTGCACATTTTTTTTCAATATGTGTATGTACCAAAAAACATACCAGCAATATAAAGATAATATAAAAGCAAACAAGCTATACTAGCGACTATTATCTTTGTTGTATTTCATATTTCAGTTTTACTAAGTCGAGTATTTATGTCATCACTTTCTATTAATAAAGGGCGAAAGTCATCCCGCTTTTGGCAAAAGTATCATTTTTTTATTTTATTCATGATTGCCATTGTTATTAAACAACTCCCTTTCATTTCAATTCCGTTTAACTGGTTAGAAAGTTATTTTCATGAAATTAGCCACGGTATTGCCGCACTACTAACTGGCGGCACTGTTATGCGTATTCAGTTGTTTGCTAATGGTGCTGGTTTATGTACCACACAAGGGGGAATTAACTTCATTATTACTTTTGCTGGCTATGCAGGCGCCACGCTTTGGGGCTTTGGCATATACAAGTTAGCAAGTGCTCACCAAAAAATTGCTCAAGTCTTCTCGGTTTTCATTTTGACTTTACTGATCGCATCTATTGTTTTGTGGGGGCGCGACTTATTAACCTGGTTTATTTTAGGTGTGCTCGCTGCCTTGTTTTTGTTAACGCTAAAGCTAAAACGTATGCATTACTTGCAACGATTTATGCAGCTAATTGGCCTGCTAATTTTACTGAATAGCTTATCAAGCCCTTCTCACTTACTTGATGGTCGTAATATAGGGGATGGCGCGGCTTTGGCGGCGAGTACATTTATCCCAGAATTTATTTGGATAATTATTTGGTTTTCCATTGCGTTAGCAGCTTTGTATTCTTTGTATAAAACAGCAAAAAGATAAGGGGCTTTTATGACGGTAAGCAAGCCAATTACAGCAGTTAATTTCAAACTTGACAGCCTTTCTTTACATGGGATCACTTGTGGTAGCGAAGGCCGTAAAGACAATATTGTATTATGCTTACATGGATGGCTTGATAATGCCGCGAGTTTTTCTACATTAATGCCATACTTTCAACAAAATATGGCCAGTAAGCAGGTTGTAGCCATTGATTGGCCAGGGCATGGTCACTCAAGCCATAAAAGTCTTGATGCGCATTATCATTTTATTGATTGGGTTTATGATTTACTTCAATTATTTGAGTTTAACCAGTGGCAGCAAGTGGATATTGTTGCTCATTCTATGGGGGCCATGGTGGCAAGTGCTTTTGCTGCAGCCTTCCCTGAAAAAGTTAAATCATTAACGTTACTAGACGCTATTGGCTTTGTGAGTGGCGAAGAAGAAAAAACAACCCAGCAGTTACGTGACGGTATGCTAAGTCGCTTTAAGATTGGTTCGCTTAATGTTAACAAAAATACGACAAAAAGGAAATACCATAGTAGCCTCGATTCCGCCATAAAAGCACGAGTTACTGTTTCTGATCTTAACTATGCGCAAGCAAAACTTATCGTTGAACGTGGTATTGTAAAAGAAGCAGACGGTTACCGTTGGCGAAGTGATCAACGTTTACGTACTATGTCGCCTTACCGGTTAACATTAAAGCAAGCCAAGCAATTAATTCGTGATATACAATGCCCAGTGCAACTGATTTATGGTAGTCGTGGCTTGGCTATGGTTAACCTAGGGAGAAAAACCTTTAGTTCATTATTTAAATCGTTAATTTCTGTTGAACTTGTTGGAGGTCATCATGTTCATATGGATCAGCCTCAAAAAACGGCAGAATTGGTGCGAATTTTTATTAATAAAGGCGAAAAACAGTAAAATATTCAAACAAGCGTTTAAAATTTACTGGTAGTATCAGTTCAAATTTGATAAAACAGTGCAAGAATTAAAAAACTTCAAAAAGAAGTCATAACGATAAGCATTGAACTACACTATTAAGTGGTTGCTATAAAAATTTTTTAAATGAGGAATTTATTGTGGAAAAAGTTTGGTTAGAAAAAAGTTATCCTCCTGGAGTTCCATTTGATATAGATCCAGATAAATACCCCTCATTAGTGGCAATGTTTAATAAGTACTCGGTTAAATACAGTGACAGGGTGGCTTTTATTAACATGGGCGCAGAAATTACATATGCAGAGTTAGCTAAACAAGCAACGGACTTTGCCGCCTATTTACAGCAAGACTTAGGGCTTAAAAAAGGTGATAAGTTTGCCATTATGGTGCCTAATTCATTGCAATACCCCATAGCCTTGTTTGGTGCATTGCTAGCAGGGTTAACAGTTGTTAATGTAAACCCATTGTATACCGCACGTGAGTTGCAGCATCAGCTTAAAGATTCAGGCACAACGGCAATGTTAATCATTGAAAACTTTGCCCAGACGTTAGAAAAAATTATTGATAAAACCCCCGTTAAGCATGTGATCATGACCTCTTTAGGCGACCGACTTGGCTGCGTTAAAGGTGTCATCGTTAATGCGGTTGTTAAGTACATCAAAAAAATGGTGCCCGCCTATAGCTTATCCAATACGATACGTTTTAATACTACCTTGTCAAAAGGGAGCCAGTTAACCTTAGTCCCTGTTGAATTATGTGGCGATGATTTAGCATTTTTACAGTACACAGGTGGCACTACAGGTGTATCAAAGGGGGCAATGTTAACGCACCGGAATATGGTTGCTAATTTAGAGCAAGCAAAAGCATCAATAAAACCACTACTCGCTGAAAGTAACGAACTGGTAGTAACCGCTTTGCCGCTTTATCATATTTTTGCTTTAACCGCGAACTGCTTAACTTTTTTTACCTTAGGGGGAGGGAATTTGTTGATCACAAACCCAAGAGATATGAGTAGTTTTGTGAAAGAATTAAATAAGTATACTTTTACTGCTATTACTGGTGTTAATACACTATTTAATGGTTTGTTAAATACCCCAGGCTTTAAAGACTTAGACTTTTCTAGTTTAAAAATGTCGTTAGGCGGAGGAATGGCCGTACAACGACCAGTAGCCGAGCGCTGGGAGAAACTAACCGGATCGAGGCTGCTTGAAGGCTATGGGTTAACAGAGTGTGCACCGTTAGTGTCATTAAGTCCTTATAATCAAGAAAGTTATAACGGTAGTATTGGTTTACCCGCCCCCTCAACAGACATCAAAATAATACTAGAAAATGGCACTGAAGCCCCAGTGGGTGAGGCGGGTGAAATGTGGGTTAAAGGGCCTCAAGTAATGAAAGGCTACTATAACCGTGAAGAAGCGACTCATAAAGTATTAAAAGATGGTTGGTTAGCCACAGGTGATATTGCCAGTATGGATGAAAATGGCTTTTTCAAAATTGTAGATCGTAAAAAAGACATGATCATTGTTTCGGGCTTTAATGTTTTTCCTAATGAAATTGAAGAAGTTGTTATGATGCATGAAGGCGTTGCTGAAGCAGCCGCTATTGGCGTGCCACATGAAGCATGCGGTGAAATGGTGAAAATATTTGTTGTACGCAAGCAGCCTGACTTAGACGAAGCAACATTGTTAAAACACTGTCGTGAAAACCTCACCAACTATAAAGTGCCTAAGTTAGTAGAGTTTAGAGACGAATTACCTAAAACTAATGTAGGTAAAATACTCAGAAGAGAATTAAGATAAAATATCTAGCTGGTAGGCGATAGGCTCTAGGTTTTCTAAAACCTAGAGCCTATCGCTTTCTAGTGCCTAATCTCAGTATCTATTGCGCTTTTAATGTTTGTCCATTAACGCGTAAACTATCATCAGACATTAAATAAACATAAAGTGGCATAATGTCATTAGGTACTGCTATTTTGTCTTTATCTTCAGCTGGGTAAGCGCTATTACGCATATTGGTATTGGTAGCTCCTGGGTTTATTGCATTTGTGCGTAAATTTGAGTTTTCATATTCGTCAGCAATAATTTGCATCATACCTTCAGTGGCAAATTTAGATAGGCTGTATGGCCCCCAGTAAGCACGCCCTTGATTACCCACACCAGAAGAAGTAAAAACTAAAGAGGCATTTTCAGCTAACTGTAATGTTGGGATCAGCGCTTGTGCGAGTAAAAGCTGCGCATTAACATTCACCTGCATCACATCATGAAACACTTGTTCATGAATTTGTGTAAAGGGAGTTAACTCGCCTAATATTGAAGCATTGAGCAAGGCCCCGTCTAAATGACCAAACTGATCAGCAATGGTCGCAGACATATCAATATAATTTTGTTTGGTTGCTCCTTTTAAATCTAAAGGAATAATGGCGGGTTCCGCTAAATTAAGCGCGACTATTTCATCGTAAACTGCTTCAAGTTTACTGACAGTTTTGCCAAGTAAAATGACGGTAGCACCTAACTTTGCGTAAGTTATTGCCGCTGCTTTTCCTATACCCGATCCTGCGCCAGTAACGAGTATTATTTTATTTTCTAAACTTTTATCTATAATAGTATAATCAAACATTTTTTATTCGAGCCTAGGTCTTAAGGGTTATTTGTAAATATATGATGACTATTTTACTTAGTTTATTTCTAATAACGAGAAATATATCAACTAAAATGTAAAAACTACTGGAACATTGTTAACGCTTGCGTTAAGTTTGATAACTGGTCTAACGAGTTAATTTACTATCTACTTTATTAATCAGTAGGTAAGGCAATAACAAATCGCATGATACTTATTAACAATAATAGAAATAAAATAAGCTTTGGGGAGAGAAAGATGAAGAAGTTAGTTCTTAGTTTAGCTATAGTCAGCGCACTTGGCTTAAGTGGTTGTGGTAGCGAAACTGTCGATGACGTAATAAAAGATACCGCCCAAAACGGCACGCCAGTCGTTGCTCCTGCAAGGGTTGTTTTTGATCCTAGTAATGGCGATTTATCAGTGCCTAATGATTTATTGTTCCTAGATACACCTGACGGCACTTTAAATATACCGGTTGAAAGAAATGCTGCGGGCGAGATTATCTCAGGGGAAAAAGACGAAGATAACCAGGAAATTGAATCACCCAACTATGCCGACCCATCCACCGCACTAGGTGCACTTGATGGTTGGTCGACAACGAACCCCTTTATGCTCGCAATTGATTTTCCTGCAGGGACATCACTTGATACAAATTCAGCGGGTAACCCTGCGTCAGTCAAAATCTATGAAACCTTAATGGGGGGCGATACTGGCTGTGAAGAAGTACCTCGTGGTGCTGCCTGTACCGTGGTAAATGAATTAACTTTTGGTGTTGACTATATTACTCAAGCCTCGGGCAATAGTGTTGCCGTTGTGCCGTTAAAACCGTTAAAAGGTAAAACAACTTATATTTTAGCTTTAACCAATAATTTAAAAGACAGTAATGGCAAAGACGTTGCTGGCTCAACCAGCTATGAACTTGTTCGCCAAGACATTAGCACTAAACCATTAGCAAGCCCCGCACAAAAAAGCTTGCAAGGGGTTATTAATAGTTATGAAAATGCCATTGCAGCAGCAGGCGCTGATAAAAATGCACTAATTTACACCATGGCTTTTACCACGCAATCAACGATTGATGTATTAGCAACAGCTAAAGCCTTAATGGCAAATAATGTGCCAGCGATGATGGCTAATGCAGCGCAGGGTATACCTGCCATTGGCGTGCAAGACATGGACATCTCAGTAGCGGATGTGTTAGCTGGGCAAATACCTGCTTCGTTAGTGCCTTTATATTCAGCGGCTAACTTTATGCAAGGTAGTGTGACTTTGCCTTATTATTTAGGTGTGCCAACAGCAGAAAACCCGATGGCGCCAGTGAATGATTGGTGGCGGTCTTTATGTGATTCGGGTGCGATATTAGCCGGTGTCGCAGGTAAAATTGCTGCAGGTGAACTTACTGCGGACACTATTCCAGAAACACCCGTGAGTGTTGATGATGGTACTTGTATGGCAATTTCTCAGGCTCAAGAGCTAGCGGCTCCAGGTCTTAGATCACTAGGTTTTGATAAAAAGCGTCATTTAACCAAATTTAGCCCAGTACCCAAAGCTAATGCAGCAATGCCAGTTGCTGTGCAAATGACAACACCTGATGTCAATGTTGCTAATGCTGTTCGCGCCCAAATGGGCTTGCCTGCTGATTTAGCAGAGCCTGCGAATGGTTGGCCGGTTGTTATATTACAGCATGGTATCACCTCTAAAAAAGAAGATATGCTATTGATCTCTGGCATTCTTACGCTTCATGGTTTTGCCACTGTAGCAATTGACCATCCATTACATGGTAGTCGCGGTTTTGACTTAAATGGTGATGGTGTTGATGAGATTAATGCATCAACCGTTTCAGCCACGCATTATATGAACTTAGCAAGCCTATTAACCACCCGTGATAATTTACGTCAGTCAACCTCTGATTTAGTCGGTTTACGTTTAGGCTTAAACTTCTTAGGCGGCGTTGATGCAGCAGGTAATGCAATTAAAGTTGATAGGTCTAATGTACACTTTTTAGGGCATTCTTTAGGTGCGATTACGGGTATTAACTTTTTGGCACTTGCCAATACTGCTCTAGACCCACAAGTTGATCCATTATTTGCGGTGAATACCAATAGCCTTGCTATGCCAGGTATTATGGTCGCCAACTTTTTAATGGAATCTGCTGCTTTTGGTGATGTGATTAAATCAAACCTAGCTTATGCGGCATCTGAAGCTTTTCAAGGGTTTGTTGCTCAAACTCATACAAGCGAAACAGCGCCAACAGAAGCTGAAATGGTAGGCTACTTTAACGCATTTTATGCGGCATTATCAGCAGAGCAGCAAGCGGGATTAAATGGCACCTTTTCCCAGTTTGCTTTTGCTGCACAAACAGTAGCAGACTCAGGTGACCCGGCTAACTACGCCGCTATGATGGCAGCAACCAATACACCAACTCATTTAATTGAAGTAGTTGGTAACGGTAGTGATAACTTAAGTGACCAAGTGGTGCCTAATACTGTTTCGTCTACCCCTTTTGGTGGCACAGAAGGCGCAATAGCGTTACTTGGTTTACCGGGTATTTCAACAACAACACAAGATACTGAATCACCCATATCAGGTGCAGTACGTTATTTATATGGTCACCATAGTTCAATATTAGATCCACGCCCTGACTCAAGAGGGGGAGCAACAGACCCACTAATGACAAGCGCTGCAACTACTGAAATGCAAAGCCAGGTCGCTAATTTCTTTAGCAGTGGCGGACACCTAATTTCAGTACAAAACACAGACGTTGTTAAGTAATGATTTAGCTTATACGTTCATAGTAAGCGACAATTGATTAACGAAAGCCTTTAGTTACCAACTAAAGGCTTTTTTTTATATTTTTTATCCCCATATTCTTTATAATATTATGGTAATTTTGTTACGCCGCGATCAACGCGCAGGAGATAAGTTTGGAGTTTTTATACGAATATGGTTTATTTTTAGCGAAAACAATAACGTTTGTTATAGCAATAGTGGCTATTGTGGTTATTGCCACCGCCTCAGCGATTAAAAATAAACATAAAAAGGGCGAATTAGAAATTACTGATTTGTCAGCGCAATTTGACGATGTAGAGCAAGAGATTGTGCACGCACTGTTGAATGATGAAGAGTTAAAACAAAAAGAAAAAAATGATAAAAAATTAGCAAAAGCGCAAGCCAAAGCCGATAAAGCACTAGCGAAGAAAAAAGAAAAAGCAGATGACGATGTCACTGTTAAAAGTAAGGCTAGGGTTTTTGTTGTTGACTTTAAAGGCAGTATTGACGCTAAAGAAGTCAGCTCACTGCGAGAAGAAGTTTCTGCTATCTTATCTGTGGCGACCAAAGACGATGAAGTCTTTGTGCGACTAGAAAGTGGTGGCGGCATGGTTCATGGTTACGGGTTAGCTGCGTCCCAGTTAGATAGAATTCGCCAACATGAAATACCCCTTACTGTTTCTGTTGATAAAGTTGCCGCATCAGGCGGTTATATGATGGCGTGTGTTGCTAACAACATAATTGCTGCGCCTTTTGCGATTCTTGGCTCTATTGGTGTGATTGCGCAATTACCCAATTTTAATAAATTATTAAAGAAAAACGATATTGACTTTGAACAGTTTACTGCCGGTGAATTTAAACGCACGGTTACCATGTTTGGTGAAAACACTGACAAAGGTAAAGAAAAATTTATTGAAGAGCTTGAAGAAACCCATGTGTTATTTAAAGACTTTGTTGGCGAACACCGACCAAGCCTAGAGTTAACCAAAGTGGCTACTGGCGAACATTGGTTTGGTACTAAAGCACTCGCACTTGGCTTAGTTGATAGCATTCAAACGAGTGATGATTATTTACAAAAATTAGCTAAAAGCCACAAGATTGTCGCAATTAAATATGAAGTTAAAAAAGGCTTAGCTGAAAAGCTTGGTAAAGCCGCGTCACTTTCTGTTGAAGGTGTGTTAGGTAAGTTAATGCAGAAAAACCGTGTTTTCCCTGGTTAGTTTTTCTTAATCTTGTTAATAAACTGTATTGCTGCCTATCAAATAGCTACAAAGCTAAAGGTCGGCAGCTATCAATAACGAGCGCTTAACCAGCACAGCAGTAATGTTGACAAAGAGAGTGAAGTCGCTATAACGGTTAAGGTAAAGTGAGAAGAGACTTAACTTCAAGCGTGGCATTGCCGCCTAAATCATCCTCTAAGTCGGGTACTAAATACAATGCACTTACATGTTTATTGATGAACCCTACATCTTTTGACTCAACTGGTGTCCAATCAGGACGTTGAAAGTTAGCAATATTTAGACAAACGGTAGTCCATTTATTGGTAGCAGGTACAGGGTGTTGATAATGCGCATAGCTTTTATCACCGTCGCCACCATAGTCTTTTTGTGACAGTTTAACGACTAAGTTCTGACTGCTTTGATAGGTTAACTGTATTTGTGTTGTATTTTTTAAAGACTTGTGCGGTAAGTCGTAAAATAAGCTCTACCCAAGCATTATTGTTAACGTCAACTCGAGGGACACGGGTAAAAGCAACCCAAATCTTATCATCATTGAGTAGGTCATCTTTTATGGTTGCTTTACTTCCATGGGGGGCAACACCATAACGCCAATCTTGTTTTTTAGTGGGGCTGATACTCAGTTGTTAACAATACAAGGTTGCATAGCAGTAACTGGCAAAGGCAATAAGGCGCATACAAGCAACGAAAGTAGAGCTCGATTTAACATAGAGTGATCCTTTTATAATGTAGTTAATTTTCAATAACATAACCTAAACCTAGAGTACTAACAGTGATATAAAGCTAACACCTAGGCTTTAGTTACTTTCCAAAAGGCAATACCGGCAGCAAAGCATAAAATCATGGGGTAAAACGCGTGAGAAATTACCGCCAAGGGTGAAATACCTAAGGTTGCACCTAAAAGTAATGCTTGCGCGCCATAAGGTAATAAACCTTGGTTAATACAAGCAAAGATATCAAGTAAACTCGCTGATTGCGCCGGTGTTAATTCGCCATCGGTGGCTAATGCTTTAGCGGTTTCGCCAGTAATAATAATAGAAACTGTGTTATTGGCAGTGAAGAAATTACAACCAAAGGTTAACCCCGCAATACCTAAACCAGCTGCGCGCTTTTTATTACTAGGGCTTAGCTTCCGGGCCAAAGATTCTATTGTTTGCGTTAGCGCCGCAAGCCCCCCTTGGTGACGAATTAATTCACTTAAACCACCAATAAACAATGACAAAATAAAAATGTCTTGCATGCTAGCAAATCCTGCATTTATATCATTAACCCAAGCGGACAATTGATAGTCATTCGTTAGCATACCAATAGCGGCGGCGAGTACTATTCCTATGCTTAGTACCACAAAAACATTTACGCCAGACAATGCCAATATTAAAATAACAATGTAAGGTATCAGCCCATATAGCGCAGGATCATTGCTTACATCATAATGAATACTCTGTCCTAGTACCGCAAACATGATCAAGCAAATTAATGCAGCAGGTACAGCAAATGTAAAGTTAACGCGAAACTTGTCTTTCATTTTTGCACCCTGACTCCGCGTCGAGGCAATGGTGGTGTCAGAAATAATAGATAAGTTATCTCCAAAAATAGCACCAGAAATTAAGCAACCAGCAACTAAGGCTGAATCTAACTCAGCAGATTCAATAAACCCCAAAGCAATAGGGGCAATAGCGGCAATAGTCCCCATTGAAGTGCCCATTGCAGTTGACAAAAAGGCAGCAACTAGAAACAAGCCAGGTAATAGTAAATAAGCAGGGAAAATCGCTAAACCTAATTGTACACTTGCATCAACACTGCCCGTTGCTTTCGCCACGGTTGCAAAAGCGCCAGCCAATAAATAGATAACGCACATCGTCATAATGTTGGCATGACCAGCCCCCTGAATAAACTGCCCTATTTGTTTATCAATAGACTGCTTATCGATAACTTTGCCTAAATAAATTGCGACAAATATTGCAGGGATAATCGCAATGCTGGCAGGTAATTGGTAAAAAGCAAAGTCACTCCCTTGTAGCGTAAGAATAACGCCGGTTCCTAAAAAAATCCCCAGAAAAACGGCAAATGGTAGTAATGCAATCAAACTGGACTTATTTGATGATTGTTGTACAGCAGAGGAGCTCATAAATGTTATTCATGTTAGTCAAGTCTATAGACTCATAAAAAAGAGAGCGAGTACTAAATACCTTGATGATTAAAAGAGAAAAGCATGTAGTTGCTAAGCTTTTTAAGGAAAAAAACCACAAGCCATATGGCGATGATTTTGCCATAAAGAGCTGCACTTTACTATCACTAACCTTGGGCTGATTTAGGGTTATCTTGTTGAGAATGGAAAGTACCTGAGTTTTTTAATTATTTTTTTATAAAAAAAATTTAAGTCGGCAAAATTATTTTTTACTTGCTAAAACAGATCGTTACTGCAAGGAAAATATTCAATCACTTCGTCAGTTTATGATGCTTTGTATAATTTTGTTATTTTGACTTTGACAAAACAATTAATTAGGTGGTATGTTGGTATAACAGGTTGATGGTATGTCTGCTTGTCATGTTTTGCAGTGCTACATGCTAGTGGTTGAGCAATGTAGTTAGAAAGTAGTTTAAAAAACGTAACTTATGACATTATTTTAAAAAATAAAGATAAATTTTGGGGATAACATGTTGAAACTTAATAAATTTGTAAAATCATTACTCGCGGTGAGCATTGCTTCTGCAACAACTTACACTATGGCAGCTGACGCTAATACAGCGACAACAGTGGCCGAGGTAGAAAAAATAGTTGTGACAGGCTCGCATATTCCTAAAGGTGACTTTGAGTCAGCTTCCCCCATTAAAGTACTTGATGCTGAAGATATAGAAGGTGTGGGGGCAGTAAATATTGGTGACCTCTTAGGGAAAATTCCCTCTGTTGTAGGTGATACAACTTCATCTAGCTCTAATATTAGTGGTCAAGACTCTGGCCTAAGTACAGTAGCACTACGTAATTTAGGCTCGTCAAGAACATTAGTTTTGGTAGACGGTAAGCGTTATGTGTCAGGCATGTCAGTAGGCTCTGGTTATGGCGTTGACTTAAATACTATTCCTACAACTATGATTCAGCGAGTAGAAGTACTGACAGGCGGGCAGTCAGCTGCTTATGGCTCAGATGCTGTAGCAGGTGTCGTGAATATTATCATGAAGAAAAACTTCGATGGCGTTGCCTTTAAAGCTCAAACAGGACGAAGTGCTGAAGGTGATCGTGATCAGACCGATATTGAGTTTTCATTAGGGAAAAACTTTAAAGACGGTAACGTTTGGCTTTCTTTTGGCATATCTAATGATGATGGCTTAATGGCCAGTGATCGAGACTATTCTCGTGTGCACAAGGATGCAGTTGATACTAATGGTGATGGTATTAGAGATACCTCACAGTATGTTGGCTCTTCACATGTGGTAGGCGGTCGTATTGATAAATATAATGGTGACGGTAGCTTATTTACTCGCACTGATGATGTAACCACATCGGACGCTTTTAACTTTCACGACTATCGCTCTATGTTGGCGCCATTAGAGCGAAAGTTTTTCGCTACAGGCCTTTCATTAGATCTGAGTGATAAATCACGTTTTAACTTAACGGCTAATTACGCTAGAGTTGACTCTCGCGCACGCTTTGAGCCTATCCCACTAGATACAAGAAATGACATCTTTAAGTTATCAAAAGGCGGGACAACCGGTATTGATATTGCTACTCATCCTTGGTTTGCTGGGACCGCCTTAGGGGATAATTTATTAGCAGATGGTATTACTAGCCTTGATGATGCCAGTTTAACCTTTAGACGTTTAGTGGAGTTTGGTGATCGTGGTGCTGAAAATACACGTAGCACTTTTAGAGTTGCAGGTGAGTATGAGTACGATATTTCAGATGATATTTATCTAAAATTAAGTGGTACTTATGGGGTAACGGACCAAAACCAAAAAAATCACGGTGATATCAACCTTGACCGAGCTCGCTTTGCGATAGATGCTGTTGATGATGGTGCTGGTGGTTATCAATGTGCGGATGATATCGCTCGTATAAATGGTTGTGTCGTTTTTAATCCTTTTTCTGCTGATGGTATTTCACCAGAAGCGGTTAACTACTTAGCAGCAGACACTAATATCGTGGGGAGCATTGAGCAAACCGTTTTAACTGCAACTATTGCCGGCGAATTAGATTATGCCATTAGTAATGATGTCGACAATATTGGCTTTGCCGCGGGTGTTGAATACCGTGAAGAAAAAGGTCAAGAAACCCCTGACCCACTTCGTCAAGCGGGCATAGTACGTGGTGCTGCAATTGCTAAAACTAAAGGACAATTTGATGTAGTAGATATTTTTGCTGAAGTAAATGTTCCTTTACTAGAGCAATTAAATTTATCTGCGGCGGTTAGAGTAGGTGACTACTCTTCTGTTGGACGCACAACTAACTGGACTATTGGTTTAGACGCCCCCATAACAGAAACAATTCGCTTACGCGGGGCAGTTGCCACAGCGGTACGTGCCCCTAATGTGAGTGACTTATTTGCTGGTGGTACAGCAACAGCTGAATTTGTCACCGACCCTTGTAACACAATAACAAATGCCGATACTGGGAATATTGCCGAAAACTGTCGTTCAATACCCGCTATTCAGCAGCGTATTAATGCAGAAGGATCTTTTACACTAACCACAGTAGAAGAACAGAACACTGCCGGTTTATTAAGTGGCTCTAGCGATGTTAATGAAGAAAAAGCTGACACATTTACTGCGGGTATTGTATTTAGCCCTGAGTTTGCCCCTGGCTTACAAATGTCACTTGATTATTACGATATTAAAATTGAGGATGCCATTGCTAAAACTGACCGTACCGTTATTTTAAACCGCTGTTATTCGGTTGATCCAAGCAATTTTGATGCAGACTGTGGTGGTTTAGTTCGCCGTGATGGTCGTGGAGGTGCAGCTTTAGATGTAAATGCTGCTTCAGGTAATGAGAATATTTTTGAAACCAGCGGTATTGATATTGATATTTCATACCTGACTACCTTAGGCTCAGGCGATCTGTACTTAGGCGTAGCCGCTAACTTTTTAGATACTTATGATATTACTGGTATTGAAACAGGCGATACACAAAGCCTTGCAGGCGAAGTGCTATTCCCAGAGCTGCGTTTCAATGTAAGTGCATCGTACACGCTAAATGACTTGAATGTTTACTGGCAATTACGCTATTGGGATGAAACCAAAGACCGTAATAATAATACGGTGTTAACCGAAGAGCTTAACGCAATAGACTCACGTGTTTACAATGATATTCGCTTCAGTTACACCTTCACAGACAACATTAATGCTTACTTTGGTGTGACTAACTTATTTGATGAGCAGCCGCCACATTTAACCGCTAATCATAAATATCAACAGCAAGGCACGTTAACCAACGGAACGGCATTTGATTTAACCGGACGCGCTTATTACGCGGGTATTAAATTAGATTTTTAAGCAGAGTAATAGGTTTATAAATCATTTATATCGTGCTGGTGGGCTGCTCAAAAGCCCACCATATTACTATACAAAAGAGAATATTTTCATCAACAACTTTGAGTTAACAAAGGTGTGACTAAACCTTACTTCGGGTAAATAAGTTTTAACAGCACATTATTAGTACATAAGTTAGCGAAAAATAAATATATTAATTTACAGAGGATTACAATGGAAAAACTGACTGGACTGATAGCCGCCCCTCATACACCTTTTGACCAGAATGGTGAAGTTAACCTGCCAGTGATTGACCAAATTGCGGCATTACTTATTAAACAGGGTGTCAAAGGCGTTTATATTTGTGGCACAACGGGCGAAGGGCTTAATTGCTCTGTTGAAGAGCGCAAAGCGATAGCAGAGCGCTGGGTTTCTGCGGCTGCCGGCAAACTTAGTATTACTGTGCATACCGGCGCTTTATCGATTGTTGACACCTTAGCATTAACAAAGCATGCAGAAACCCTAGACATTTTTGCGACTTCTATTATTGCGCCGTGTTTCTTTAAGCCTGGCTCTATTGATGAGTTAGTCACTTATTGTGCCACTGTTGCGGCAGCGGCTCCTAGTAAAGCTTTTTATTATTATCATTCGGGTATGTCGGGCGTTATGTTTGATATGGAGCAGTTTCTTATTAAGGCGGAGAACCTTATTCCCAACCTTGCGGGTATTAAATTTAACCATGTAGACCTTTATGAATACCAACGTTGTACGCGTGTCTGTGACGGAAAATTTGATATTCCATTTGGTGTTGATGAATTCCTTCCGGCTGGTTTGGCTGTTGGTGCTATTGGTGCGGTTGGGAGTACTTACAACTACGCTGCGCCGCTTTATTTAGACATTATTGAGGCATTTGATCAAGGTGATCAAGCAAGAGTAACAGCCCTTATGGATAAGGTTATTGCTATTATCCGTTTACTCGTTCAATACGGTGGTGTTGCCGCAGGTAAAGCAGCTATGCAGCTTCACGGTATAGACGTTGGCGACCCGCGTTTACCTATTCGTGCCCTTACTAACACTGATAAAGCTGACATTGTAGCGAAAATGAAAAGTGCAGGCTTTATGGAGCATATAAAGTAAGCGTACTGATCATTCTTTAACTTTCCATTAAACCGAGTAACATTTTTAGGTGCTTTAGTATACTCAGCAAGAGCTAAAAAATTATTCCATTTTTAGCTCAATGAGTCACTGTCCTTTGGTAGCGATACATCAAAACGCTGGTATACGGCCATCAACATTTTGTTGATGGTTTTTTTTTTGCGTGAACAAAGGCACAGTCATTACAGGCTAATGAGTGAACTTGTTAGCCCTTAGACGTGCCAAGGGTAAGGCAAGATCAGAGCAAGAAAGGTAGATAGCGGCTAAGAGCAGATAACAACAACAACGGTGACAGGAAAGAATAAAGAAAGGAATTAAGATTCAAGCGAATGGACAAAAAGCGTTAATAAAATATGAGCCATACATGAGGGTATTGCAGCGCAATACCCTCATGTGCTGCTAGCAATGTTCTCTAGCATAGAGCATGGCACCAACTAAGTCGGCATTGGCGCCCATGTTCGGCGGTAAAACACAGACTTGATAAATGCTGGGTAATTTGGCTATTTTATTAATAACTTGAGTAGAAAATACCGAAGCAGAGCCAACACTCCCACCTAAAATAACTTTTTCTGTGCCTGTCATTGCTTTGACTGAAGCGATTAAGTCACACACAGCACTACTGGCGTCATCAATAATTTTTTCAATGGCCGGCACCGATAAGTATTGTTCAAACACTGCTTGGCAACTAACCGTTTTGTTTAATATTAAGGAAGCTTGTTTAGCAATGGCAGTGCCAGAAGCAATGGCTTCAGCACAATTAATTCGGCCACAGTGACATTTTATCAACTGCTGGCTATTATGCTGTACAGCAACATGGCCTAAATGGGCACAAAAACCGTCAGAGCAGGTAACTAATTGGCCATTTTGAATGATGCCACCACCAATTCCTGTTGACACGGTAATGTATACCAGTGTTTCATCGTCCTTGTTGACGTTGTTATTAGTAGGGGGAAGTAGGGTGCCTTCCTTGGCAATGGTTTTTTGTTCGGCTTTAACAACACAATACTCTGCCCAAGCAGCGGCAGCAGCGTCATTGATAATAGTAACAGGTAATTGAAAGGCTGATTCAAGCTGTGCCTTTAAAGGTAGTTTTTGCTTGGCAGAAAGAAAATTAACATATTCAACGCCTACTTGACCGGTACAAGCAATGGCAACATGCGTTGCTTGCTCAACCCAGTCTTGGCAAAGCGCGATTAAATGTTGGTGCAAGTTTACTAAATCACTATGAATAACCGAAGCAATTTTGCGTTGCTGTATGATTGCATAATTATCAAGTTTCGTATGCGCTAAGTTATTGCTGAGGTCTGTCGCTAAATTAGCACTGTCGCAGGCGATAAGTGCTGCTGATATTTTTGTGCCACCGACATCGATTGCTATGATCATTGCGTATTTTCCTTTCTTTATTTTGTTCTATCTTAAAGTCAGCTGAGCTCGGTTATAACGAGCAAGTTACTTACTAACCGCACTATCAATGCTCCCTACAAACCATTGTGTAATATGCTCAACACGGGTAATAGCAGACCCAACGGTGACTGAAAATGCGCCTAACGCAATGGCTTTTGCCGCACGTTCAGGTGAGTTGTAACGGCCTTCAGCAATAACATTTAACCCTTGTTTAACCCATTGAGAGACCAACGCATAATCAGGCTCGGTTGGCGTATTATTAAGATCAGTATAGCCCGACATCGTACTGCCAATAAATGTACACCCCTGATTTGCTAGCATTAGGCCGGTTTCATAGTCAGCACAGTCAGCCATAGCTACGCACCCCGCTTGGTGAATAGCATTAAGCAAATCAAGCATAGGTGCAGGGCGCTTACGATCCGTACCGTCAAAGGCTATAATACTTGCCCCGGCTTGTGCTAATGCGTTGACATCATCAATAAAGGGAGTGATGCGCACGGGGCTGTCAGTTAAATCTCTTTTGACAATACCGATAATAGGAGTTGAGGTTGCTTGGGCCACTGCTCGCACATTCTCTACACCCTCTATTCTTAATCCTTTAGCACCACCATTTACAGCGGCTAATGCCATGGCAACAATATGTTCAACCTTATCCATTGGACCGTTATCAACGGGTTGGCATGACGCTATTAAAGACTTTTTTAATGACGATAAAAGTTGTGTTTCTAATTTTTTATTTACGACAGACATAGAGATTTCCTAAAAGATAAATAAATATGACAATGTAGTCATGGAGTTGATTCATTGTGTATAAGGCTAAACCGGTTAGAACACTTTTAATACTTAGAGTTTTGTGGGTTAATAAGCTAGCAATGTAACCAACAATAAATTAAGAGACTATACCTTGGCCAATGAATAAATAGCCGTTTGCCCAACCTAATTGCTAGGCTAAAATCGCGGGGCAACGCCGGCTAAAATACCAACAATAGCCCCATTGAGTTAGCTTTTTAGCTAAGGCGCCTAACAAAAATAGTCCCAAGTGTCCCTATAAACATACCAACTACTTTAAAGTAAGCTTCCATTTATTAATGGACTTTAGCGTTGATAAAAATAAGTCCGCCAATGTACCTAAAGTATCCATAGCAAAGGTTAGCAAGCAAGTTGCGCTCAGATAGCCTTTTAAAAGTTTACTAGATTAAATGGTTGAACAAGGCCAGTCACCAAGGTTGTGGCCATGGAGTTCAAACTCGTTAATATGTTTGGTTGTGCTGTATACCTGTTATACCACTTATCTTGTGAAAATACTATAAAAACATCTGATTTCATTAAAGGTGCTTATACTGACACCACCTAGGTTATGTGTATTGTTTTTATGTATAAATAACAGGTATTACTTCTATGAATCAATTAGTTATCTTTTATGTTGCTAGCCTTGTCGGTTTGTGTTGGGGAAATTGTTACTCGAGAAAAGGCGATGGCCTCATAATTATCGCGCTCAAACAGTACGCCAATGTCTTCCCCTGCCATTTGACAGATAGACGAATAACCAAATGAACCTTGATATACCCTTGCTACGCGTTGCCAACTTGCGGCATTATCATGGCTCAATTTTAGCGTGCCATCACAACGCTCAAGCGTATCTTCAGGGCCGCAATACAGCAAGCCAGTTAACTTGTTATTGGTTTGTAAAGCAATAAGGCTGGCTTGGCATTCAGGCTCAGTGAGATCGGGGGTATCTTGTAGTGGTGACCAAGTAGCACCGCCGTCAGTGCTAAATGCACATTTACGCAGCTTTTTACCATGAAAGCTGCGCGCATTGAGTACTATACGCCCGTCAAAAAGTTCTGCTATTTGTGTTTCGTTTCCATGAACCCCTTGTGCTGCGGGGGCAACCTCACCATATTGCCACTCGTATCCGCCGTCATCACTGTATGCTGTGTAAACTTTCATACTGTCCCAAGGTCCCTGCGTAAATGGCATAACGAGTCTGTTTTTGTAGCGCTCACCTTTCAGTTGGATGCCTATGCCTGGACCACCAGCATAACAGGTTACCTCGGTTGGTCGTTTCACTTGCTTTGTTACTTCCACCCGTGGTGTCCATGTGTGCCCACCATCACTACTACGTTGCACATAACTGCGACAAATATGGCCTTCATAACCAGTTTCAACCGCGCCTTCGTGTATGTTAGACGGAAAGTTTTGCCCAGCATGTGAGATCCAATCGTTGGGATCCGCCACAGCATCGGGTGTCGTGTATGGGTACTCCTGATACATTAGTACAATATCTCCAGAGGGTGCATCTAGTACCACAAGCGGGTTATTTAAGGCATTATCACCTGCGTCGGCAACCAGTATTTGTTTACTCCATGTAGCACCGCTATCTTGGCTGGTTTTTAAAACAATTTTATTTTGCGCGTGATCCGACAAAATAGCTCTAGCCTCACAAAAAGCCAGGAGCGTGCCCTCTGGTAAACGTAACAACGCCGGAATTCGGTAACTACCAAAGCCATCAACACCGGCTTCAAAAACATTAGTAATCACTGATTTAGGCGACAGTGAAGGTTTTTCAGTACTCATTTTAACTTCCTCTGCTGCAAGGTATAATGAATTAAGCTAACTAGAGCGGCTGCAGCTGGGCCGTCTACTTTATCGTATAAATTGTTAAGCCACTAAGATCCTTAGCCGGCGAGTTTTGAAATAATCCACTCGCTAAATAACCAACTAAAATCGTGGAAACTATGCCAATTGAACCAAACAGATACCCCTCTGTTAATTCAAAAACCCAGGCTAAGAGCATAGTGCCAACGCCAACTAATAGACCAATAATTGCTCCCGGCACGTTTGCCCTTGTGCTGATGATCCCTAGAATGAACAGGCCACCGAGTGCTCCCATGAACATGCCAACTATTTTGAAATATTCCTCCATTAATGATCTAATTTCGGGGCTAATGAATAAAAGGCCCACTAGTGTACCTATGATACCGACTAGTAAGGTAAGTAAACGTGCTGCATTTAAATAAGCTCGCTCGCTACGACAGAGATTGAAAGGCCGCATAAAGTCTGTCACTAATGTGGTTGCCATTGAGTTCATACTTGTTGACACCGTTGATTGTGCCGCTGCGAAAATGCCAGCAATAATAAGTCCCGCAATACCAATAGGTAACTCACTGGAGATAAAAGCAGGAAATATTTGGTCAATTTGCTTTGTAGGATCAAGCTTCTCAGGGTTATGCTGGTAAAAAACATACAAACCAGTACCAATCGCAAAAAATAAAACGGATGCTACTGGCGCCATTATGCCATTAGTAAAAATAGACTTGCGGGCTGATTTTACATCTTTTGTTGTCATGTAACGCTGTACAATAGATTGATCGGCGGTATAAGTTGACAAGTTTTGTCCTATGCCACCCAGTACTATCACCCAGATAGACAGTTTGGTGACACTATCCATGCTAAAATCAATATCGGCAATTCTAAACTTATTATTTTCCACCCCACTGCGAAATATTTCGCTCAAACCACCCTCTACGCCGTTAACAATGTAAGCAAAGCACAGCAGTGCCCCTAGCAGAAGGACAATTGTTTGTATTGTGTCAGTCCAGATAACCGCTTCTATGCCGCCAAGGGTGCAATAAATAAGGCTAAGCACGCCGATAATCAGCACGCATTGCCAAGCATCAAAGGGAGTTACCGCCGCTAATGCAAGTGCTGTCAATGCCATCACAATACCCATACGACTAATGTGAAAAAGAGTAAATAATCCGCTGGCAAATAAGCGCACAGCCATATTGAAGCGCAGAGACAGAAATTCGTAAGCGCTGGTTGCATCTATTTTTCGAAAAAATGGCATTGCGACGTAAGCGGCAATTGGCGTGACTGCTAGGATCATCCAAATGCCTAGCCAGTAGAGCCAATCAGTGCGATAAACGATGGCCGGTATACCGACAAAGGTTAGTGAGCTAAGCATTGTTGCATACATTGAACAGGCATTGGCCCACCAAGGAATGCTTTGGCCACCGCGGAAGTAATCGTTGACATTTTTATTTTTGAAAACAAAATAAACACCCACCATAACCATGGCGAATAAATACGCTACGAGGACGGTCATATTTTGCCAGCCAAAAGCACTGCCAGCTTCGGTAATAGTGGCTAACCATAGTCTATTATCGTTACTTAACTCTCCAAATTGAAAAACCAATAATCTTCCGTCCCACGGTAATGCTGTTAGGGTACTATTACTGTGGTTGTTTGCCAGGGGAGTAGGGGCTGAACCAGTGTTGGTATAATGAGTCCAAGCACCTGTAATGGTGTTGTAACTCTGCACTAAAGTTTTTGCACTTGTGCTAGTAAACAGTAAAAAGTGTGACTGGCCAATAGCAACAGCGCTGCTTGCGCTCAATTGTGAATTTGGTAGGGGTATTTGACTCTCTTCAAGGCTAACCCAAGGGTGAGCGGAGCCATTCGGTTGGTATTGCCATAAATTAGTAGTGTTAGCCTCTGAACTCTGTGCTTCAATGGCGAATAGGGAATCTAGGTTACCATCGTTTTGGCTTACGAGTGTTGCAGTTAGCGGGGCAGTTGAAACTTGTCGCCAAGGGGATGCTTCACTTGTGCTTTGGTCTAATACTGTAGGAGTAACAGTGTCGATATCGAGTGCGTACAGCAAAGATTTATTATCGTTGTTGAGTGATGGTATTAGTACATATAAAACATGGTCAACAAATATTGCCGACCCCTCTGCCATAGGTATGGGTAATGCCGGTAGTGCTAACATTTCTACACTAAGTGACTTGTTACGACGTAACAAAATGATGTCATTGAGCATTTGTGTGCCATCATGACCACCGACCAATACCACACCGCCTTCAAAGGCCGCTGTGGCACCATATGCTCGTGGGGATGGGAGTCGTATTGAAGCTTCTTGCCAGGCCAAAGAGCCAGCAGAGACTGAACTTTGCTCTGCAAGCCAAATAGAGTCGAGGTATTTAGGAGCCGTTGAATCTTTTGTCGCAGAACCAACGCCACCAGCGAGTATTAGCAGGTTGTCGTGCACGCCAACGAATGGGGCATGACGTGACATTGCTTCTTTGGGGGCTTCTGCTGGTGACCAGTGAATGGCGACACTATCTATTTCGGACGCCGTGGTTGAACAGGTAAGTAATAGTGTTAATAACCAAGTCACCAGGCTCAATGAACGAACCAAGCGAAGACGAGACATTATGAGAAAACAGTGGTGCATGGTACAGGTCCCTCTGGTGTTTTGCGTTGTTTAAGAATGTTAGGCCGATAAAGTCCGGACTTGACAGCTAGTAGCTGTTCACTAGTTAACAAGCCTTCGATATTTACGCCTGGGTTATTAAATACTAAGTTTTCAGCGATAAAGGATAACTTGGCTTCCATATTAATGGAGGAAGGCAGCAAACATTGTTTGTAAGTAAAGATGCCGTGCTCATCCCCTACAATATTGGCAGAGATAGTATGTAACGTTTGCTCATTGGTGCTGATCTCGGCACAAGCAGGTGTCGGTAATAAAGCGGTTAACATTGTTTTTAACAGGTGACTAATCATAGTAATCCAATTGCTGTTGATTGTACTGTATACCTGTTATACCACTATTGTTTTGCAAAATCTAGTTAATTCAGTTGAGTTTTGAAGGATACAGGTGAAATTTAACCAAGGAATGGTTTTATTTAACTAATGTATTAATGCGTTGAGCCATAAAAATGGCTCAACTAACTATAAAATGTAAAAGAAGGGTTTATAACTGTTTTTCAGCTTTAAGGGGAGGCAGTAAAGTTATTACGCCGAACTTAGGTTATTTAGCGTAATAGTTATCAAAAACATATTGTATATGCTGTGTTAGATATTTATCTGCACCTTCTATATCGCGGTTTTTAATGCACTCTAAAATATTAACGTGGTCTTGATGACTTTGCGTATTGAGCTCTATGGAGTTTTTCTTGCTAGGCCTTGCATCAATAACCCAATCGACCAGGGCTTGATGAACGGCTAAGAATATGGGGTTACCTGGAATAGAAGCGATAACACGATGGAAATAAATGTCTGTTTTTTTAAACTGGCTTTCGTTATCAATGGCTTTACCATTTAATACAACCGCTTTTTCCAACTCCTCAATTTGCTCCGCTGTGGCAAACTCAGCAGCATGACGGACTAGACTAGACTCAAAGAAGTTTCTGAGCTGATCAAAATACCGTAAACCATTTGGTTGAGTAAGAAAATCTTTTGACATTCCTGATAATTCAGAGATGATAGTATCAGGGGAAGGCCGAGTAACTCGCGTTCTTTCACCGCTACTAATTTTCACGAGACCTTTGCGGGCAAGTGCAGATAAAGCGTCACGAATAGAAGGACGACCCACACCAAAGACAGCCATAAGCTCTCTCTCAGAAGGTAGCGCGTTACCTTCGGCAATTTCGCCTTGGCGTATCATTAGCTCCAACTCTTCTTCGACAGTCTCTGATAATTTCTTTCGTTCAACGGGGCGTTTTAGTGTAATTGACATGCATAATTCCTTAGTGCTGTACCTATGTACCTATTCTGCTATTGTACCAAGGCAAAATAAAATGTATAGAGATTATTTTATTTATTGAAACGATATTCATGTTTTGCCTTTATTTTTTTAATTATTGCTTTAAATCAATCACCTATTATTAGGTAAGCGATATAACGGCAAGTAACTTTATAAGATTAGCAGCGAATTAAGCGTGGCAAAGCTCATACAAAAGGTGATTGTTTGCGGAAAAGTGGGCAACAGTTTTCGCTCTTTATAGGTTTAAAACGACAACAAAATTGCCTGTTGTTATAGTGATTCACGAGGGTACAGGAAAGACAACCACAGCTTAGACACTTATGCGATTATTGATTATTTACAACCTTGTGGCTTGGCTATCTTAAATTTAGCATACCGACGGGTGGACAGCTTAGGTGAAAACTATAAAGCTATTTGCCAATTAAAATATATTTGTATCACAGAAATTGAACCAACCAGAGCAAGTTTTGAGGATAATAGGCAGCAATGTTGGCGTTAAGTCTAAGTGTTACAAGCTAAAAATAACGAACGCTAGGAAGGTTATCAGCCAAGCGTAAACTTATATACATTCGCTTATAAAAAATAACAAATTGCGATACTCAAGCTTACATACCAGCCCTATTTTATGATAAACTCTCGCAAATTTTTTATAAAGATAAGTGAATAATATGTCAGAAAACAAATTAGAAACCATTGAACAACGTGTCAGTTACGGTGTAGGTCGTCAACTAGGTGACCAATTACGTAATAATCCTTTTAAGGACTTCGATACTTGTGCAGTACAAGCCGGTATTGCTGATGCATTAAGCAATGCTGCTAGCCAAGTATCCGAAGAAGATTTAAACGAAGCGTTCACCGTTGTTTCTAAAAAACTTCAAGAGCAAGAACAAATTTTAGCAAAAGAAAAAGCCGCAGAAGGTGAAGCATTTTTAGCCGAAAATGCTAAACGTGATGAAGTTACTGTGACAGAGTCTGGCCTACAATACGAAGTGATTACAACAGGTGATGGCGAAAAACCAACAGCGGCAAGCACAGTGCGTGTTCACTACCACGGTACTTTTGCTAATGGCGATACATTTGATAGCTCTGTTGAGCGAGGTCAACCGGCTGAATTCCCAGTAGGTGGTGTGATTGCTGGCTGGACAGAAGCATTACAGCTGATGACTGAGGGCAGTAAATGGAAATTAACCGTACCTTATAATTTAGCTTATGGTGAGCAAGGCTCACAAGGAGCTATACCTCCTTATGCAACCTTGGTATTTGATGTTGAATTAATTAGCATTGTTAGCTAATTTAGTTGTTTTTAAAAGCCCTCAATAGAGGGTTTTTTTTTGATTGAAAATTATTTAATTTGGTTCAGTGACTGTTTAAGATAATATAGAAGGTGGTTAAACATGCACGCTAAAAAAGTAACGCAGTTTTTTCAAGAATACCTAAGCGCATTTAAACGTTATGATCTTGATAAAGTGACGGCCTGCTACAATTTACCTTGCACGTTACACACACAAGATCACGTGGTATTACTGCAAAATACTAAAGCACGCCAGCATGCGCTTGCGAATAGTTTTGCACAATTACAACAAGCAACAGTCAGTAAAATAATCGTTAACAACGCAAGTTACACTGTTGTGACTGATAACTTATTGCTAGCGAATGTTGATTGGGCTTTTTTTGACGAGCATGGCGAGTTATTTACTGATTTCTGTGCGATTTACTATTTAGTGTTAAGCGATAATGAATTGAAAATTATTAATGTTGTCTCGCATGAATTATCAAATTCGCAGTCACTAGACTATCCAATTCAGCTAGAAAATTAATAACAGAGGATATAAATGAAAGTAAAAGTAGCTATATTAGGTTGTAGCGGCCGTATGGGGCGCAACCTTATTCAAGCAGCTCATGAACACAAAAGCATTGAGCTTATTGGTGGTAGTGTTCGCGCTAGCTCATCATTTGCAGGGTTTGATTTAGGTGAACTGGCCGGCATAGGGGCATTAGGTTTAACCGCAGCCACTGAATTAAACCAGTTGTCAGAGGCAGATGTTTTTATTGATTTTACTTCAATAGAAACAACCTTGGAAAATATACTTTGGTGTCAGCAACACAATAAAGCGTTAGTGATTGGCACAACCGGCTTTAATGATGAGCAAGTAAACCTGATAAAACAAGCTGGCGAAAATATGCCGCTAGTACTAGCGCCTAATACCTCTGTGGGTGTGAATTTAATGTTTAAGCTACTTGAAATCACTGCAAAAGCGATTGGCGAGCAGACCGATATAGAGATTTTTGAAGCACACCATAGATTTAAAAAAGATGCGCCTTCAGGTACAGCCGTTAAAATGGGACAAGTTATTGCTGATACACTAGGGCGAGACCTTAGCCAATGTGCGGTGTATGGTCGTGAAGGGCTTTTAGCTGAAGGCATGGAAGAGCGCAGTAGGGAAACAATAGGGTTTGCTACGGTTAGAGCGGGCGATATTGTTGGTGAGCACACGGCATTCTTTGCTGACTTAGGAGAGCGATTAGAAATAACACACAAAGCGAGTTCGCGCATGACGTTTGCTTTAGGCGCAATGCGTGCGGCATTTTGGTTAAATGAAGCTGACAATGGCTTCTACGATATGCAGGATGTTTTAGGCTTAAAAGAGTAAGCCTAACTATTTCCCGACCCAAGATCATTGTGTTGGGAATATAGATAACTACTACTTTTAGCTACTTGGCGGTTAAAAGCGAGTAACAGACACAAAACACTAAGTTTTACACTTTTTACTAGACGAAACACGCTGACAAGCGTAGAATAAGTGGATTTTGTCAAAAATTTAGCTAAAAGCCAGTTTTTGACATTTTTCATGTACAAATTTTTTGATTGTTTCCGTTTATTTTAAAGCGGTTTTCTATAGCGTCTTAAAGTTTTTTAATATTCTTTAAAATAAACGTTTCACATTCTTTTCTTCATTTTGGAGGTTACATTGGCTATATCTGCTATTTTGGTACTGGAAGACGGTACAGTATTTAAGGGCACCGCAATTGGTGCAAAGGGAACGGCTGTTGGTGAAGTTGTATTTAATACTTCAATGACAGGTTATCAGGAAATTCTTACCGATCCTTCCTATGCAGAGCAAATAATTACCCTGACTTACCCACATATTGGGAATACAGGGGTAAACTGTGAAGATAAAGAATCAGACACTATTGTTGCTAAAGGTTTAGTCATTCGAGACCTACCTTTATTAGTCAGTAACTTTAGAAGTGAACAAAGTTTAAGTGAATACCTTGTTAATAATAATGTACTCGGTATTGCTGATATCGATACACGTAAATTAACCCGCCTATTACGTGAAAAAGGCGCGCAAAAAGGTTGTATTCTTACCGTAGACAAAGACAACGATGAAAGTTTAGCGGCAACAATCAGTGATAGTGTGGCGCAAGCTAAGGCATTTTCTGGTTTAAAAGGTATGGACTTAGCCAAAGTTGTTTCAACTAAAGAGCAATACCAATGGACTACTGGTAGTTGGTCATTAGGTAGCCCAATGGGAGAAGGCTATTCTAAGCCGACAAACTTTGATTTTCATGTGGTTGCCTATGATTTTGGCGCCAAACACAATATTCTGCGCTTACTCGTCGACCGTGGTTGCAAACTGACCGTAGTGCCAGCGCAAACACCAGCAAGTGAAGTGTTAGCAATGAACCCTGATGGTATTTTCTTATCGAATGGCCCTGGAGACCCTGAGCCATGTGACTATGCAATTGAAGCCATTAAAACATTTTTAACTACCGACATCCCTATTTTTGGCATTTGTTTAGGCCATCAATTATTAGGTTTAGCGAGTGGTGCAAAAACGGTCAAAATGAAATTTGGCCACCATGGTGCTAACCATCCAGTAAAAGACATTGATCGCGATGTAGTAATGATAACATCACAGAACCATGGTTTTGCTGTTGATGAAGCTAGCTTGCCCGCTAACCTAAAGGTGACACATACCTCATTGTTTGACGGCTCTTTACAAGGCATTCACCGTACTGACAAGCCAGCATTCAGTTTTCAGGGGCACCCAGAAGCAAGCTCGGGCCCGCACGATGCTGCACCATTGTTCGATCACTTTATTCATTTGATCAACGAATATAAAACCAACACGAAAGCAACACAAGCTTAATCCACACCCTGACAAGAGAAGATAAGAGAGAATAGCGACATGGCAAAAAGAACAGATTTAAAAAGTATCTTGATCTTAGGTGCGGGACCAATTGTGATTGGTCAAGCGTGTGAATTTGATTACTCAGGCGCACAAGCATGTAAGGCGTTACGTGAAGAAGGTTACCGAGTTATTTTGGTTAACTCTAATCCTGCGACCATCATGACTGACCCAGAAATGGCCGATGCAACTTATATCGAGCCTATTCACTGGGAAGTTGTACGTAAAATTATTGAAAAAGAGCGCCCTTGTGCAGTATTACCAACAATGGGGGGGCAAACAGCGTTAAACTGTGCGCTTGAATTAGAAGCTAAAGGCGTATTAAAAGAGTTTAACGTAGAAATGATTGGCGCCACAGCGGATGCCATTGACAAAGCTGAAGATCGCAGTCGTTTCGACCAAGCAATGAAGGCTATTGGGTTAGAAACGCCACGTGCTGAAATTGTCCACTCAATGGAAGAAGCCCATGAGGCAAGCAAGCGTTTAGGGTTTCCTTGTATTATTCGCCCATCATTTACTATGGGTGGTTCAGGCGGCGGTATAGCGTATAACATTGAAGAGTTTACGGAAATTTGTACTCGTGGACTTGATCTTTCACCAACGTCTGAATTATTGATTGATGAATCGTTAATTGGTTGGAAAGAATATGAAATGGAAGTAGTTCGTGACAAAAATGACAACTGTATCATTATTTGTTCAATAGAAAACTTCGATCCAATGGGAATTCATACCGGTGACTCAATCACCGTGGCTCCAGCACAAACGCTCACGGATAAAGAATATCAAATTATGCGTAATGCTTCCCTCGCTGTATTACGTGAGATAGGTGTTGAAACGGGTGGCTCAAACGTACAGTTTGGTGTTTGCCCAGACACAGGACGTATGGTTATTATTGAAATGAATCCACGTGTCTCGCGTTCATCAGCATTGGCATCAAAAGCAACAGGTTTCCCTATTGCTAAAATTGCAGCAAAGCTAGCGGTAGGCTTCACTCTTGATGAATTGTCAAATGATATTACCGGTGGTAAAACACCAGCCTCATTTGAACCAACTATCGACTATGTTGTCACAAAAATACCACGCTTTAACTTTGAAAAATTTGCTGGCAGTGAAGACAGACTTACCACGCAAATGAAGTCAGTTGGTGAAATAATGTCTATAGGCCGTAATCAACAAGAGTCAATGCAAAAAGCGTTACGTGGCTTAGAAGTTGGTGTAAACGGCTTTGACTCTATGGTTGATGTAACACAGCCAGGTGCAAAAACAAAAATAATGCACGAGTTGCAAGAAGCAGGTGCGGATCGTATTTGGTATATTGGTGATGCATTCCGCTTAGGGTTAAGCGTTGATGATGTGTTCCGCTTAACCAAAATCGACCGTTGGTTCTTGGTACAAATTGAAGACATTATTTTAGAAGAAGCAAAGGTTGCTGAAGGCGGCTTAAAAATACTTAATGCAGACTACTTACGTCAATTGAAGCGAAAAGGCTTTGCTGATGCTCGCCTAGCGGATGTTATTGGTGTTGCTGAAGCTGAAATTCGTAAAAAACGTCACAATGCAGATATTTTCCCAGTGTACAAACGTGTAGATACCTGTGCGGCTGAATTTAGCTCAGACACTGCTTATATGTATTCAACGTATGATGAAGAGTGTGAAGCAAAGCCAACAGGCAGAGAATCTATCATGATTTTAGGCGGTGGTCCAAACCGTATTGGACAGGGCATTGAATTTGACTACTGTTGTGTTCATGCTGCCTTGGCGTTACGTGAAGATGGCTATGAAACTATCATGGTTAACTGCAACCCTGAAACGGTTTCTACCGATTATGACACCTCAGACAGACTTTATTTTGAATCAATAACGTTTGAAGATGTACTTGAAATTGTCCGTATTGAAAAGCCTAAAGGGGTCATCGTGCAATATGGTGGTCAAACACCGCTTAAATTAGCACGCGCTTTAGAAGCCGCTGGCGTACCAATTATTGGTACCTCACCAGATGCTATTGACCGCGCAGAAGACAGGGAGCGCTTTCAACAAGCGGTGGATCGCTTAGGTTTATTACAGCCGGAAAATGCAACAGTAACCTCGCTTGATGAAGCCATGGCTAAAGCCGAAGCAATAGGCTTCCCTTTAGTTGTCCGCCCATCTTATGTGTTGGGTGGTCGTGCTATGGAAATTGTCTATGATCTAGAAGACTTACGTCGTTATATGACCGAAGCGGTAAGTGTGTCTAATGATTCACCGGTACTACTTGACCACTTCTTAGATGATGCTATTGAAGTTGATATTGATGTTATTTGTGATGGTGAAAGGGTCGTTGTTGGCGGGATAATGCAGCATATCGAACAAGCAGGTGTTCACTCGGGTGATAGTGCTTGCTCATTACCGGCATACAGTTTAAGCCAAGAAATACAAGACGTTATCCGCAAGCAAGTAACAGACCTAGCCTTTGAATTAGGTGTAGTAGGCTTAATGAATACACAAATGGCTGTTAAAGGCAATGATGTTTACTTAATTGAAGTAAACCCTCGTGCTGCGCGTACAGTACCGTTTGTTTCAAAAGCAACCTCTATTCCTATTGCTAAAATTGGTGCTCGTGTTATGGCGGGTAAATCACTGGCTGAACAAGGCATTACCGAAGAAATAATACCACCGTATTTCTCTGTTAAAGAAGTGGTTATTCCGTTTAATAAATTTCATGGTAGTGACCCATTAGTTGGCCCAGAAATGCGTTCCACCGGTGAAGTAATGGGCGTTGGTGAGACTTTTGAAGAAGCTTATGCTAAAGCTAATTTAGGTGCGGGTGAATCTGTTCCTAAATCAGGACGTGCCTTAATTTCAGTGCGTAACTCTGATAAAATACGGGTAGTCGAGCTAGCTAAACAAATGGTTGCTTTAGGCTATGAGCTTGACGCAACGCACGGTACTGCTATCATTTTAGGTGAAGCGAATATTCCAGTACGTTTGGTAAATAAAGTACATGAAGGCCGCCCACATATTCTTGATAGAATTAAAAATAGTGAATACAGCTACATTATTAATACTACTGAGGGGCGCAAAGCCATTGAAGACTCTAAAGTATTACGTGGTGGTGCATTACGTTATAAAGTCGCTTATACTACAACATTAAATGCTGCATTTGCTGCTTGTCAGGCGCATTCTGCTGATGATAGAAATACAGTCACTTCTATTCAAGAGTGGCACAAACGTTGTAAATAAAAGTAGTGGGCTTAATGTAAGTTGAGCCTACTCTCTCACTTAGCAAAGCGTGAATAATATCCCGCCTACAATCTGTAGGCGGTTTTTTTTAAGCGCGTTAAAATATAAGATTAAAATTATGAGTCAATACCCAATGACAGTTCACGGCGCGAATGCATTGCGTGAAGAACTGAACTATTTAAAAACGGTAAAACGCCCAAGAATAGTGTCTGATATTGCAACAGCACGAGAACACGGCGATTTAAAAGAAAATGCTGAATACCATGCAGCCCGAGAACAACAAAGTTTTTGTGAAGGGCGCATTCAAGAGATTGAAGGTAAATTAGGTAATGTGCAAATTATTGATGTTTCAAAAATTGCTAATACAGGCAAAGTTATTTTTGGAGTGACGGTAACCTTATTAAATATTGATACAGAAGTTGAAGTTAAGTATCAAATTGTCGGTGACGATGAAGCCGATATTAAACAAAATAGGATCTCGATCAACTCCCCTATTGCTCGTGGTTTAATTGGTAAGTCGGTTGATAGTGAAATTGAAATATCCACACCTGGCGGGGTGGTTGAATATGAAATAATGGCAGTAGAGCATATCTAAAGACTGCATTAGTTCAACACTAAATAAGGATGAGTTTCAGGCAATAATAATTCATCAAGAGCAATAAAAAACCCATGGTATTATAAGTCATGGGTTTTTTTTATCGCTTCAATTAGGGGGTACGTAACAAAATTAAAACCATAGGTATCGAGACTAGAAAGGATCTTTTAAAATTTCATCAATTACCCACTGGCCGCTGTTGTTTTGAATTAATGACAGGCGCTTTGCATTCTTTATTACTTTGTCATCAAAGTAGCCTTCAATATAAACGGTTATGGTGGCTTTATCTTTAAATCGCTCTCTGATTTTAAGGCCAGAGTTATCCGGTTGTATATTTGTCACCTTCTCGTAAGACATATTGAATAAGTGTCTAGCAACCGACTGCGACGTTTGGTAATGTAATAATAAACGAGCCAGTTTAGGTGAGCAAACGGATGCCGCTTTAGTAATGTTTTTTTCATTATATATTGCCTCAAAAAAAGCAACAGCAACAAGTTTCGGGTTATCAATACTCTTAATTTTTTCTTCTTTATTACAGCCAGACAGAAAGAAGATACAGATCAGAATAAATGGTACTGTTTTGGTCATAGGGATACTAATTACCGATATTCACTACTACTATGATACTTAGCATAACCTAAATAACTTTGCTTGTTAAATAACTTTACTTGCTAATAAAAAAGGTGCCGAAGCACCTTTAAAAATGTAATATTAAACCTGTATAACTTATTAATATCAGGTTAAAAGCAGTCGATATGCTTTTAATGCAACATTACTGTACTAATTCTTTCTCTGAAAAAGTATCGCTAAATAACGCTGTTGATAAATAACGCTCAGCTGAACTTGGTAAAATGGCAACGATAACTTTACCTGAGTTCTCAGGCTTTTCAGCAAGACGCTTAGCAGCAACAACAGCAGCACCCGATGAAATCCCAGCAAGAATACCTTCTTCTTTCATTAGTTTATGTGCCATTTCCATAGATTCATCATTAGTGATTAGCTCAACACCATCAATAATATCTAAATCTAGGTTACCAGGAATAAAACCTGCACCAATGCCCTGAATTTTATGAGGTCCTGGGGTGAGTGTTTCACCGGCAAGTGCTTGACTAATAACAGGAGAGTCAGCTGGTTCAACTGCAATAGCTTGTACTGCTTTACCTTTTGTTTGCTTTAAATAACGGCTAGTACCTGTAATAGTGCCACCTGTACCTACACCAGCAACTAATATGTCAATATCGCCATCTGTGTCATTCCAAATTTCAGGACCCGTTGTCTCTTGATGAATTTTTGGATTAGCTGGGTTGTCAAATTGACCCAACAAGACATACTTTTGAGGATCAGAATCTTTAATTTCTTGTGCTTTAGCAATAGCGCCATTCATACCTTTAGCGCCATCCGTCAACTCAACTTTAGCACCTAATGCTGTTAACAATTTACGGCGCTCTAAACTCATCGTACTTGGCATGGTTAACGTAATGCCATAGCCTCTAGCTGCTGCAACAAATGCTAAAGCAATCCCAGTATTACCACTGGTTGGCTCAACAATTTCTTTACCAGGTGCTAATAATCCTTTCTCTTCAGCATCCCATACCATACCTGCACCAATACGACATTTAACACTAAAGCTTGGGTTTCTTGCTTCTATTTTTGCATAAACAGTTGCTGTTGGCGTACCATCGCTGTTTTTGCTAGCAATTACACGGTTAAGTTTTACCAAAGGGGTATTACCAATGGAAGTTGAATTATCTTTGAATATATTAGACATCGCGGGTTCCTGTGACTATTTTCACTAAAGTATATTTGTTAAGATAACGTTTTACGACAGAAAAAGAAGTGATATTTTGTTATATCTTATATAATATTATGGAATAGATAAATGTTTATCTAGTACCATTTTAACTAGTTGATATAAAATACTCTTCAATCACTTTCATAAAATATTGGAAAATAGCATGAGTGCATTTCAAGGTACAAGTAATTATATCGCATCAAATGATTTGCAGTTAGCTGTTAATGCTGCGATAACGTTGGAAAAACCTTTGTTAATCAAAGGTGAACCAGGAACAGGCAAAACAATGCTCGCAGAAGAGCTAGCGGCCAGTTTAGGTGTCGAGCTTATTCCATGGCATATAAAATCAACCACAAAAGCACAACAAGGCTTGTATGAGTATGACGCAGTATCACGCTTAAGAGATAGCCAATTAGGTAATGACAAGGTTGAAAATATTGCCAATTATATTATTAAAGGCAAGCTTTGGCATGCTTTTACCGCAGATAAACGCCCTGTGTTATTGATTGATGAAATAGATAAAGCCGATATAGAGTTCCCGAACGATTTATTGTTAGAACTTGATAAAATGGAGTTTTTTGTTTATGAAACACAAGAAAAAATTGTCGCTAAACAAAGGCCTATTATAATTATCACGTCAAATAATGAAAAAGAGTTGCCCGATGCCTTTCTCAGACGCTGCTTTTTTCATTATATTAATTTTCCTGAAAAGTCAGAGATGCAAGCGATTGTTGATGTACATTTTCCTCACATCAAGAAGAATCTACTCGAGGAGGCGTTGTCGTTATTTTTTGATTTACGCGACATGCCAGGGCTTAAGAAAAAACCTTCTACGTCTGAGTTAATTGACTGGCTAAAATTATTGCTAGCCGAAGATATTTCTAGCGCAGTGTTACAAGAAACACGACAACATAAAGCTATTCCACCACTGCATGGTGCTTTATTAAAAAATGAACAAGACGTTCATTTATTTGAAAAACTTGCCTTTATGCACCAACGTCATCGTTAGCTGAGACTATGAAGCTATGTTAATTGATTTTTTTTGTAAAGTCCGCGATTATAAAGTTCCGTGTACCTTGCGTGAGTTACTCGACTTACTTCGTGCGTTAGAGCAGGGCGTAGTGTTTGCCAGTATTGATGATTTTTATAGTGTTAGTCGTACAATTCTTGTAAAAGATGAAGTACATTTTGACAAATTTGACCGAGCTTTTGCTAACTATTTTCAGGGGGTTGCGGCCCGTGAGCTAGATTTATCTGCAATACCAGATGAGTGGCTACAAAAGCACTTTGAAAAGCAATTAAGCGCACAAGAAAAAGAAAAGATAGCGGCCTTAGGCGGGTTGGATAAATTAATGTCAACGCTAGCTGAACGACTAAAAGAGCAAGAGAAGCGCCATCAAGGTGGTAATAAGTGGATAGGAACAGGGGGAACTTCTCCCTTTGGCGCATATGGGTATAACCCTGAAGGTGTACGTATTGGGCAAGACAATTCTAGGCACCGAAAAGCGACAAAAGTATGGGATACGCGTCAGTTTAAAAATTTAGATGCCAGTGTTGAAATCGGCACACGTAATATGAAAGTTGCCTTGCGTAAACTGCGCCAATTTGCGCGTACGGGTAACAGTGAAGAGCTTGCTCTTGATGATACGATTGCAGCAACAGCACGTAATGCGGGTTATCTTGAGATAAAAATGAAACCTGAACGTCATAATACTATTAAGGTGTTATTGTTTTTTGATATTGGTGGTTCAATGGACGATCATATTAAAGTATGCGAGCAGCTTTTTTCAGCAATCCATGGGGAGTTTAAGCACTTAGCGTTTTTTTACTTTCATAACTGTCTTTATGAAACGGTTTGGCGTGACAATAACCGCAGACATAATGAAAAAATTGATTTGTTACAAGTGCTGCATACCTATAGTCGAGACTATAAAGTTATTTTTGTTGGTGACGCGACTATGGGGCCTTATGAAATAACCTACCCAGGGGGGAGCGTAGAGCATTGGAATGAAGAAGCAGGTAGTGTCTGGATGAAAAGATTAACCGACCACTTCGATAAAGTGATCTGGTTAAACCCACAGCCTGAGCAACAATGGCCTTACTACGCTTCAATACAAATTATACAGCAATTAGTGACAAATAAAATGTACCCATTAACGTTAGCCGGGCTGGCACAGGGAATTAAAGCGTTAATTTAATTGTTAATCATACGGTAATAATGAATATCATTGTTAGTTTTTAATTTAGCCGTTATGATGGGTTTACTTAGCATTGGCTTTATTCATTTTTCATTTTATAAGTAATTACATGCCTTTAACTATCCTCGATATTTCTGCCTTGTTGGCCTTTTTTCTTTCTTGGTCTGGTTATACTTGGTTTGCGCGTAAAAAAGCAAAAACTACCGATTGTTTAGCCCGTGGTTTACATCAGCATAGAATTTATTGGATGTATGAAGCAATAACTAAAGAGATTAGAGTGGGGGAAGCGGCATTGTTGGCAAACTTAGAGCGTAATATTGCTTTCTTTGCTTCCAGCACGCTTTTAATTTTAGCGGGTTTATTAACACTTTTTGCTAAGGTTGATACCTTAGCAACGGTTATTGCTTCGATGCCTCATGCAGATCAACCTAATCACATAGCAATAAAAATAAAACTCAGTTTGCTGGCCTTTATTTTTGTTTTATCATTTTTTCAATTTACCTGGTCAATGCGTCAATATGGTTTTGTAAACGTAATGATGGGAGCGGCACCCATTGATCTTTCAGGAAAAAATGAAAATCTTAAGTCTTATGCGAGGCAAATGGCGACAGTACAAGATCAAGCAGCACATTCTTATAATTATGGTCTACGCTCTTATTACTTTGCCCTAGCTGCCATGTGTTGGCTTTATCACCCAGTACTTTTTGTGTTAATGAGTGCTTGGGTTGTTTTTACTTTATATAGGCGAGAATTCAATTCAAAAGCAGTAAACGCTATTACTGCAGGGCAAAAGTTGTTAGCGCTTGAATATAATGAAAAATTTAAGTTATGAGTAAAAGGTGAATAACAATAACGCTAAGCAATATCAAGGTTATTCAGTTGGAGATTTTGATAGCCATGATTGCTTGAAATTGTCGAAGAGTTTATATTTTGTCTTAATATTCTTACTGCGCGGCTACCTTGTTTGGCTCATGTCAGTAACGAATATGCGAGATAGAGTCAGTATTATTACTTGGATATACCCTGAAACCTCGCTTTTTTATTTTAGTTTATTCTCAGGTGCTATCGGCTTATTTATATTACTTATTATTACCTTGCGCAGGCCTGAAGCAGCTAATTGGGTTAAGTTTTGTTGGTGTCATTGTAGAAAAATTTTGATCATGGCACTGATGTTTGATTTATTTAGCCATATTATTGCTTATTTGTATTTACAACTATTTTCTGTGGAATGGTTGATTACGCAAACCCTCATCAGTATGGCATTAATCTTATTATGTTTAACCAGTAAACGGTTTAGAATAAACTTAGCAGAGTTCCCACAAAAGTTACCAGAAAAAAGCCCAACTAATAAACAAAAGAGAGAAATAAATCGTGAGCGCTAACCCCCCTGTTAACACTGTCAATAGTGAAACAAATAATCATGTAAAACAAGAAGAACGATTAATTATTCTTGATACGGAAACAACAGGGATCAACTTCAGAGAAGGACATCGCATTGTAGAAATTGGTTGTGTAGAAATGATCAACCGGCAACTGACCGGACGAACCTTTCATGCGTACATAAAGCCACTTGATGCAAGAGGGCAAGTGCTTATCATGGAGCAAGAGGTTATTAATATTCATGGTTTAACGAATGAATTTTTAAATGATAAGCCTATTTTTTCACAAATAGTTGATGAGTTTGTAGACTTTATCCGCGGTGCAAACTTAGTGATTCATAATGCTAAGTTTGATATCGGTTTTATGGATAATGAGTTTTCATTAGTCAACTTTGCCGAGCGTGCGCACGATAAAATTCCAATGACGGAAGACATTTGTACAGTTACCGACACACTGAAAACTTCTAAAGATGAATTTGGCTCACCGAAAACATTAGACTTTTTAGCCCGTTTTTATAAAGTTGATAAACTCATTGACCGTACTTATCACGGCGCTTTAATTGATGCACAACTGCTTGCTTTTGTCTATATTGAAATGACGCGTAAGCAGGCCACATTCAATTTGTCTGTGGGGGACAATAGCAGTGGGGATACAAATGAAATAAGACGCTTAAGTCATGACAGAGAAAAACTAAAGGTTATTGCTGCCACTGCCGATGAAGTGTTAGCACATAAAGAAAGGTTGGCGGTTATTAAGCAAAAAGGGGGGGAGCCACTTTGGATATTACCAAACCATTAATATTGTGTTTTTTTTTTCTCATTATCGAAAATAAGGCTTACTCACAAGAAATAACCACACCCACAGAGCAAGCTATAGCGCAGGCAGGCTCGCAGTATGAGCAAGAGCAACTAAATAAAAGAGCAATAGATTTTTATCAAAGTGATAATATTACAAACAGTATTCCCTATTTTGACAATCGCTTTCGTATTGACGCTGAAGTTGACGAAATAACCCTTATATTTTTTAGGGTTCGCGGCAGTAAACCTGTAATTTTAGTGCAACCAGACGGGAAAAAAATTCGGGTTAATGATTATGATCCGCAAAAAGTAAAGTGGCATGATGACCGTACTTTTGACATGATTACAATGACTAAACCTATGCCTGGCCCCTGGCAAGCAATAGGTAATATTTTGCCAGAAAGTAAAATATTAATTGTCTCAGAGGTAAAAATTGAAGTAGATGCTTTACCTGAAGTATTGCTCGTCGGTGAAACGATAAAAGTTGAAGGAAAACTTTACAATGGCGGCGAGGATATTGATGTGGCAGAATTTAAAGAAGTTATTAGCTTAAATGTAAACTTCTTTAGCACCAATAACTCGAACTATGACAACTTTGGCGCCGATGCGCTTAGGGTTACATCTTTTAGAGATGACGGCCGTGAGCTCGATGAATATGCGAGCGATAATATTTACACAGGTGAATTTGTTTTAGATCTACCTTCGGGGGAATGGCAGCCTGTTTTTGTAATAAAGCTACCTTTATTTACAAGAGAGCTTCGCCAAGCGCCGGTACTTGTGCATAAGTTACCTGTTAGCATCTCAGTAGAGACGTCTAACAGTGAAGATGTGCCTCATCGTTTATTATTAACGATTGACCCTACATATGTAGACCCTAGCAGTTTAATTTTTCAAGGCAAAACAACCTTTCCAGACAACCAAACTAAGCCTTTCTCAATTATTGACCATACAAACCCAGAAAAGAGAATAAGAAACATCCCTTATACCGAACCAGGTATTCATCGGGTTAACCTAAGTGCATTTGGTAAAACAATCAATGGTCGAGAGTTTCGCTTAGTTATTCCTGAATTTTCATTCAATATTAAAGCTGATATTAATCAAATGCTTGGTAAAACAGTAAACAGCCAAGGTGATGAACCCGTAAAGGAGATAAGCAACACCAAGCTGCCATTAGTTGAGCAGCAAGTAAAGCAGGCGCAAGAACAGGCAGCCAAACTTGCGAAGGAGATAGCACAACAACAAGCAATAGCGCAAAAAAATAATCAGCAAACGATTATTTTAATTGTGGCTGGTAATACGGTTGTTATTTTACTCGCAGTAGCATTGTTTTTATTTATGCGTAAAGGTAAAAAATAAAAGGTTAATATGAAGTAAAAAAAGCCTTTTTATATTATTGGCTTTCCTTTTTAATTTATTTGTAATATGGTTCATTTATTGAACTAGTATAAATTATCAACATAGCATTATATAAAGGACGCGTTTTGTATGCTTTATTTGAATATCGGTACTCATAACAATCTTAAAAAAATTTATCAGCAAGGTTTTACGTTAATTGAAGTACTGATTGTTGTTGCGATTATTGGTATTTTATCAGTCGTTGCTTTACCGTCATATACCAGTTATATGCAAGATGGTCGTCGTGTTGATGTTCAACATTTTATCTTACAACAAATTGCTATATTAGAGCGGCAGTATACTAGAGAGGGACAGTACCGTAGTGCAGGGACAGGGTCTACAGAATTTAGTATAGCAGCAACAGATTTTTATAGCTTTACATACACCCCTTCACCGACAGCGACATTAAGAGATAAATTTACATTAACAATAACCCCAAAAACGGGAAGCGCTCAAGCCGGAGATAAGTGCGGTGTGATGACAATAAATCACCTCGGAGAAAAAACAGCAACACCAGCGGCTTTATCTGCCGCCTGTTGGGGAAATTAAGTAAAAAAACAACAAAGGATGACAGCGTTGTCAGTTTGCGCTGTCTACACCTTTAATATGGAGTAGTAATAAACAGTATGAGAGCAACAGCACAAAACGGCAGTATATGTAGTGATAACATTATTAAAATAATGACAACAAATGACAGCGCTGTCTTGGTTATGAGAAGTTATTTCTCTTTTACTTCTAGATATTTGAAAAGGGCATTAACATGAAAAAATTACACGGTTTTACTTTAATTGAAGTGCTTTTTGTTTTAGTTGTTGTTGGTATTTTAGCTTCTGTAGCAGTACCTTCCTTTGCAGATCAAATGAAGCGTAACAGGTTGGTAGCCAATGCCAATCAACTACAAAGTGTATTTAAGTTTGCTCGTAGTGAAGCCGCAAAAAGAGATAAAGATATCTTATTAGCGGAAGATAATGGTACATGGAAAGTTATGTTAGCGGGGCAAGTTGAGCCATTACAGCAGTTTAAAAAAACGCACAGTAGTATAACGGTTACTGGTTTAGCTAATCTTACGGTATCTAGCACAGGTGAGTTGTTAGGGGGCGCAGTAGGTGCGTATTTAGTCACCGATAATGACAGGGCTACGGTAGATTATTGCTTAAACATTTTGTCGAGTGGACAAAGCTTTTTAATTAACACTAATGCATGTTAATCAAGGCCTTACAAGGAGTAATGTAATGTGTACAACGAGTGAAATATTAAATAATAGTCCTATGAAAAAGCAAGCTGATTATAGACCATTGTGTCTTAACGCTAAATTTACTATTACCAGACAACGGGGGGTTACCATTGTTGAAGTATTAATAGCTATTGTTATTTCAAGTGTGGCCTTACTAGGCTTAGCAGCAGGCCAATTAAAATCCTTACAGTATGCAACCAATAGTTTCAATTATACAGTTTCGTTAGTACAAGCCAATAATGTGATTGAGCGCACTTGGGTACAATTATGTAACATACAATCAGGCGTTGTTGCTTACGATGCTGCTTATGCGAAAGCCAATTTCCAACCACAAATTAACGCGTATGATATTACTGTTACACCAGCAGTAGGTATCCCCTTTACTAATAACCTTGATGTATCAGTTAACTGGAATGATACACGGATGGCTGATGCAAACCTCAGTGTTATTCGTATTAATGCTCAATATCCAGAATGTCCTTAAGTAGGTTGTTTATGAAACATAATAAGGGTTTTACGCTAATAGAATTAATGATTGCTTTAGTGATCAGTAGCTTTGTACTTTTAGGGATCACCAGCACCTATTCGTCTATTCAAAGCAGCATACAAGTGAGTAAAGAATTAGAAACAGCCCAAGAAGTGATTCGTTATAGTTCTCAAGTATTTACCCGTAGTTTAAAACAAACATTAGTAACACCAACGATAGTAGGTGCTACTCAAATAAGGGTAGAGCAAAAAGCGAATACACGCTCTTGTTTCGGTAGTGTAGTCGCCACAGATTACGTAGAAACCTTTACTTTTATTCAACCCAATTTACGTTGTAAGTTAGTCGATGCGGTAAGTGAAACAGAGCGAGTTATTTTAACAGAAGTCAATAATATGAGCTTTGCTGTGAATGGAAATTTAATTTCTATTACCGTAGAGCCAAGCGCCTTACCACAAAACCTTCTTGTAGGTGGTAGTACGGGAGTGCTTATTGATATATCACTGACAAGTCTCATTTTACAAGACGCTATGCCAGCACCTTAATAAGTTGTATAAAGGAATTATTATGTTAAGTAAACGACAGAACGCTAGTGCTTCTATAAAAAGCACAGTGCCACCTTTGACAAAAAACCGCTATAAACAATCAGGCTTTACCCTTGTTGTTATTCTTATTTTAAGTGGTTTAGCCAGTGTGCTGGTTTTAAATTCATTAAAAGATAATGTAAATCAAGAACGATTAAGTGGGAATTTTCAGAAAAAAATCAACGCCAGGCTGGCCAGCGAGCAGGGCATCTTTGAGTCAATGACAGACGCAAGTAACTTTTTAAAAGATAAGGATAATGCTGGTGCCACTATCGCTGACATAGTTAATGAAATGAGCACAAAAGCAGGAGGTACAACATTAACGCATGGTGGCACGAAATATAAAGTCGACTTTATTGACAGTACTACAGGTGAGTTGGTGTTATCGAGCATCGGTAACCGTTTTGAAGGGGAATCAGCATTAAAAGTTCGTTTGAAAATAGTACCAGGCGGTGGTGGATCTTATTTTTCTAATGCGGTGGTAGGTTGTGAAGGTGTTAATCTAAGTGGTAGTGGGCAAGTAGATAGTTATAACTCTCAGCACAACTCTTATGATGCAAATAACCCAGGTAAAGAAGGTGATGTATCGACTATTGAAAAAGACACGGGTAATGTTGTGCTTGGTGGGGCTAGTCCTATCTATGGAGATATTAGCGCAACAGGCATTATCAATACTAAAACATCAAGTGTCGATGGCAATCTACACGCAAATGGCGGTATTACAATTGGCTCAGGTGGTGGTAGTGGTGTTTCTATAGTACATAATGGAAAGAATAAAAATGTTCGAGTGAGCGGCAATATTCAGACTCGCGGTAGCTATTCGCAGAATGGGGGATATATTGCTGGGTATGTCCGTGCTAATGAAAATGCGTATATGGGGTGGTCTAACTTTATATTAAATACAGCGAGTGCAGGGCTAGATATTCTATATGGGGGCTCTGGTACCTTTAAAGATACGACCAATAATAAGCATTATGAAGACAGTCAATATCAACTATTTCCAGATGTGGTGAAAGTAAAAGATAATGATGCTACCGATCCAGACTATGAACCTGATGATCCTGAAACAAATTGTGATCACTTAGGGATTGAGGCTGTGGTTAGCACCGTTGATGACGGCACTAATAATTTAACTGCCTTTAATTCGGCGGGTAGTGGTAAAAGTTATACACTAAATAGTACTGACTTTTATGAAAACATAAATAGCCCAATCTCTTCAGCTACCAAGGAAAAGGTCTTAGATAATGCCAATACAGATGTAATAAAGCTTAAAAGCTTTAATTTAACCGGTAGTGATAATATGGTTATTAATGGCGGTGATGTTACCTTATTTGTTGAGGGAGACTTTACCATGGCAGGAGCGACAAAAATTACCATTGCTGCTGGTAGCAGTTTAACCCTGATTATTAAGGGCAAAGTAAACCTTGGTGCTGGGGCGGACATTATTGCCGAACAGCATGGTTGGACTGACTCGTCAAACCCTTCAGAGTCGCTACCTGCAATGCGGATTTTTTCATCTTATAGCAGTACAGGCGATGGGGTAAGGTTGAGTGGTGATTTTGAAATGTATGCTGCCATTTATGCACCTTTAGCCCATATAAACATTGCCGGCAGTGGTGAACTTTATGGTGCTATACGTGGGAAAACAGTGAAGGTAACAGGTGGCGCGGCTATTCATTATGATGCAGCTCTTGGTGAAGGTGGCAGCGGGGGCGGAGGCGGGTCTCAACCTCGATTAGCATTCTTAGGTTTTGAATACTAATAGCCTTGTCTTAGTTCTAGTGACTGTGTTTGTGTGTTTTTCGTTTATAAAGGGAAAAACTTCCCTTTATAAATCGATATTAATAATTCCTTACAAACACTATTAAACTTACAGCGATAGGTTTAATAAACTCCCTTCCTTGCTTATAATGCTTGCATCACTATCGCTAGCTTGTTTACTCATATCATGAAAAATAAATTTTTAGTTTGGGACCTACCTGTTAGATTGTTTCATTGGTGCCTTGTTATTTCACTTTTTGCCGCATGGTATACTTCAGAAGGTGAACGAAACCTAATTAGTTACCACTTACAAATCGGTTATTTTATTTTAGGCTTAATTAGCTTTCGTATTATTTGGGGGGTGTTAGGTACTAAACATGCAAGATTCACCCAATTTATTCCCAGAAAGTCAGCATTGGTAAGTTATTTTAGAAAGTCTAAACAGAACAGCAGTTATACTACAGTTGGTCATAACCCTTTAGGTGGGCTAATGGTAATCTTGATGTTAGCATTGTTGTTGGCACAAGCGATCAGTGGTTTGTTTATGAATGATGATGTATTTACCACAGGTCCTTATCACGACAGCGCTAGTAGCGCGGTAAAAAGTATTATGTCGTCAATACACAGAAATGCTTTTGATATTATTATTATTGCGTCAGCAATACATATAATCGCAGTTTTTTATTACTTACTTGTCAAAAAATCTAACCTGATTATACCTATGGTTACCGGCTATAAAAACCTTGATGATACGGAAAGTCACCACGGAATTAAGTCATCAAAATTACTGTTGGCATTCGTGGTTGCTTTACTGGTGGTAGCATTGTTATATTGGTTATTAGTACTAAATGTGCCCGTAGAAGAATTTTATTTTTAAACCGTATCGCCGCACTAGAGTAGAATACATTAAACGACACATTAAGTGAAAAGGCCTGAATTGTAAATTCAGGCCTTTCATATTAAGTCGAGCGGTTATGAATGAGCTCGTTAACTAGGTATTAATCTTGTTTAAAGTCGTCGTGACAACCACCACAGGTTTTGCCAACACCACCAATAGCGGCTTTAATTGCAGACTCGTTACCCGAAGTTGATGCTTTAACTAATTTTGCTGACGCTGTGGTTAAATCATTTATTCTTTTCTCAAATGCTTTGCGCTCAGTCCACACTTTATTTAATGCAGCGGTATCAACTTTATACGCACTAGTATCTGTTTTTGTGTAATCATCAAGCATGTAAGATATTTGGTTAATGCGTGTTGCATTTCTTTCTACAATTTTTGCATCAAGTGGTATCTTTCCTTTTGCCATAGCACCTAATGTGCCCATGTTGGCACCCAGTAAGGTAAAAACAGAATGACGCAAATCCGTTGCTTTGTTAGCATGTTTTTCTGATTGTGCAGTGTTCGCTATAGCGCCATTAGCGGCGACCATAAGCGCACAAGCGGCGATGATTTTTGTTGAAGCTAATTTCATTTTTATCCCCTTTAGGAGTCTACTAGAGTCAATATTAAATAGTTAGTCTAAACTCTACCACTAAAGCCTTCACTAGTTAATAGCTATATTGTAGGGCTAGGGTAAAGCTATTAGATATTTACCAGCGTTAATAATTTTTATTTGCTCGCCATTTTAGCACTGTTAATTATTTCACGCGCCATTTCATCAGCAACGATATCAGTGGGTTGGTTTGTCTCGTCGGCTTTTTTAAAAACATCAAGTAAAGTGTCGTAGATGCCTTCTACTTTTTTAGTGGCTTTTTTGACATGATAATCATCTTCAAAAGACACATTAATAATACCGCCGGCATTAATTATATAGTCAGGGGCATATAAAATACCCTTGTCGACCAAAGCTTGACCATGACGCGTTTGTGCTAACTGATTATTCGCACAGCCTGCGATTATTTTAGCTTTTAATCGATTGATTGTATCATCATTAATGCTAGCACCTAGCGCACATGGTGAATACACATCAACGTCTTGATCATATATCTCAGTTAAACTGACAACAGTAGCATTTAATTCACTAGCGGCTTTTTCAAGCGCTGTTTGATTAATATCGGTAACAAAAAGTTTAGCGCCTGCTTTATGTAAGTGTTGGCAAAGACCATATCCGACACTTCCTAAGCCCTGTACAGCAACTTTTAGCCCACTTAAATCGTCACGGTTAAGTTTGTGTTTTACACAGGCTTTTAGGCCTAAAAACGTGCCTAGGGCGGTAAAAGGAGAAGGGTTGCCACTTTTCCCTTCTGTGCCTGTTACAAAAGTGCTAGTTTTGTTTACAACAGCAATATCTGAGGTGTTTATATTAATATCTTCAGCACTATAGTAACGCCCGTTTAATTGATTTAACGCATTGCCAAAAGCTTGAAATAAGGCTTCAGACTTTATTTTTTTAGCATCACCAATAATGACGGATTTGCCGCCCCCCATTTTTAAACCCGCCATAGCATTTTTATATGTCATCCCCTTAGACAAACGCAAAACATCAACAAGCGCTTCTTCATCACTAACGTAATCCCACATTCTACAGCCACCAATAGCAGGCCCTAATGCTGTGCTGTGAACAGCAATGATTGCTTTGAGGCCAGATGCTTTATCACTAAAAAAAGCAACTTGTTCGTGATCGTCAAAGTCAGGCAGATCAAAAAAAGCCATATGTCTATTTCCTCATTTATATAATGGTTTTATTTATTTGCGCGAACCTTACCACTTCATAATTACACACACTAGTCGTGATAAGCTTATTAGAGGAAAAATTACCATTGAAGTGTTCAGAAATTGGTACACATTTTGTACCGTTGCTTTAACTAACTGCCTTATAACCACTTGTGCACTTGCTGTACGAACCGTGAAAATATACTTTATCGCTTAAGCAATTTAGCCTGAGTTAGGTTGAGTGTTGGCCTTTTAATGAGTGTGCAGTTCTAGGTGCTGTATATCATGCGGGTTAATAGACTTGAACGCTCACATAAAGTGATAGCGAGACTGGAACGTATTTTCTAACATAAGCAGCGCGTCTACAATGCCGCCTAGTGGTTTTTGAACTAGTGTGTTGAAATGGTGCGGGTCAAGAGACTTGAACGCTCACATAAAGTGATAGCGAGACTGGAACGTATTTTCTTAACATAAGCAGCGCGTCTACAATGCCGCCTAGGGGTTTTTGAACTAGTGTGTTGAAATGGTGCGGGTCAAGAGACTTGAACTCTCACATAAAGTGATAGCGAGACTGGAACGTATTTTTCTAACATAAGCAGCGCGTCTACAATGCCGCCTAGGGGTTTTTGAACTAGTGTGTTGAAATGGTGCGGGTCAAGAGACTTGAACTTTCACATAAAGTGATAGCGAGACTGGAACGTATTTTTCTAACATAAGTAGCGCGTCTACAATGCCGCCTAGGGGTTTTTGAACTAGTGTGTTGAAATGGTGCGGGTCAAGAGACTTGAACTCTCACAT